>JAZSAH010000115.1:0-4209 GCA_045601745.1 Acutalibacteraceae bacterium
GCAGTCGGAACATTATATGTTATCGACTTTGCATGAAGGGAACCGATTCTGCCGGCACCGATGATGCCGATTTTAAGCTGCTTCATTTTAATCAAGTCCTTTCCTTTGATTTCGGAATAATTTTATCATACATCATTTTGAAATTCAACATTATTTTAAAGGTTATTTGAAAATTTTTGTTTCGTTGCAAGTCCGCCCCTTATATGTCTTTCAGCTTTATTTATATCAAGAATCTCTCTGACCTCAATATAAAGCGACGGATTAAGCTTTTTGAGTCGTTCAGAAACATCCATATGTACCGTGCTTTTTGAAACGCCGAATTTTTTTGCTGCCGCACGCACGGTTGTTTTATTCTCGATTATATATTCGGCAAGCTCAACAGCTCTTTGCTCAACGATTCCTTTCAATATCAGCCCTCCCTAACATATCAGTAAATAATATGTGAAAAAAGAAGCCAATATTACTATCAGGGATACAAAAACGGCGGGAGCAAGCCCCCGCCCTTCATTATATTATCTGCAATTTCCGAAAATTTTGCATTTATATTCGCAGCCTGTCGGAGTTGCGGCACATCCGCCGAGTGCAGTTTCACGAAGCTCTGCGGGAAGTCCTTTTCCGACCCTATACATCGCATCGGACATTTCGCTGAAAGGAACAGCGGATTTTATTCCTGCAAGAGCCATTTCTGCGCTTGTGAGAGCATTGGAAGCACCTGCCGCATTTCTGCTCTGACAAGGCATTTCAACCAGTCCGGCAATCGGGTCACAGACAAGACCGAGCATATTTCCGATTGTTATTGCTGCAGCATCAAGACACTGTTCCGGAGTTCCGCCCATCATTTCAACTGCCGCAGCAGCAGCCATTGCAGCCGCAGAACCGATTTCAGCCTGACATCCTGCCTCCGCACCTGAAACAGATGCATTTTTCATGAGCAGACAACCGATTGCACCTGCTGTGAAAAGACCTTTGATAAGCTCATCTTCTGTCAGATTGAATTCCTCTTCAAGAGCAAAAAGAACAGACGGCACAACGCCTGCCGAGCCTGCTGTTGGTGCAGCAACGATAACGCCCATTGATGCATTCATTTCAAGAACAGCCTGGGAATATATAAGCGCTTTGGTGAGAACGCTTCCGCAGATTGATTTGCCCTCTGCCCTGCGTTTTTCAAGCTTTGCCGCTTCGCCGCCTATCATGCCGCCCATTGAACGGACAACCTCATTAAGCGGTTTATGAACGGAGTTTCTCATTATTCCGAGAGATTTCCTCATTCGTGCATCAACGGTTTTTGCATCATCCTCACCGTAGATAATTTCTCTCAGACGCATGATTTCGGAGATGGGTTTATTTTCTTTTTCGCATAAAGCGAGCATTTCTTCCGCTGTGTTGAAATCCATTTTTCACCCTCCCCTATTTCTTGATAAGCATGGTATCCTTAACAAAAGGATTGCGCTCTATTTTATCAACGATATCCTGAGTGATTTCTTCATCGGATTCGATAATCATATAGGCAATACCGCCCTTGTTTTCACGGTACACACGAAGATATGCAATATTAACATGGCATTCGCCGAGGTTTGCCGTTACCTTTGAGATAACACCCGGATGGTCTTTGTGTATAACGATAAGCGAGTGGTATTCTCCCGTAAACAGAACCTTTACTCCGTTTATTCGTGTCAGTCTTACCTTGCCGCCGCCGATTGATTCGCCTCTGACTGTCAGCACTCTGCCTGTTACATCCTCGATTTCCATATCAACGGTATTGGGATGAACTTCTGTTTCAATTGTGTTGGCAACAAAAGAGAATTCTATCCCCTCTTTTTCGGCAATTTCAAATGAGTCACGGATTCTTTCATCATCCGTTTCAAAACCCATCATACCGCCAAGAAGCGCTCTGTCCGTACCGTGACCCTTATATGTCTGCGCAAAAGAGCCGTAAAGAGTGAACTTCACGCTCCTGATTTTTTCATGTGTCATTTTCCACGCAAGACGGGCAATCGATGCGGCGCCTGCAGTATGTGAACTTGAAGGTCCGACCATATTCGGACCGATAACTTCAAAAACGCTTATAAAAGCCATGACATATCTCCCTGTCAGCAGAATTTTCTTTAGTCAATTATATTTTATATTTCCCTCAAAGTCAATACAGAGGTCTTTAGGTCAAATGATAATATTGAATAAATATGTCATATTTTATAAATAAATCTTGATTTTTATAAGCTTGTTTATTATAATTGAAACATAATGTTATCGGATGTGAGTATATGGAGCTTTTAAAAAAGAGAATAACCGAACAAGGCAAAGCAATCGGCAATGACGTTGTCAAAGTCGATATGTTTCTCAACCATCAGATTGATGTAGATCTTCTTTGCGAAATAGGTAAGGAGTTCCGCAGAATTTTCGATTCTGAAAAGATAAATAAGATTGTCACGATTGAAGCATCCGGCATCGGCATCGCCTGCATTGCGGCACAGTTTTTTTCCGTACCGGTTGTTTTCGCCAAAAAAGGCGCAAACAGAAATGTCGGAGATAACATTTACAAAGCCGACGTTTATTCTTTCACCAAAGGCGTAACCACAACAATCGGAATTTCCAAGGATTACATAGGTCCCGATGACCGCATACTTATTATAGATGATTTTATGGCAAACGGAAAGGCTGTTCACGGTCTTATCAATATAATTAATCAGGCAGGCGCATCGGTTGAAGGCATCGGAATTGTTATCGAAAAAGGGTTCCAGCCCGGCGGAGATGCCCTTCGTTCACTCGGCTACAGGGTTGAATCTCTGGCAGTTATCAAAGCCATAGATGACGGAAAAGTCATTTTTGGATAAATTTTACTCTTACGGAGGTTAAAGAAATGAAGAAGTTCAGAAAAATTCTCGCAATTCTGCTTGCCCTCGGTCTTGTTTTAGGCTTTGCGGCTTGCGGCAACACAGGAGATACACCCGACAACGGCGAAACAACCGATCCCGTTTCGACAGACCTTAAAGTCGGATTCATCTTCCTCCATGACGAAAACTCAACCTACGATAAGAACTTCATCGATGCAGCAGTTGCCGCTTGTGAAGAACTCGATGTTGAGTACATTATGAAAAAGAACATTCCCGAAAGCGCAGAATGCAAAGAAGCCGCAGAAGACCTTGTTGACGAGGGCTGCAATCTTATCTTCGCTGACAGCTTCAACCACGAAGGATTCCTTATCGAAGTTGCAAAGAAATATCCCGATGTTCAGTTCTGCCACGCAACAGGCACAAGAGCTCACACAGAAGGTCTTGCAAACTTCAGCAATGCTTTTGCTTCAATCTATGAAGGCAGATACCTTGCAGGCGTTGCAGCAGGCATGAAGCTCAACGAAATGATCGAAGCAGGCAAATTCACTGCCGAAGAAGCAAAGATGGGTTATGTAGGCGCATATCCTTATGCAGAAGTTAAATCGGGCTACACATCATTCTATCTCGGCGCAAAGTCAGTTTGCCCCACAGTTACAATGGATGTTCAGTTCACAGGCTCATGGTATGACGAAGCTCTTGAAAAGGAAGCTGCAACAGCTCTCATCAATGGCGGATGCAAACTCATCAGCCAGCACGCTGACTCAATGGGCGCTCCCACAGCTTGCGAAACAGCAGGTATCCCCAATGTTTCCTATAACGGCAGCACTCTTGCAGCTTGCCCCAACACCTTCATCGTTTCTTCAAGAATCGACTGGACACCCTATTTCAAGCATATGATCGAATGCGCAAAGAACGGCACAGACATCGAGGATGACTGGACAGGCACACTCGAAACAGGCTCTGTTGTTCTTACAGATATCAACACTGCAGTTGCAGCTCCCGGCACAGCAGAAGCTATTGCTGACGCAAAGGCAAAGCTCATCAGCGGCGAAATCCACGTATTTGATACCGCAGCATTCACAAAGGACGGCGCTCCCCTTGCATCATATCTTGCAGACGTTAACACAGACGCAAACTTTGAAGCTGATACAGAGGTTATCGCTGACGGTTACTTCCACGAATCCGAGTTCCGTTCAGCTCCTTACTTCGATATTCAGATCGACGGCATCAAGCTTCTCAACACAAACTTCGGTTAATCTTTAAATTCAAGGCGGAGCTTTATGCTCCGCCTATACCCTTTTTTAATGTTGAAAACGGCGCTGAATTATTTCAGCGTTATTTTGAATTTTAAAACAGGAGGTAACGTTTTGGGAACACC
>JAZSAH010000116.1:0-32126 GCA_045601745.1 Acutalibacteraceae bacterium
TTTGAAAAAGAATTCAGCTTTGCATTTTTATCAAGACCGAAAACTCCGCAGAGTTTATCAAGAAGGTTATAACTGAAATTTTCATAATAGCCGCTGTAAAACTTAGCCATTTTTGCTATTGTGGAATACGCCTCGAAGTAAATATCATCGGGAACAAAGAAAATCTTTTTCTTTGCCCGTGCGGAATCGTATGAATTCACTCCGTCAATCAGAACCTCTCCCCCGTCCGCTTTATAAATACCTGCTATGGTCTTGAGAAGCGTTGTTTTTCCTGCGCCGTTATAACCTACAAGACCGTAGACCGATGATTTATCAACATTCAACGATAAATCTTCAATTGCCGTAAAATCCCCGAATTTCTTGGTTACGCTTCTGACTTCAATCATAAACTATCCTCCCTGTATACGGATTTGACAAGTTCAATCACTTCTTCAAGCGGAATTCCCAATGATTTTGCAACCTGAACGCAATCGGATATTTCACGCTTGTTTTTTTCATAAAGCTTTTCATCCCCCAATGCCTGCTCGCTGACAAAACATCCCGTTCCCGGCACAGAATATATAACCCCGTTCATTTCAAGCTCAGCAAATGCTTTTTTGACGGTGTTGACATTAACCGATGTGTCCGACGAAACATTTCTTATCGAGGGCAATTTTGAATGAGGCGGATAAACCCCGAGTCTGATTAATGTTATAATCTGATTTTTTATCTGTTCATAAACAGGTATTCTGCTTTGTTTATCAATTACTATCATCGGCATTCCTCCCTTCTGCCGTGCTATCTGTGATATCACACCTATACATTATCACACGGATTATATATTGTCAACTCTTTTTCCAAAAAATTCAAATTTTGTTAATATTGATAATTTCGGTCATAAATTTGCAAATAATTATTGTATTTTCGGATTGAATGTGATATATTTATTAACGAATAAAATATATTATATGGAGGACAGAATAATATGGAAAATAAAGATTTATTTCAAAAAGCTCAGAACGGCTACAACTGTGAACAGGTTGAGCAGTACATAACAGTTCTTAAGGCTGAATACAAAAAGGTTTTTGAATATGCCAAGGCAACCGAAGCCAACAATGAAAAACTCAAGAAAATCTGCCGTTCACTTTCAGATGAAAACAAATCTCTCAAGGCAAACGGTGCTGCACCCTCACCCGTAAACAGTAACGCCGCAATTGCCGAAAGCCTTGAAAAAATTGCAAAGCTCACCGAAAGCCTTGCAAACGAAAGTGCATCTCTTCGCAATCTTATCAAATAATTTCTGAAAGGCAGTATTTTTATGGAACAGTTCAAGCTTAAAAGTATCGACGAGCTTGACCTTGAGTTTATCTCCGCAGTCAAAGGTCAGACCCAGTCGGTTATTAAAGAAACCAAAAGTCTTATTCCCGAAATAAGCAAAACGGAGCCTGTCAAAAAATCTGACGAAACAATCGGCGCTCAGTATTTCAGCAAACCCGTTGCGGCTCCCGTTCAGGAAAATCCTATCTACACTCCCATGGGAGAACCCGAAAAGAAAAAAGCAAGACCTCTTGTTCCCATCGGTCAGACTCCTTCTCCTTATGCTCCCGTTGGCGCACCTCAGAATGAAGAAGTCCTCGATTTCTCCGATGCGAATTACGGCGAAGCTGTTGTTGAAAACGAAAACAAAAAAGCCAAAAAAAGCGGCGGAATCCTTGCAGGAAAAATCATTTCGATTGTTATGCTCTGCGTTACTGTTGTAACATTTATCCTGGGTTGCTTTGTTTCCATATTCCTTGATAACGGCGGCACGGATATCGGCGGAATCTGCTTCAATACAATGAGCCACGATATAGAATCGCTCGGGGTTTCCGAAGGCGACCTTATCATCTCAAACAAATGCGATGTTAATGAATATCAGGTCGGTAACATTATCGCAGTTCCAGCTTCGGGTATGAGTGGTTGCGATATTCAGAGAATAACTGCAGTTTCCGTATATTCCGAAGACAATGCATCATTTACCGTCAGCCCCATTTCATCGGCAGGATATTCCTATTCTGTTCCATCATCCTCCTGCTACGGTCTTGTAAATTCATTCATACCTGCTGTCGGAGGAATTCTCAGCTTTGCAATGGAAAACGCAATTCTTCTTTGCGTTCTTTTCATTCTTCTTTCAGCATTCTGGTGTCTTATCCTTGTTCTTATTGAAAGAAGCTCAAAGGCTTCTTCAGCTCCCAAAAAAGCCAAAACAAAAAAGAACGAAGAATAATCATTCAAACAAAAAGCTCTGCATTTCATAACGAATTGCAGAGCTTATTTTTATATTTCAACCGAAATGATATGTTCGTTTTGTTCGGCTATAAGAAGAATTTCATCCATCGATGTTGTTCTTGCTTTTTTGATTGTTATATCAAGCGTTATGGTTGAATCGCTGTTTCTGGACATTTTACAGTTTTCAATAAGAATCTTATTCTTTTCAAGCAACGACCTGAATTCCTTGACAGCATTCAGACTGTCAGAAAGAGTTACAGTGAATTCATTTACAGTATTTTCAAGGCGTGAAAAAAATCTGTGGAATACAAGCTGGAACAAAACCATCAGAAGAGTTGCGCCCAATGCAACGGTATACATTCCAGCACCGATTGCAAGACCTACGCTCGCAGTGGTCCATATACCGGCCGCAGTAGTAAGACCTTTGATGGAAACATCCTTAACAAAAATAACTCCGGCGCCGAGGAAACCAACACCCGTAATAACATTCGAAGCAATTCTCGAGGCATCCGCACGAAGACCCTCAAACTGGAGCAAATCAAAAAATCCGTATTTTGAAACTATCATTGCAAGAGCAGCGCCGAGAGCAACAATCATATGAGTTCTTATGCCTGCATCCTTCTGGCGTCTGCTTCTTTCAAAACCGATAACAACCCCGCAAAAACCTGCAAGAACCATTCTGACAAGCAAATAACCGCTTTCGGAAAAATCCGCTATAACGGCATCGATTATGGTTTTCAATTAATTCCCCTCTTTTCTTATTTCTTTATATGGTCTGATATTATATCAGTTTTAATAAATCTTGTCAACTTTATTTTATGTTTTTATTCAATTAATATAAAAATATTTCTGAAGCTGAAAGTTAATTTGTAATTAAATGTTAGCCATTTATTGTTGGCATTGATAAGGTGGCATAAAAATAGTAACTCCCCGCAGTTTGTCACTACTGGGTGCCTTTTAACAAAATCAGTTTAGTCTTTTTCCTTTTTTAAATATTATTAAAGAAATGATTACAAATAAAACCATTATTTCTGCAATATATATACCTTCACAATATCTAAAAACAATATTATCAAAAATATTTATCGCAACCACTCCAAACGGGTACAATATCCAAAATAAATTGAAATCCGTTCCCTATTTTTCTGTTCATATTATCACCTCATTTCTCAAATTACATCATAAATAAAAAACCATTTCAACAAACAAACCACAAAAACAAAAGTGCCCACTCAAAAGCGGGCAAAAAAATATTACTTAGTGTCCGATGGTGGAGATGAGGGGGATCGAACCCCTTACCTCTTGAATGCCATTCAAGCGCTCTCCCAAGTGAGCTACACCCCCATGTTTAAGGACACTAAGTAATTAATTATTATATTCTTTCGGTTAAAAAGTATTTTATTAACCACTTAACGCTTGATAATATTATCATAAACAAAAAGAAAAATCAAGAGTAATTTTAAATTTTATTTATACACCTATAACTTCATTTCTTTTTCAATCCAAACCATCAATAAATTGACAATTTTTTCTTGCTGAACTTCACTGAGAGTAATATTCGGAGGCACTTTATACCACTTATCAAGACATCCTCTGCAACAACAGGCGCAGGCGTGCTGTGCTTTGAACACGGGATGCCCTCTCATCGGTGTCTGTTTTCCGTCATTCGGAATATGCGACGGTGCTAGACGCTGACGGATAAAATCACGGGCGTGATTCCTTATCGTTTCAAATCCTTTTTCCTGAATATATTTTTTATCCGATTCGTCAAGATGAAATGATGAGCGAAAACCGGATTTATCAAGTTTATCAAGTGCATCAGAAACAGTCTGCATATTATATCTCCGTTTATATGATATTAAGATTATAACACAGCACCCCAAAAACATCAAGGATATACTTGACGATATGTCGGAAGGTGTTATATAATGATTAAAAATATATGGAACGGAGAATATTATGGATAAATATGCAAGATTCAGATATCAGCCGTGCATCCCTCTCGGTGAAGACGGCAGATGTGTCACAGCTTCAAAAAAACACATTGCGCTTTCAAGAAAAGCTGCTGCAGACGGCATGGTTCTTCTGAAAAACGAGAACAAAGCTCTTCCTCTTTCAAGAGGTGAAAAGGTTGCGCTTTTCGGTAAGGCAACAATTGAATATATAAAAGGCGGCGGCGGAAGCGGTGATGTTCATTGCCCTTATATCCGCAATGTATATGAAGGTTTCAAAGAAAAGGAGCATGAGGGCAAGATTTCCATATATATGCCTCTTGTTGAATTCTATAAAGATTATGTTGAAAAAGAAAGCGTAAATGTTCTCACTCAGGAACAAATTAACGCAAGATGGGATATCGTCAATAACATGGAATTCTGCACAAAGCGTGACGATATGACATATGACACCTTTGCTGCAATGCACGTTAAAGAAGCTGAAGTTCCCGATGAATTAATCAAATCCTCTGCAGAATGGGCAGAAACCGCAATTATCACTCTGAGCAGATTTTCTGCAGAAGGTGTTGACCGCAGACCTCAGGGAGGAGACTATTATCTTTCCGACCTCGAAAAAGATCTTATCACCAAAGCATCAGACCTTTTCAATAAAGTTATTATTGTTATTAATTCAGGCGCAACAATCGACTGCGAATTTTTTGCAGAGAATGATAAAATACCTGCAGTTCTTATGTCATGGCAGGGCGGTATGGAAGGCGGTGCTGCAATTGCGGATATTCTATGCGGAGATGTCAATCCCTCGGGCAAGCTTGCAGACACAATAACAAAATCATATGATTACTATCCCTGCAAAGATGAATTCTGGGAAAGCTTTCAGAAAATAGACTACAGCGATGACATCTATGTCGGCTACAGATATTTTGAAACCATTCCCGGTGCAAAAGATTATGTTCGCTATCCCTTCGGCTTCGGTCTTTCATATACATCATTTGAAATCAGCGGCAGAGTATGCACGGAAAGCGAAGGAAAAATCGTTGCTGTTGCAACAGTTAAAAACACAGGAATCGTTGCCGGCAAAGAAGTTTTACAGCTTTATTACAGCGCACCTCAGGGATTGCTCGGCAAGCCTTCAAAAGAACTTTGTGCATTCAAAAAAACGAAGCTCCTCTCCCCCGGCGAATCTGAAACAATTGTTATGAGCTTCGACGCCAAGGATATGGCAAGCTTTGACGACCTCGGTAAAATCAGCAAATCGGCTTATGTCCTCGAAAAAGGTAACTATGAATTTTATATCGGCACTTCTGTCAGAGATTTAAAGAAGCTTGATTTTGAATATACCGTTTCCGAAAACACGGTTGTTGAACAGCTTGACAGTTGGTGCAAGCCGTTCAGACTTGAAAAGAGAATGCTTTCCGACGGCAGTTTCGAAAATCTTCCTGTCAGTGAAGAAAGCTATTATTACGGGACAAATCTTCCCGTTAATGTCAAAGCACCCGAAAAGCTTGTTGTTTTTGATAAAGTCGGAGAAGAAATCACTCTTGATGAATTTGTAGCTCAGTTCAGTCTTGATGAACTGATGTATATTGTCGGCGGTCAGAAAACCACGGGCGTTTGCAACACGGGTTCATTCGGCGGAATCGACAGACTCGGAATTCCTTATTTCCCGACTGCCGACGGTCCTGCGGGTTTAAGACTTGAGCCATCAACGGGTATTCCCACAACCGCATGGCCCTGCGCAACTCTTCTTGCTTGCTGCTGGGATCCCGACCTTCTTTTTGAAGTCGGCGCTGCAGGCGGTGCAGAGCTTCGTGAAAACAATCTTGCAATATGGCTTGCACCTGCTCTTAATATACACCGTGACCCTCTTTGCGGAAGAAACTTTGAGTATTATTCGGAAGACCCTCTTGTTGCCGGCAAATCCGCATCGGCTGCCGTCAGAGGAATTCAGTCACAGAAGGCTGCCGTTTCAATCAAACACTTTGCGTGCAACAACAAAGAAGCAAACAGATATGATATAGATGCAAGAATCTCCGAAAGAGCTCTGCGTGAAATATATCTCAAGGGCTTTGAAATAACAGTCAAGGAAGCCGATCCATGGACTGTTATGTCATCATATAACAGAATCAACGGTCAGCATACTTCTGAAAGCTATGAACTTCTCACCTGCATTCTCCGCAACGAATGGGGATTCAAAGGCATGGTCGTTACCGACTGGGGTGTTAAAAACAATCCTGTTCTTGAAGTAAAAGCCGGCAACGACATGAAAATGCACTGCGGATATCCCGACGACCTCAAAGCGGCATATGATAAGGGCGAACTGACAAGAGCAGACCTTGAACTCTGCACAAAGAGAATTCTCGAAATGTTCATGAAACTTATTTAAGGTGAATTATGGGAGTAAAAACTGATATATTCATAAAAGACAGAGCCGACCCGTTTATCACAAAAGGTTCTGACGGTTATTATTATTTCACCGCATCTTATCCCATGTACGGGAAGAATGACCCCGAAGGATATGACAGAATTATTCTCAGACGCAGCAAAACGATTGAAGGACTTTCTTCTGCTGAAGAAAAATTCATATGGCACGAAAGAGATTCAGATTCCGCATTCCGTTTTATATGGGCACCGGAAATTCACGAAATAAACGGAAAATGGTATGTTCTTTTCGCTGCAAGCGGCAGTGAAAATAATGTTTGGGATATCGATTGTCATATTATAATGTGTTCGGGAAGTGACCCTTATAACGATACATGGATTGACAAAGGAAAATTCTCAGCACCCGATGATTTTTCATTCAGAGGATTTTCACTTGACATGACTTACTTTGAATGCAACGGAAAGCATTATGTTGCATGGGCACAGAACGGCGGCAACTCAAATGTTTATCTTGCAACAATCAATCCCGATGAACCATGGAAAACAACTTGCCCTGCAATTCTTCTGACGAAGCCTGAATATGACTGGGAAAGAATAAACATTCCGGTCAATGAAGGTCCTGCTGCAATGATTCATGACGGTAAGATTTTTCTTGCTTTTTCAGCATCGGCAACGGGTCCCGAATACTGTCTCGGACTTATGTATGCAGACGAAAAATCCGACCTCACCGATATCCGAAATTGGACAAAACTGACTTCTCCCCTTCTGACATCCGATGACCTCAACGGAGAATACGGTCCGGGACACAACTCTTTTGTCAAAAACGAAAACGGCGACTGGATTTTTGTTTACCATTCGAGAGATGAAATCTGTTACTCGGAAAGATGCGGATATTCCGTCGAGGATCCGCTGTACGACCCATGCAGAAGCGCAAGAATCCGCAAAGTCAAATGGAATGAAAACGGATTTCCTTTATTGAATTCATAAAAATTACCCGACAGCTGAAAAACTGTCGGGTAATTCATTTTAGAATGTTACATTTTCAAGACCGAAAGCAACAACAAGCTTTTCGAAAATATCATTCATTGCTGTTCCGATTTTCTTAAGTGCATCAAGGAAGAAATTGGTCTGAACTTCCTGAACCTGAACTGTTCCGAAATTATCGCTGAGGAAGCCTGCTCTGACTGATGCAAAATCATAAACAGAATCGACAGCCTTCTTATATTCTGTTTTTATCTGAGCGATATCATATGTTCCGAAAATGTTCCAGCGGATTGCATTCATAACAGCCGAACCCATGTTTGCATCGGCATAAGTTGAAAGCATTGCGTTTGTTCTGTCAACAGCAGGTCTGATTTCAGCATCCCACACTCTCTTGACTGCAGCTACAAAGTCAGCTTTAGTGCAAAGCTCATTGTAGATATGAGGAACTTCATGAACATCATATTTTCCGAAGAAAGTGTTTCTGTACTGTCTTCCGAAGCAAACCGTAAACTCTTTGGGATTTGTGTAGTCACAACCGAATCTGCCGCTGTCATTATTTGCAAAACAGATATCGAAATCCCATACGGGACCTGCAAAAAGTTTTTCGCCTGCAGGTTTATAGAAATAAGTGCTTGTAAGACCGCAGTCCTGATTTGATGCCCATTCATTGATTGCATAGAATTTTGCAAGAGAATCAAGATCTGCCAATTCTGAATAATGCTTTCCGTCGGCATTGATACCGTTTTCGGCAAAAACAGCATCTTCAAAATCCTGATAATAGCCGCTGATATATTCAGCTTGTGCCTTCGAAGCATATTCAGGAGACTTAAGAGTAAGAGGCTGACTTCTTGAAGTAACAAATCCGCAGATTTCATCCGAATATCTGTTTGCAAGTTCCATTTCAAGGATGTAACCGCCGGTTATATCAACACCATCAGCTTCGGGAACTTCAACCCATTTTTGGGTATTCTGAAGAAGACCTGCCCATCTGCCGTAGACACCGCCTTTTGCAAGTGTATCCATATCAAAATCTTCACCGAATTTATCTATACAGATTTCTTCATTAACATCGTCGAGATTATCAATATCAACTCTTGTTTCATCAACTTCAACTCTTGTTGTGAGAAGATATGCACCCTGATATTCATTATTGATATAAACATCGCAGGGAACAAAGAGAGGTGTGTAAGGCATACCTGCTTCTTCGGCTGCATAATATGCAGCAACATTTCTTGCAAGAGATTCATCAGAGTGGTTTGCGATAAGGCTCCATTTTTTGCTCTTGCCCATGTCGAAAAGGTCTGCTTTTTTGTCAAGCTTGAGGTTATAAGGCTTCTTTTCCATATTCCATGTTGAATTGCCTCTGCCCTTGATATATTCAAGAACACCGTCATATTCAGCAGAAAGACCGTCAGCATTAACGATGGTGATAACGCCTTCTTCCTTGTGATTCTTATCTGCATGAACAGCATCAAGGCTGCCTGATTCTGTTTCGATGAATACCGAAGCAACGGTTGATTCATTTATAACAACAACCTTGAAGCTTTCACCTTCACAGGTGAGAGTTATTTCGGATTTACCGTTAAGTGCATCTGTAACTTCACCGTTAACAAGCTTTGTTTCGCCTGCAAAAACATCTGAATCTGCATCAAAGCTGATTTTTGCATTTGCAAGATCGATTGACGAAGGAACAAAAAGATAATAAATGCCGCCAATTTCATACCATTCTGTTTTAACCGCAGCACCGTCACCTTTACCTGCTTCAGCTTCAATTTCAGCAACGGACTCGATTGCAAATGATGATATTGCAGTATCATTTGCAGCAGATACAGCGATTGAAAAACATGAAAGCGAAATGATTAATGCGAGAACAACAGAGATAAATTTTTTCATTATGATACCCACCTTTATTTCATGATTATTTCATTGAGCTTATTATGAATGAGTTCTTTTCTCTTTTCAGCGGCTTCCTTTCCGTCGCCCTTGACCGAGAAATAAATCTTGAGTTTGGGTTCGGTACCCGAAGGTCTTACCGCAGTCCATGAACCGTCCTTGAAATCAAAACGGAGAACGTTTTCTTTAGGAAGGTCATCAATGCCTTTTGAATAGTCAAGAAGAACATCAAGATCATCAAAAAGGTTTTCGCCGGTTTCACGAAGATCCTTCATTGCGTTCTGAATCTTTTCTGCGCCTTCCTTACCTTTAAGAACGATGGTTTCAAGACAGTCAAAATAATAACCGTATTCATCGTAAATTCCGTTCATTGCATCAACGAGAGTCATGCCCTTATTCTTATAGTATGAAGCCATTTCGGCAATAAGCATTGCAGATGAAACAGCATCCTTGTCTCTTGCGTGAGTTCCTGCAAGATAACCGTAGCTTTCTTCATAACCAAAAAGGAAAGTGTTTTCGCCGCTTTCTTCCCAAAGACAGATTTTTTCGCCGATATATTTGAAACCTGTGAGGGTCTGAACAGATTTTGCGCCGTTCTTTTCTGCAATTGCAGCACCGAGACCGCTTGTTACGATTGTTTTGACAACGGCGGCGTTTGCGGGCATTGTATCTTTCTTGAATTTGTGAACAAAATCAACAAGAAGTGCGCCTGTCTGGTTACCTGTAAGAAGCTCATATGCGCCGTTATGAAGAACGCCCACACCGATTCTGTCGCAGTCAGGGTCTGTTCCGATAACTATATCGGCACCCTCCGATTCAGCCTGTCTGAGAGCGAGAGTAAGAGCATCCTTTTCTTCAGGATTGGGTGAACGCACGGTTGAGAAATTGCCGTCGGGAAGCTCCTGTTCTTTTACGATTGAAACATTCTTTCCTTCGAGTATACGACGAACAGGAATATTTCCCGTACCGTGAAGTGCCGTATAAACAATCTTCAAGTCGGACTTTTCATTGTAGAGGCTCTGCTTTTTAACTTCATCAAGGAATGCGCCGAGTGTTTCATCGCCTATCATAACAAGCAGACCGTTCTTTTCTGCTTCATCAAGCGAAACTTCAGGAATATTTTTGAGGTCTGTTACGGCATTTACATATGCAATAACCTTGTCTGCATACTGCGGAACAAGCTGACATCCCTTTGCATCATAAACTTTATATCCGTTATACTCCTTGGGATTATGGCTTGCAGTAATAACGATACCTGCAGTGCAGTTATGATATTTGACAGCAAAAGAAAGAACGGGAGTGGGCATAAGGGTTTCAAAAAGATAAACCTTTATTCCTGCAGCGCAGAGAACACCTGCGGCATTCTTTGCAAATTCAGAAGAATTGTTTCTTGAGTCAAATGCGATAGCAACGGATTTTTCGCCGTCAAACTCTGCATTGAGATAATCGGCAAGACCCTTTGTTGCCTTTGAAACCGTATACTTATTCATTCTGTTTGCGCCTGCACCCATGATGCCTCGAAGACCACCCGTACCGAATTCAAGCTCTTTATAGAATCTGTCTTCGAGCTCAGCCTTGTCGGTTATGCTTTCGAGTTCTTTGCGTGTTTCTTCATCAAAAGTGAGCCAGTATTCATAGTTATTCATTTTCAACACTTCCTTTTATTTTTATTCCGAGAGTAATTATTTCAAACGGTGAATATTCAACCGTATCGGTTGCAGAAATTTCGTCCTCGAGCATATTCAGAACGGAAACCGTTTCGGGAAGTTTTATAACTCCCCTTTCTCCGTTTTGTTCTGAAAGTCTGACAACAATTTGTTTTCCGTTTTCAGAAAGCTTTACAGCCTGAAGCCAGAGCTTTCCGAAATCGGGAAGATTTGATTTCACATCCGCCCTGACAAGAGGAATATTATATTCAAATGCAAGATTATTTATTTCAGCCGCAGCATAATCTCCCGCATGAGGATAAATCATATAGCAGAAATCATGATGACCCATGTCGGAAGTCGGGTCGGGTCTGATTGTTGAACGGAGAAGCGACAGAGCCATAACATTGTTTTCTGCAGAAACGCCGTATTTCCCTTCATTGATAAGTGCAACTCCGCCTCCCTGCTCTGCCATATCACACCATTTATGGTGACAGACTTCAAAACGAGCCTGCTGCCACGATGTGTTGCGATGGGTTTCTCTGCGGATAACACCTGCAGAGGTGTCGCAGACAAGTTCACGACTCAGAATGTTGCAGCCGTATTCAGCTTTGACAAGCTTATGCTTCTCATGCCAGTCAACATTGTTTTCGATTTCAATTCCTCTTGAATCGGCAAAGAAACGGATAATCATCCTCCACTTGCTCTTTTCGGTTGAGAATGTAACGGATAATTCAGCGCATCCGGATTTACAACCGAGAAACTCAAGGGGTTTTTCAACCGTCATATCGCATGGTCTGTCTTTGTAATTCGGAAGAATATCCCATGCATCATAATTACCGGGAGTGTCGTGATACATTTTCAATTTGTTGAAATCGCCTCTGACCCATTCACGGCAAAGCTCTTTATCATATAAAGAAATAAAACTGCCGTCCGGTGCGAATTCAACGGAATAAAACGGAGTATCAATTTTGTTTCCGATAAAACTTATTTTTTCAGAAGCATCGGAAAGGGGGATAATTCCGGCATCCGAAAGTGATTCTGCATCGGTTTTCACAAAATCGCCTTTTATCCCTTTTCGTAAAACATTTCCGTTTTCATCGGGAAGAAAAGTTATATTTCTGCGATTGAAATTAAGAGTGTTGAAATATCTGTTTCCGTTTCCGATAATATCGTGTAATTCTTTTTTAATCTGTTCATAATCTGCCATTGCATCGCGGTAAACGGGAGTTATGTGACTGCCGGGAAGAATATCATGAAACTGATTTATCATCAGCTTTTTATAGCATTCCCTTATTATTTCAGCAGGATAGTTTTCACCGTTCATCATTCTGAAAACGCTGAGCATTTCGGCATCACGGAGCATGAATTCAAGCTTTCTGTTATAAGCTTTCAGTTTTGATTTTGTTGTGAATGTACCTCTGTGCATTTCAAGATAAAGCTCGCCGTCCCAGGTTGCAAGTTTATCGTTTCCGTCAAAGTTCTTCGAGAGGAATTCTTTGGCGGTTGTATGTTCTGTTTCAGGCATGATACTGAGTTTTTCAAAACGATGCATAAGCTCAATCATTTCTTCCGTTGCGCCGCTTCCTCCGTCACCGTAGCCAAACATCTGCAGAGTTTGTCCGCCCTCATTTTTATCCTGATATGCATCCCAGTTTTCCTGTATCTGCGAAGGCATATTCCACGAAATGAAGTGAGTCGGAGGCACACACGCATAAACCTCGGAGCCGTCAATTCCTTTCCAGATGAAATTGTTATGGGGGAATCTGTTGGTATCATTCCAGGTTGACATCTTGTTTGACACAAAATAATCAACACCGCTTTTCTTAAGAATCTGCGGCAAAATCCAGCTGTTGCCGAAAACATCGGGAAGCCAGCAGTTGTTAACCGTTATCCCGAATTTTTCTCTGAAAAAGCTCTGACCGTATAAACATTGACGGATTAAGCTTTCACAAGACGGTACATTACAGTCGGGTTCAACATACATTGCACCGACAGGTTCAAATCTGCCTTCAGCAATTCGTTTTTTCAGTTCCTCAAATATTTCAGGATAATATTTTTCAACGGTTTCATATGTATAAGCCTGAGTGTGTGCATATTTGAAATCGGGATATTTATCCATAAGACGCATCTGAATAAGAACTGTTCTCAGGTTTTTCTGAACGGCATGAATCCTGCGCCAATAGTATGCAATATCAAGGTGAGAATGAGCTATAAGAGCAACCTTGCCCGTTCCTTTATAGTCCTTATTTGAAAAAATGTTTTTATCAATATATTCCGATGCAGCAATAACATCCTCATCACGGACATCGTCAAAATCAATGAGATTAAGTGCAGTATCAAGCTCTCTAATGATTAACGCAGCAAAATCTTCGTTGAAAACCTCACTCATGGCAACATCACGGAGAAGTTCAATGTCATAAACAAGTGACTGAACGGCTTCATTGACAACTGCAATATAACCGCCTTCAAAAATCTGTCTGCAGCCTCTTACACTGAGGCTTTCGGGATTTCTTTCATCGTCTGGTTTTGAACGGTTATAACCCATAATTTCAAAAT
Organism: Acutalibacteraceae bacterium; assembly: GCA_045601745.1. Taxonomy (GTDB): domain Bacteria; phylum Bacillota; class Clostridia; order Oscillospirales; family Acutalibacteraceae; genus CAG-177. Next base: position 13,661 of record JAZSAH010000116.1, read on the forward strand.
GAAGAATTTTATCGCTTACATAATCCGAAAGATTGATTCGTTCACGGTTGGGGTCAATACCGCCTGCATAAACGCCGTTGACCTTAACAATCATTTCGGCTGCGGTTTTAAGGGTGAAGCAGTATTTTTTGCCTGCAAGATGTTCGGGAACGATAAAATCGGCTTCAATGAAAGCGGTTCCGTCGGGAGTGAAATACATATCGCCTTTTTTCAGAGGTTTCGGAGATTTATCGTAAAATTCAAAATTCATTTCCGAAACCTGACGGGCTTCTCTTATCACGAAGGTTTCGATTTCATGTTTTTCTTTATAAATATATCTTTTCAGCCAACCGAATCGCAAATCATTCCATTCTTCGGGACGCATACTTCGTCTTACAACTTTTATATGAGCCATTCTTTCACCTCACACATCCTGAAAATAAGGCTTTTTACGAATTCCGATTAACCTGACTTTTTCGCCAAGGTCATTTTCAATTCTTTCTTCAATCCAATTAAGGCAGCGATGAAGAATCAAACACTTTGAACATTCCCCCTGAAGAAGAACGGTAACTTCATCATTCTCCTTTTTAACGAATGTTATTTCACCGCCGTCACCCTGAAGGCGTTCACGGATATATCCGTTGATATATTCTTCCATATCAAACCTCCGAATTTTTCTATTTTAAATTATATCACCATAAATTAACAGTATCAATAAAAAATACGAAAAAAATAAAAAATTTTAATTTAGGGTTTCAAAGAAAAGACAGTTATGGTAGAATAAAACTATAATAATACTCCGAGGTGTGACTATGTTTGTTGTAACGAGCAATCAGATGTATCAGGCTGAATGCAATGCCGTGAAAAGAGGTATATCTTTTCCTCAGCTTATGGAAAATGCAGGTCAAGCCTGTTCGGAAATAATCAGAAATCATTTTTATATCAGCAAATCAAATCCTAAAAAAGCTCTTATATTATGCGGCAAAGGAAAAAACGGCGGTGACGGTTTTGTTATTGCCAGACATTTGTGGGAATACGGCTGTGAGGTAACCGTTATGCTTACCTGCGGTGAACCGAAAGCGAAGGATGCAATCGATATGTATTCCCTTGTTGAAACGGCAGGAATCGATATAGTTAATTATGACGATAATATCAATGCCGCATTACCGTATATTGATAAATCCGAAATTATTGTTGAAGCAATATTCGGAACAGGCTTTTCAGGGTCACTCAACCATTCACTGAGCACCCTCGCCAAAGCGGTCAACAATTCGGATGCAACGGTTATTTCAATAGATGTTCCTGCAGGTGCAGACTGTGACAGCGCAAGTGTAAAAGGCACTGTATTTAAAGCTGATATAACAATAGCCGTTTCAGCTTACAAACCCATTCACATTATGAAGCCCTGCAACAAATTCTGCGGAAGAACCGTTGTTGCCGATATCGGAATAACTGATGAAGATTTCAGAAATATTGACAGCGTAACTTGTTTCACACTCAATTCGCAGAATATAAAAAATATGCTGCCAATAAGAAAACCCGTGTCTAACAAAGGTACTTACGGTCATGCATTATGTGTTTGCGGAAGCATGAAAATGACGGGCGCAGCCTATCTTGCAATCGGCGGAGCTCTCAGATGCGGTGCAGGTCTTGTCACCGCAGCTTTTCCGCAGAGCGCATATCCTGCAATTGCTCCGAAGCTTACCGAGCCGCTTTTGCTTCCTCTCGAATCAAATTTTGAAGGCACATTCTCATTTTCTGCCAAAGGCGGAATATCCGATGCAGTAAAAAGAGCAACCGCCGTTCTTATCGGTTGCGGAATAGGATATAACAAAGACACTTCGCTGCTTGTTCAGTCTTTGGTCAAAGAAATAAATAAACCGATGATTATTGACGCTGACGGAATAAATGCTCTGAGTACTAATATAGATATATTGAAGGATGCTCAGGCACCGGTTATTCTGACACCGCATCCGGGAGAAATGAGCCGCATATGCGGAAAAAGTATTCCCGAAATACTGGCTAATCCGATTGTGACAGCCTATGAATTCGCAAAAAAATACGGCGTTACGGTTGTTCTCAAGGGCGCAAACACTATTATCTGCAGTCATGACAGCAACGAAATCTACGTCAACACAACCGGAAATCACGGCCTTGCAAGAGGAGGAAGCGGAGATTTGCTTGCGGGAATGACCGTCTCTTTGCTTGCACAGGGCATGAAACCCTTTGAAGCTTCAATCTGCGCTGTTTATCTTCACGGTCTTTGCGCAGATATTGTTGCCGAAAAAACATCAATGAGAGGTATGCTGCCGAGCGATGTTCTCAATCATCTGCCTGAGCTTTTTTCGAAATTTGAATAGCAGGTGATATTCTGAAAAAGTTATTTGTTCTTACCGCAGTATTTTTGTTATTGTTTACAGGATGTCAGAATAAAAATGATACATCAAAAAATTCTGTTTCACCGCCGTCTGCATTCGAAGCAAGCATGGATATTACATTCGGCGAAACAAACATGAAAGCTAAACTTGCAAAACATTCATCACAGAAATATGAAATAGATGTTATATCGCCCGAAATACTGAAAACACTGAATCTTGTTTATGAAGACGGAATCTGCACCGTTACATATGACGGTATGACATTTGAGACGGATGTAAGAAGATTTCCTCAATCTGAAATCGGCGCGTTGCTCACTCAGGCACTGAACGATTCCGACGGAGGAATAACATCAAAAACTTTTTCGGAAGACGGTACAATAATTTATAAAGGGATAACCGACTACGGTGACTATACACTTATTCAGGATGCCGAAACGGGACTGTGGAAAGAGTTTTCCGTTGACGGAGCAAAACTGAAAATAACATTTTCAGACTATATCACAAAATGAAGGATGATTAAATGATTTATTCAAAATGCTTCCCTGCATGGGGTCCTTACGGCAAAAAATACATGGGAATCTCCAGAATTACAGACCATTCTTTCGCCAAAGGAGTTCGTTTTGACGTTACCGTTGCACCTGCCATTTTCGGCGGTGACATAAAAGTTCCGAATGCAACTCTCCCTTCGGGATGTCATCCATGGAGATGCAGTCCCGATTATTCACTTTTCACTTACAGATACGACCTTGAATGGAAGGATAAAGTATATGCCGAGGTTTCGTATGTGAGGATTGATGAAGAATCAACTCTTATCAGAACAGAAATCGCAAACAATTCCGACCTTATTCAGAACTGTGTTATCAACTTCTTTGAGTCGATTGAATATCCTGCACCTGCATATTGCAAACTTACTCTCCCCGAAAAATGCGCATATAAAAAAGCTGTTGAATATGACAGCTATAACTACGCAGTAACAAGACCGTGGGATGAGGAGAATGCCGACGGATACAAGAAAGGCGAATTCGCTGACCATGAATTTGTTGACGGTTTCGGACTCGGCGACCGTGCAGGCAAATGGCATATGCCTCACCGATATCTCCCTCCTTTCGGATGCGAAAAGGGAGATGCCCTTGTTATCACGGTTAATAACGATACCGAGTTCAACAATGGCATTCTTTCGGTAAGATACAGAACATCGGGCATTAAATATGAGCAGGGCAAGATGGTCGGCGTTAATGTAACAACGGGCGATACCGTTTCCTCGTTCATTATGAATGACGGAATCCAACTTGATTTTGAGCCCACCGACGAACTCAGAACCGCACATTTTGATATAGGTCATGTTGATGCAAAAGATTATGTTATCAAGCTTGAAGCAATCGGTACGGGCGGAATTGAATTCGACTTTTTCTGTATTTGCGAAAAAGAAGATGTTGAAAACATAAAAGCCGAAATGACGGGCTATGATTTCACGCCGTTAATCAATACCGTCAGATGCGATAAAGGTTATCTCACATCATGCAGCTACAGTGATGTTGACGGAACATTTTATCTTCGTACATTTAATGACAACACCCGTTTCCGTGAAATAGAAACAGGCGCACTTGAGGACTGCATGACCGCAAGACTCTCAAATTCTGACCCGACATTTGATGATGTTGCAGAAAGTTTTACGGGGGCATTTTCAAGAAAGCACAGCGATGAAGGTTTCTTCAGCAATGCAATCATTCATACAATTTTTATCGAACCGCACTCAAGTCATGTTGAATATGCCGTTATTTCAAAAGGAGAAACGGAATACCGAACTTCAGATGAATATGAAGAATTGTATAGAATCCGTCTTGAAGAAGCACCTGAAACAAAGCTCAACAAAGACGGAAAGAAATATGAACTCAGCAACGATATACTGAAAGCAACTGTTATGGTCAATGCAGTTTATCCGATTTATAAACACGGAGAATATATAATTCACCATACTCCGGGTAAACGCTGGGACTGTCTTTATACATGGGATTCGGGCTTTATAGGTCTTGGCATGATTGATTATTCGGAAAAGTTTTCAAGATACAGTCTTGATACATATCTGAGCGACGAATCAAATCCCGACTATGCATTTCTCCACCACGGCTCCCCCGTTCCCGTTCAGATGTATCAATGGCTCGAACTTCTTAAAAGAAATAACAGCAAATCCGATCTTCTTGCGTTATATCCGAGAGTTAAACTTTATTATGATTTCCTTGCAGGAAAAATCAGAGGTTCAACAACAGCAAAACTCAAAAGCGGTCTGACAACAACATATGACTATTTCTATTCAACAAGCGGTATGGATGACTATCCTGCTCAGGTTGCAATGATGGACAGAAACATCCGAGATACAACGGCTCCCGTTATCTCAACAGCTCAGCTGATAAGATGCGGTAAAATCCTCAGAATGGCTGCCGAAAAGCTCGGTCTTGAAAATGACAGCAAAACATACAGCGAAGATATCGAAAAGCTTACTGCATCGCTTAACAAGTATTCTTGGGACAGCAAAAGCGGATACTACAGCTATGTTCTTCACGACAAAGATTATAACCCGCTCGGTTTCATGCTTACCGAAGACGGAGAAAACCTCAATAAGGGTCTTGACGGTATTTATCCGATAATAGCAGGTGTTTGTAACGAAGAACAGCAGAACGCAATTCTCGGTCACCTCAAAAACGAGAAAGAAATGCTTTCTCCCTACGGCATAAGTGCGGTTGATATGACCGCAGGATATTTCATGGTAAACGGCTATTGGAACGGCAATGTATGGTTCCCCCATCAGTGGTTCATCTGGAAATCGATGCTTGATATCGGAGAAAATGATTTTGCATATAAGATTGCAGAGCTTGCTCTCGATATCTGGAAGCGTGAGGTTGACTATTCATACTACACCTTTGAAATGGTCAATGTTGTAACAGGCAGAGGCGGATGGTTCCATAATTTCGGCGGTCTTTCAACTCCGATAACCATGTGGTCTGATGCTTATTATAAACCCGGAACATTCAACACCGGCTTTGACACATGGGTAGACAGATATGAATTTTCCAAAGATAATAAATCGTTTTCCGCCGATATTACATATTTCGGAGAAAAAGAAAAAATCACCGTTATTGCAACAATGAATGACGATGAAAAGAAAGATTATAAAGTTTATTTTGACGGAGAAGAAATCGCATTCAATGAACGGTTTAAAGGAACAATTGAAATCTCTCTTTCTGTCAACGATAAAAAAACACACAATTTAATAGTAAAATAAGAAATCCTCCCGTGAAAATAAATCACGGGAGGACAATTTTATACAAGAGGAATTGATACATTATAATCCGTATACCACACACCTGCCGAGAAGCTTCTGGGTCGGATTTCTACTCTGTCATCATAAACTTCAAGCTGATATCCCGTGCCGTTGGCAATCCTGCCTCTGATGGTCATATACATATAACACGGTACATTGATGCTGTGGAAAGAACCGTCGGATTCAACACTGACATAATGATTGATATCTTCCTGCCTTTCGTTTGAAAAACCGTTGTGAAGGTGTCCGGTTATATAAAATACATTCTTATATTTTTTGAGTATAGCTTCAACCTCGGCAGACTGGTCACCTATACCGCCGTCATCGGGTTCCGGCTCATCATCACCCCATGTTTCGGGAAGTCCGTGGGTCTGATTTATGGGCCAATGGCATATAACAAAGATGGGAAGTCCGTCTTCCGACGCTTTTTCCATTTCTTCAGCAAACCAATCAAGCTGTTCTTCGCTCATATACATTGATGTTCTGTCATCCTCACTTGCAAGAACGATAAAAGTATAGCCGTTTACCTTGGTTGAATAATATTCATGTTCATTATTTCTGCCGGTTATTTCATTGGAATAATCAATAAAATAATCCTTGGCAAGATTATAGCCTTCATCCTCTGTCCATGTATCATGGTTACCCTGGGCAAGAATAATTTCTTTTGCAGGATTATATTTTGAAAATGTTTCCGAAAGCATTTCCCATTCTTCTTTTTCTCCGTGGTCGGTTAGGTCACCTGAACAAACAAGAAGATCAATTTCTTCATCAGCTTTTTCCATATCATGAAGACCGAAAGTCAGCATAAATGAACGCAGCGATGTTTTATCCATGTGTATATCGGATATAACCGAACAATTAAGCCTGCAATCATCTTCGAGAGGCTTGAAATCCGCAGTAAAGTTCCCGAATACCGGCGAAGTAAACACATTGAGCAGCGACATGAGAACGGCAACAAAAGTTTTGATGAATCCTGTCATATTTATATCTCCTCAGTTTATTTTATTCTATATTATCAGATTTCAAAATAATTTGCAAACTTTTTCCGATTTTTTTGCAGTTAAATATTGTTTATTATATTTTATTGTGTTAAACTGATTAAAAAACACAGTAAAGGTGGTTTAACATGATACATAACAACAAATATTTTATTGACTTCATGGAAAGATTCGATTTCCCTGCCGAAGCAAAAGAATGTTTTGATTTGCTGACAAAAAAACTTGACGCCGAAACAGCACTCGGTGAAAAATACGACAGCATTCTCAATGAATATATGTTTCCCGTTGCAAACGAAGAAATCAGACCTTCTCTCAACGAACTGACAAAGCTTGCAGAAGAAAACGGCATCAATGTTTATTCGCTTCACTGCGTATTTCTTATTCATTGCGCAGAGATTCTTGAACCCAGATATGAAGAAGCCGGAATAAGCAAAGAAGTTTATTGGGATACCATGGCTGATATAAAATATAAGCTTATGGAATGCATCAACTGTGAAGAAGTACCCGGTATTTTTGTTGCAGACTGGTATAACGGTTTCCATGATATGACAAGATTCGCATACGGCAGATTTCAGTATGAAATGCGTGAATTTGACGAAGAATTCACAACCTCATGCGGCATCAAAATCAAGAAAGACGATAAATATGTTAACTTTCACATCCCCTCATCAGGCGTTTCGCTTACCGATGAAGTCAGATTAGATTCATATAAGAAAGCTTATGAAGCATTCAAGCATGAATTCCCCGACGGAAAAATGATTTTCGGCTGCAGCTCATGGCTTCTTTATCAGAAACACAGAGAATTCCTTCCCCCTCATCTCAATATTCTCAGATTTATGGATGATTTTGAAATCATCTCAACACACGAAAGTGAGGATTTCTCAAACGGCTGGAGAGTTTTCGGAAAGGATTCAGACCTTCCCGCTGAAAAGCTTCCGAGAAACAATTCTCTGCAGAAAGCCTATGCAGATTGGCTTCTTGCAGGAAACGGAGCAGGCGGCGCATTCGGTATAATTGTTTTTGACGGCGAAAAGATACTCAGATAAAAACAGCAGACGGCTTACAACAAAAAGTAAGCCGTCTGATTTTATATCTCGCCTTTTTTCAGCATTTTATTCTTTAATATAAAGAACATTATAAACTGTGCAAAGAAGGTTACCGCCCATGAAACGGGATAAGACCAATAAAGATTTATGAGCGTTCTGTCAAGAGGAAGAATGAAGAATACCCATAAAATTCTGATACCGCACGCGCCGATTAACGAAACAATCATCGGTTCAACGGATTTTCCCATTCCTCTTATTTCACTTGCCGTTACATCCATCAAAGAGCAGAAGAAATAGAACGGCATAACAAGCGTCATTCTCTCGGCGCCAATCTGAATTACCCCGGGATCATCGGAGAAAAAAGAAACTATCTGCTCGTTGAATATAAATCCGAGAATACCCATTGAAATTCCGATTGTACTTGCAAACAATAAACAATAGCGGTAAATCTTACCGACATTTTCCGTTTTTCTTGCGCCTATATTCTGGGATGTGAAGGTCATTGCAGTTTGTGAAACGGCGTTTGTTCCGGTGAAAATATATGAGTCATAATTCGAACCTGCGGCAATGCCTGCCATCGCAACAGAACCGAATGAGTTGACGGATGACTGAATTATAACATTCGAAATAGAGAAAAGAGAGCTCTGAACTCCCGCAGGAAGCCCGAGACGGAGAATCTGTTTCAGCTCGTTCTTTTCAATGCGGAATTTTTTCATGCTCAGACGACATGAATTATTAATTGCAAAAAGATAAGCAACAATCATGACAGCGGAAACATACTGCGAAATAATAGTTGCAATTGCAACGCCTTCAACGCCGAACTTAAACACAACAATGAGAACAACGTTCAGTATAACATTGACTATACCCGATACAGCAAGAATAAAAAGAGGGCGTTTTGTATCGCCCGTTGCTCTGACAACGGCGGCGCCGAAATTATAAGTCATCAGACCCGGAGAACCGAGAAAATACACCTTAAGATAAAGCGTTGCAAGTTCAAGAACATCATCGGGAACCTGCATAAGTCTGAGCATTTCTCCAGAAAAGAAATAACCGATTATTCCTATAAAGATACCGCTGAAAACGCTCAGAAGCATCGCAGTGTGAACACAATCTGAAACACGTTTATCATCCCGTGCGCCGATGTGTCTTGCAACCATAACTCCGGAACCCATTGAAAGTCCGAGAAAAACATTAACAAAAAGATTGACGAGCGAACCGGTCGATCCGACCGCAGCAAGAGCTTCTTTGCCGACAAATCTGCCGACAACAACAATATCTGCCGTATTATAAGCAAGCTGTAAAATGCCTGTAAGAATCAGCGGAACCGAAAAAATCATTATTTTTTTAAGGAAAGGTCCGCAAGTCATATCCAAAGAATATCTGCTGTTCATTTTCTTCTCCCGTTAACAGAAAATCAGAATAATAAATCAAAGAAATCAACATCAAATCCGTCTTCTGTAAGGTCGTTATAAACACCAATATTATTAAAAACGGCATAAACCGTGCCGATAAATCTGATAATCGGATTATAAATCGGAGTCATCCTGTCGGGATGTCCGCCGTCTTTATCGGTTTTAACAATCGTATACTTATTGAAGGCTTTTTCTTCGCCTTTATAATAGGAGGAAACGGTTATTGATTCTTCGGTGAAATCAAGAACATTATAAATAATTCTGTCATCGGGAGTAACCGTTGAACCTATCCATTCATCGTTAAGGCCGATTTCATCGTCATCTCTGGGTCTTGTTATTGAACCGGAAACCATATAAACCGTTCCTTCGGGATCGGTCATTTTTTCTGCAAAGGGCTGAACCGTTTTCATATTGTAAAGTACATTTGTGACTGTGTAATAATGGCTGTGTCCGAGAAGAACAAGGTCTATTCCGAATTCATCACAGATAGGTGCCCAAAGAAGACGAAGAAGCATATTTTCGCTTTCTCTGTGAGGAATCCTTCCGCTGAAGAGGTCATGATGCGCCATCATAACCTTCCATTTTGCTTCGGGATTGGCTTTTATTGCATCTTTGACAAATCTTCTGTGGTCCATACCGCTTGCATTGTTGGAATCCATAACAAGAAACAGAACATCGCCTTTTGTGAACCAATAGTTACCGCCGATATATGATGAAACCATGGCATCGGTCTGTTCATTGGGTTTGTTGCCGAAGGTTTTATACGCAACACCCTTGCGGTCGTGGTTTCCGATTGTTGTTGCAACGGGGACCTTTTTTACGGCAGGAACGGATGAAAAAGCCTTATATTCGCACTGAAGACCTTCACTTGCCTGGTCACCGGTTGAAAGAATGATTGAAATATCATCATGTTTTTCAATAGCCTCATCGGTTACTTCGTTGAAAATACCTGCAGTTCTTCTGAGTTCATCATTTTCGCCTTCGGTATCATTTTCGTCATAACTTATATGAATATCGGTCATATAGAGAGCTGAGAATTCATTTGAATTTTCGGCAGTTTCAAAATAATAATCATCCGATTCAAACTGTCCGCTTACGCAATAATAGCAATACTTTTTGCCGGCTTCAAGACCTGTCAAGGTAACGGTATAAGCATAGTCGCCATCATAAGTTTCAACGCATTCGCCAGTAAACATTTTAGCGTTTTCAAAACTTCTGTCATAGTCAAGATACACTTTGGGTTCAGCTTTTTCCGAATGATACCACGAAACATTCATTTCGGTTTCGTTGCTTCCGGGAAAAAGAATAACACCGTTATCATATTCCGCTTGCCATAAATATTCCCAATATGATGCATCATAAGCTGCAAACGAGGGAACAACCGAAGTAAGCAAGACCACTACGGCAAGAACAAAGCCGAGAATGTTTTTTGACACTTTTTTCATAATTAAAACCTCCTGAAAATCTCAGTTTATTATAAATCCCATTCGGTACCGGTTACGGTATCCATATTAATTCCCTTAGTTTCGCCAACGTTTTTAAACAGAACAACAAGTGCCGATACAAAGCCGGGAACCAACATACATAAGGTTGCAGTGCCGATAAGACCGTTGCCGAGCCTGATTGCACAGAGCGTTCCGACACCGAGCGAAATTCCGTATCCGATTGCGGTAACGATGTATTGAGCCGAAATTGCGGAAGAACGGAGATTGGTGGGCGCAGACTCTCCTATCATCATGATAAGAACATCGTTGATTGAGTAATAACTGCCTACAAATACACCGCAGAGAAAACCTGCAGCCGAGGGATTCATACCGTTTTTTGCTCCGAGCGAAAAACCGAGAAAACCGACAAGACAATTGAATGCAGTAATTATAGCGGCGGTTTTTCTTCCTTTCCAGTCGGAAATGAACCCCATAAGAACCTGGGCAATTGCAGAACCGACAGGAAAAAGGACAAGGGCGGTTATAACCGCATCTCCTGCCGAAAAAATTCCGCTTTCCTCATAACCGTAAGTAAGAATGGGCTCATAATTGATGCTTGCATAAAAACCGATATTAGCAAGAGCAGAAACAACATAAAGCCAGCGGAGCTGTTTATGTCCGAGGGCAAATCTGAATGCAGGAATAAGCCCTCCCTGTTTACTTTCTGCCTTTTTGCTGTTTTTAAGAGCAAGCTTTTCTTCATCCGTCATCCGAAGATAATTAAGTCTTGATTCAACAAATGACGGAGTTTCTTTTGCACCGAGAAGCGCAATAAAGCTGACAACGAGTCCGACAATCGCAGGAATAAAGTAAACCATTCTCCAGCCGTAGGAATCGCCGGCAGTATTGACGAGCCAGCGTCTGAGCAGAGGGACAAGCATAACCCCCATATTGGCAAAGAACTTGATTGAAGAATAAACTCGCGCCCTGTGATTTGACGGAGAAGATTCCATGATATAAACAACATGCATATCATGAGGAACAAAAAACTGAATAAAACAAGCGCCGATAAAATAAAGAACAAGATTATCGGAAAGATAAATAAGGAGCAAAGAAAGACTCATTCCGAAGGTGTTGATAATAAGAAATTTCTTTCTTCCCCAACGGTCTGCAAGAGGTCTGTAAAGAAGCCCTACAGCCTGAAAAGGAATTGCAAGACCCGAAACAAGGTCGAGCATACCGACAGAGCTGTTGCCGTGCTTTGCAAAAAGATCGGCGGCAATTTCACTTTTCATCAGCATACCTATCTGCGATGCAATTTCATCTGTTGCATAAATCAGGGTAATTATAAAGACAAGATAAGCAAAATAAGTCTTTTTATCGGAACCTCTTTTCTGTTTTTCCAATCTGCGGATTTCTTTGTCCGATAATGATTTCAAATCAATATCCCGCTTAACCGATTTAACGCCCATAACACTTCTCCTATATTTTTATGTAATATATGATAGCACCATTTTACAGATATTGCAAATAAAATTATTTATATTCTATAAAATTAAAGATTAATTCTCATATTATATTACAATTGAAAAATATAATTTGATATGGTATCATTATATAAATATCAAGAAGGGGAAAAATATGGCTAAAGAAAAACTGAGCAAAAAGAATTGGTTTATAATAACACTGTTCTGTTTTATGGGCGGAATTGCTTGGAATACCGAGAATATGTATTTCAACACGTTTATTACAAACGAAATATATGCCGATGTATCACAGGCGGCTATTCTCGGCTCGATGGAAGCAACAACTGCGGTAGCCCGTATGGTTGCACTCTCTGCAATAGCAGCAGTTGTTACCACATTTATCATGGGCGCATTGAGTGATAAGCTTAAAAACCGCAAGATGTTTATATCGGTAGGTTATATTCTTTGGGGTATTGTTACGGCAATGTTCGGATTCATAACCAAAGATAATGTTGCGAATCTTTTCAATCTTTCCGACGAGGCAAAGATTCTCGGCACAACAGTCTGGTTTGTAATCCTCATGGATATAGTAATGACATTTATGGGTTCAACAAGCAATGACGCCGCTTTTCAGGCTTGGGTAACCGACGTTACGGTGCCGAGACAAAGACCGATTGTTGAAACGGTTTTATCCGTTGTGGGCACAATATCTTCATTTGCCGTAACAGGTGTCGGAAGCTTTGCTCAGGCAGGAACTATTACATATAAGCTTTTCTTCGGAGTTCTCGGTCTTGTTGTTACTTTGTGCGGTATACTCGGTCTGTTTCTTATCAAAGACCCTCCCCGCACTTTGCAAAAAGAAAGCTCATCAAGCTATTGGTCAGATCTTTTCTATGGCTTCAGACCTACCGTCATAAAAGAAAATGCAAGACTTTATCTTTCTCTTGCATCATTCTGTTTTGCAATTATTTCCTTCCAGGTTTTCTATCCGTATCTTCTTACATACGTTCAATATGTCGTAATTCCGGATAACGGAGGAATTGAAAACCTTCTGAAACCCGGTGTAATAATTACCGCTGTTTCAGTTTTGATTGTTACTCTTTTATCTATCGTGTTTATGCTCAGATACTCAACAAAGAAAAAGGGAGTATGCCTTGTTGCGAGCGTTATAATTATGACTCTCGGCTTCCTCCTTCTTTCAACAAGCACGGGAATTTATGTTATTCTCATCAGCATCGTTCCCGTTGTTCTCGGCAACGCAATAGTTAATATTCTTTTCGGTGCCGCGGTCAAGGATTTTATTCCCGAAGGCAAGGCAGGTATGTTTCAGGGTATCCGAATGATATTCGTTGTTCTTCTTCCTATGATTATAGGACCTGTTATCGGCGATAAGGCTTGTCAGTATGCCGCAAGAACAATTATAAATGAAGTCGGAGCAGAGGTAATTGTGCCTGCAAAGAATATGTTCCTTTGGGCAGGCGTTGTGTGCATATTCGCACTGATTCCCCTGTATTTCCTCGTCAGAAAGGGTTTTGACAATAATAAAGCCGATGTTGATGAGGTGGCAGAATGAACAAATGGAATTTTTATACAGCAAAAGAGCTGAAACCTCAGGGCTGGCTTCGCCGTCAGCTTGAAATCCAAGCTGAGGGATTAAGCGGAAATCTTCATAAAATCTGGCCCGATATCCGTGACAGCGCATGGATAGGCGGAAACCGTGAAGGCTGGGAAAGAGTACCCTATTGGCTTGACGGTTTTATTCCGCTTGCATATCTTCTTGAAAACGAAGAACTGATTGCAACAGCAAAAAAATATATCGATGCCATTATTTCCTCGCAGGAAAAAGACGGCTGGATTTGCCCTTGCGAAAAAGAAAAAAGAGCAAAATACGATACATGGGCAATTCAGCTTATCTGCAAAACGCTTAAGGTTTATTACGACTGTTCCGGAGATGAAAGAATTCCCGATGTTATATACAGAGTAATACGCAACTATTACGAAATGCTCAGAAACGGTGAAATCAGGCTGTTCAAATGGGCAAAATACAGATGGTTTGAAACATTCGTTTCGCTGAATTTTTTATATGATAAATTCGGCGAAGACTGGATAAAAGATCTTGCAAGAATAATTAAAGAACAAGGCTTTGATTATAACGGCGTAACCGATTCATGGAAAAAACCGAGTCATAACTGGCTGAGGAAAACTCATATCGTAAATATCGCCATGATGCTTAAAAGCGAAGCTGTTTCTCATGAATTGCTCGGCGAAGAATACACCGATAACGCCGAAAGACTCCGCACAATTCTCGATAAATATAACGGAACTGCTTTTGAGGGGTTCACGGGCGATGAAGTGCTTTCAGGGCTTGATCCGACAAGAGGAACAGAGCTTTGCTCAGTTGTTGAGCAGATGTATTCCTATGAAGAGATTTTTGCTCATACGGGAGATAACAAATGGGCGGAAAGACTTGAGATGCTTGCGTTCAACGCTCTCCCTGCAACGCTCAGCGAAGATATGTGGACTCATCAGTATGTTCAGCAGGTTAATCAGATTGCCTGTCAGAAAACAATGATTATGGCACCGTTCAGCACAAACGGACCTTATGCGCACACATTCGGGCTTGAGCCGAATTTCGGATGCTGCACGGCAAATTTCAGTCAGGGATGGCCCAAATTTGCGTTATCGGCATTCATGCACAAGGGGAACGCAATAATAAGCTCGGTTATGATACCGTCTGCTCTCAAAGCTGACGGAGTTACAATCCGGCTTGAAACGGATTATCCGTTCAGAAACAAAATGCATTATTATATTGATTCGGACAAGGATTTTGATTTTATAATCCGTATTCCTTCTTTTGCAAAGTGTATAAAAATCAACGGTAATAATTCAGAAGACAAAGATATAAAATATGAAATAAAACAAGGCAAAACGGAAATAGAAATTGAATTCACAGCTACACCGTATTTCAAAAAAAGACCGAACAATCTTTATGCATTACAGATGGGTTCATTGCTTTTCTCCGTGCCTGTTTCTTACGAAAAGAAAATGCGTGAATACACTAAAAAGGGAGTTGAACGAAAATTCCCGTATTGTGATTATCAGTTCATAGCTAATTCACCGTGGAATTACGGATATGCCGATTCGGATTTTGAAATAATACATAACAAAATCAGCGATACTCCGTTTTCACAGGATAATCCTCCCGTATCAATCAAAGCAAATATGCAACTGATTGACTGGGGTCATAAATTTCCGTACAAAAGCATCGCAAGAAAAACCCCAAAATCAAGAAAACCGATTTCAGAAATACTGAAAATTGAACTTTATCCCTACGGCTGTTCAAGACTCAGAATGACAGAAATGCCTTTGCTTGCATCAGATAAGGAGAAATGAAATGAATAAAAACGGATATAAATGGTTTGTCGGAGTAACCCATTGCCACTCGGTTGCTTCCGACGGCGGTCTTACTCTTGAAGAATTGATTGCAAAATCAAAAAAGAACAAGCTTGATTTTCTTATAATGACTGATCACAATGTCAACTGCAAGGAATTTCCGAAGGTTGACGGATTAACACTCATTTACGGCGCAGAGCTTTCAAAAGATGGCGGTCACTGCAATATGTGGGGTGTCAGGGATGTCATTGACAAGGAAGATTATGAAACGTGCGAAACCTATGACGACTTTCTGCGTGTCAAAAACAAAGCCGTTGAACGCGGTGCAGTTATCTGCATGAATCATCCTCATTGCAAACAGTGTCCGTGGAGATGGGAAAAGAATCCCGAAGATATAGATGTTCTTGAAGTTTGGAATTCCCCCACTCATTTCGATAATCTCGAATGCACGGAATGGTGGCATGAACAGTTGAAAAAGGGTCACAAGCTTCCCGTTGTAGGCGGAAGCGATTATCACCGTGATTATGTTATAACAAATCTTCTGACATGGCCCGTAACATATGTTTATGCGAAATCAAGCTCACCCGAGGATATTCTTGATGCCATTGTCAAAGGCAGAACAACAATTTCATTCACCGTCGGCACAACTTTCATCGATATCACCAGCGGAGAAAAAATTCTCGGCGACACCGTTAAACTCACCGATAAAACAAGCGTTACAATCAATGTTAAAAAACTCAGAAAAAAACACAAGCTGATTGTTTTTGACAAAGACGGCGAATGTTTCACCTACACCGCAAAAAAGACTGAGGACTATTCTGTTACTCTCCCCGTAAAAAAAGACGGATTCATCTGCGCTCATGTTGTTTTTGAGCCGGGTTTCTTATACAGCAAGGTTCATGACATTGCTATTGCTTCAAGAATCCCGGAACAGAAGGGCATGGATCTTCCCCCTCTTATTTTCGCACAAAGCGGTGCAATCTATTTTGAAAAATAAACAAATCGGGGCCCTCGGTTGATCCGAAGGTCCCGATTTATTATTATATTTTAACTTTTTGAAGCTGTGACTGTTTTGTTTTCTTCATGTCTTTCAGCTCTCATAACTTCAAGTTCACGGTACATCTGCTCTTTATTTTCACCCTCGATGTTATACATAAGTTTAAGGCTGATCGATCTGATAAGGTTGCAAAGAGCATAACCGAAAACAAGGAATGCAAGGAGAATCAGGCAAGTTTTCATATATGTGGGCTGCGCCTTCATTGTTGCAACAAGATCGCCTTCAACGGAAGCCTGATAGCCTGCCCATGCTATCATGAAGGGAATTGCAAGCTCCTTGACATAGTTAAGACCCTGCTGAATCCAACCGGGAACAATGCCCTGAATAGCTTCCATTCTTTCGCCTGTTTTCCATTCAAGATAGTCATAGAATTCAACATTGAAGTGGGAGCTTGAAAGTTCCTGAATTCCGATGCCGATACCGAAAATAAAGTAGAACGCATAGAAGAATATGCTGTTCCATCCCTCAAAGAAAACAAGCCCGAGCTTTGCTTCAACAAAACAAATAGCAAAAAGTATCCCTGCAGAAATAAGCGAAAAAGGTCCGCAGAACTTAAGAAGCTTTGTGGGTTCATGCTTCTTTGAAAGCTTTGTTGTTATGACATTTCCGACAACCGTTCCTACAGCTGTGGGAAGAGTAAGAAGAAGATTCTTCGATGAGCCGACCGTTATCGCAGCAAGATATGTTGACATTTTTCCGAGCATTGCAAACGTGCCTGCCCATTGAACAAGATGATATGCAACATAATTTCTGTCTTTAAAGAGAGTAAAAATCGATTTTGAAATTTTGATTTTTTCTTTCTTGGGAAGTTCTATTCTTTCCTTGCAGAAAAGACCGACCATAAGATTTCCGAAAAGAGTTACTGTTGCGGCAAGAATTGCAAGAGTCATATACATTGCATTTTTATCGTCGCTGAGTTCGCCGTAAATAAATGTTGCGAGATATGCTCCTCCGTAGCCGAGATAATACGAAAGCTGCCAGATAGTTGCAACGGTTTTCTTTTCTTTATGGTTAGGAGAAATAACCTGAACAACATTCTGACCGAGATTATTGAAGATATTGAAAACGGTCTGACAGCAGGCTATTCCGTAACGGAAAAGGGTCATCTGCTGAATTGTCCAGCCTTCGGGAACATAAAAATAGAAAACCGTAAGAAGAAACATTGGTAAAAGACAGATGATATACCATTGACGGTATCTTCCCCAGCGACTCTTCCATTTCTGAACAATGACACCTGCGATAAATCCGAAAAGAATGCTGAAGACTGTTGTGAGAGTTGTCTGGAGAGCAAGAATGCTTGCGATTTCATCCGACGAAACACCAACGGGACCGTAATAAAGCTCATGCAGGAAAGCTGCGGCAAGTGTGCCTGTGAGGGTTGAGCCGAACTGACCGCCGATTCTTGCAAGCATGATACAGACATATTCAAATCCGGTTATGAACTTACCTGTATCAGACGGCAAGGCATTTGAAGGTACTTTTGCGTTTGAATTATTTTTTGACACCGAATCATCTCCCCAAATATATTTTCTATATTATAACATAAGAATTATTTTATGACAATAAAAATATCATAATAAATAATGTTATTGATTTGAAGTTAAATTTATCACAATCAAAAAACCGCAGTCAATACACCGTGTATCGACTGCGGAACAGTTTATTCGCCGAGGAAATACCTTCCGTAGGCGTCTGCTGCTTTGAGAGCAGCACAAACCTTTTCGGGAGTTACTTCGAAGGGCATATTATGAAGAGTGTCACCCTCTGCACAAGCTGCAGTTGCAACTGCCATGAGCTTTTCATCCGTAACTTCGGTAATGCCGAGCTCCTTGAAGGTTACGGGTAAACCAAGTTCAATGCAGAAGCTGATTATTCTTTCAAGCTCATCACCGTCAACATTTTCAAGAACAAGCTGTGTGAGTGTACCGAAAGCAACCTTTTCGCCGTGATACATATGATGGCATTCGGAAAGAACAGTAAGACCGTTGTGG
>JAZSAH010000117.1:0-13922 GCA_045601745.1 Acutalibacteraceae bacterium
TGGTATGTAAGAGTTAAGGAAGGTCTTGCAGACGGAATAACAGGTCAGTCATTCACACTCACCTCAATCTACAAGAACCAGATTAACCCCACAACAGGTACCGGTGATAACAGAAGACTTGGTGATATCTACACAGCTGACACACTCGGCTCATACGCTTCAGCAAAAGCTATGAACGTTAGATACAAGGAAATTAAGAACCTTCTTGTTGAAGATTGTACTCACACATTCACAATCGGCGAAAAGCCCGCAGGCGAAGAACCTGAAGATCCCGAAATCAAGAAGTATGAAGTTAAGTTCCTTGCTCTTGACGGTTCGGAAATCGCAAAGGCAGACCTTGCTGAAGGCGATGCAATCGTTGCTCCCGCAGTTGAAAATCTTCTCGGCTGGGTTGACTCAACAGGCAAGCTTGTTGAAGTTGCAGCAGCAATGGGAACAAAGGCTCTCACATACACAGCTGTTCTCACAACAGATAAGTTCGATGTTAAGGTAGCTCTCGGCGGCGGTACATATGCAGCTGCTCCCGAAGGAACAACAGTTGACGGCGACAACCTCATCATCAAGGCAGGTCTCGGCGAAACAGTTGACCTTTCAGCAATCGCTCTTCCCGAAAAAGACGGCTATGCAGCATCATGGCCCTCAGCAACAGTCAAGGTTGAATCCATCAAGGGTGTCAACATCAGACTTACATGGACTGTTGAAACATATAACGCAGCATTCTATCTTGACAAGGCTGCATATGAAGCAGGCGCAGAAGCTCTTGTAAATGTTTCATTCCAGTATGTTAAGGATATGACAGCACCCTTCGCACAGGCTGAAGTTTCCATCAAGAATCTCAAGCCCGATATGAAGTTTGCAGGCTGGAAGAACGCTGCAACAGGCGAACCGGTTGATAAGTCAGCTAAGTTCGCAGAAGATGTTGCTTTCTATGCAGACTGGACAAATTACAACAGCTCAGTAGTAATCTGGGGTCGTGACTATGAAAACGGCGGCTGGAAAGAAATCGCAACAAAATACGGCGATGCAGGCACAACCGTCAAGGTAAATGACCTCAAGGCTTATGTAACAGAAGCAAACTACGGCACAGCAGCAGCTCAGTATGTTGTTGCAGGCAAAGCAAACACATTCAGCAATGAAACAGCTATCAGAGCAGACTTTGCTATGGTTGAAGGCAAAACAGATGTTTACCTCTTCACAACCACAAAGTTTGATGTAACCTTCAAGACTCCCGTACTTGATGCTGAAGGATATATCACAGAAGAATATAATTCAAAGACAGAATCATTCATATCTTCACATGACGATTCATTCCGCACAGCCAAGGCTCTTGCAGCAACTCCCGAAGCTCATACAGGTTATGAGTTCAAGGGCTGGAAGGATGCAGAAGGCAATCTTTATGCTCCCGGCAACATCGCTCTTGACTATGCAAACGGCACAGCATATGAATTCACAGCAGAGTATCAGCTTGTTGAATACTCAATCGAATTCGCTATCGACAATTCTTCCGATATTAAGGAAATCTATAAGGTTGAAGGCAAATTCAAGGCAGGCGACAAGTTCACACTTTCCGAAATGACTTTCGTTAAGGAAGACGGCACAGAAGGCATTCTTCCCGAAATCGGCAAGGAAAACAAGGAACAGGCCGGCGGTCCCTACAGAAACGTTGACGGTAAGAAGTTCGCAGGCTGGAAAGCAGGCGCACAGGCTGCAAACCTTGTTGATTATGATATCACTCAGGAAATAGTTCTTACTCCCGACATTATCAAGACAGTTGCTCTTGGTTCAAAAATCACAATCAAGGGCTTCTGGGAAGCACTTTCCTATGATTTCGTTGTATACTATGCAAAGAGCATGGATGCAGAAGGCAAGCCCGTTTATGAAGCAATGCCCGCAATTAAGGTTAACACAGGCGCAAGCCTTTCAGACGCTTATGCAGCAGCTCTTGAAATCGTTAATGCAAACCTTCCCGAAGGTAAGAGATTCTCACTCTGGAGAACAGCAGACGGTTCAAATATTCCCAACAATATGCCCGCATACGGCGCAGAAGTTTATGCAACATATGTTGGTCAGCCTCTTTCACTCTTCATCGACTATAACAACGGTGCAGAGCTCAACAGCGAAACATGGAAGCCCAACGGCCAGCTCGGCAAGTATCTCTTCGACGGCGTTGACGTTGTAAACGATATTCCCGGAAATGAAGCTCAGTCAATCGACGGAACAATCAGATCATCAACTATACCCGACGGTGCAAGACCCAGCGAAAAGCATGAACTCGTTGACTGGAAGGTTTACTATGTTGTAAACGAAGCAGACGCTTACGATAAGTCAAAGTGGAACGAAGGCTTCAGCGATGTTGAAGGCTCAACAATTGCTAAGTACACACTTATCTATCAGGCACAGTGGATGGCTCATAAGGACTTCTTCTTCAGAGTTGTTAACACAGACGGACATCTCCGCAGTGCTATAGACTGGAAGTTCAACACATACTTCTGGTATAACCGTAAGCCCGCAACAAAGGAAACTGCAGAACCTCTTAACCACATTCCTGACAGACTTCTCATGCTCGGCTTCCTTCCCATCCCCGAGTTTGAAGACGGACTTTCAATCAAAGTTCAGCCCATCACCATTTCAAAGGCATGGCTCAATCCCGGAAACTGGGGCGAGCTCCTTAAAGCTCTCTGGAACGGTATCACCTCAGGCTTCGGCGGCGCACTTTAATCCGGCAGTCTGAATCCTGTAAACACAAAATAACGGCTCCCCTGCGTGAAAACGCAGGGGAGCTTTTTGCGTTACATTGCAGTCTGAGTGTCGGAAATGTTTCCCGTCATATCGGGCATAATATCCGTCATCATATCAGCTATGGTGGAGAGCTCTGTTTCAAGCTGAGTGAGAACGGGAGTGTCATTCTTGTCGGTCACCTTTCCGCCTTCAGCACCTCTGCAGCCTGCAAAGATAACGGAAATAAGAATGATTGCGGTGCAAAGTATAATCAACGGTTTTTTCATATTTTCACCTCTTGCAGATGTTGTTCAGAGTTATTATTGTCTGATACAAGAGGAATATACATCAGAAGAAAAAAATACGGCACACTTCCCGTAAAGTGTGCCGTATATATTAATATGTATTATTTATTTGCTTTTTTCTTGGAAACTTTTTCTTCTTTGGGTTCGCCGATTTCAACGATGTAGTATGCCGCTGTCCATAAGAGAATGGCAGCAAAAACAATTATCATGCCGTTCTGGAAACCCGAGAAACAAAGCGTATCAACAAAAACAACGTTACCCAGAATAGAAGCAAGGAAACCGGTGGAGAAAATATTGACGGGATTGATAGTGCCGTCAATGATGGGTGCTGCGGCTGAATTGAAGCAGGCATTCATAACGATGACTGCAACAATGCCGATAACCGCTGCAGCAATAACGGGAATTCTCTTGTTGCTGCACGCCGACCAGATAATGATGAAAACGGCGGCGATTATTGCGATTGCAAAAGCAACAACAACTGCGATAAGCTGAGATTTTACGGGGTCAAGCGCTGCAGGAAATTCCAGAGGACCGTCGGATTTGATGTTTTCATATTTGAAACCGATGATTCTGTCTGAGCCGAGGAAGAAACCGATGAGCTGCTTCAATGTGATTGTTTCTTCAAGTCCCGCATCAACAAATGAGGTTGAAAGTCTGAAAATGACGAATTCAAGCAGAAGTGCAACGGGGAATATCGTTGCCGCAAGAAGCGCATTGACAATGCGATATAAATATTTCATTGTGAAAATCCTTTCTGTTATTTCCAGGATGTGTTGAGTGCAACGGTGCGGTTGAAGATGAGCTTTTCGTCGGTTGATTTCTTATCAACGCAGAAATAACCCTGACGCATGAACTGGAATGCATCGCCGCATTTTGCATTCTTTATTCCGCCTTCGACAAGACAGCCTTCAAGAACTTCAAGCGAATCGGGATTGAGATGGTTGAGATAATTCTCCTTGCCGTCTGCCATGGGATTTTCGGCGCGGAAAAGACGGTCATAAAGACGGATTTCGCAGGGAGCGCAGTCAGATGCGCTGACCCAGTGAATTGTGCCCTTGACCTTTCTGCCGTCGGGAGCATCGCCGCCCTTTGTTTCGGGGTCATATGTGCAGTGCAGGCAGGTGATCTCGCCGTTTTCATCACTTTCCCAGCTGTTGCAGGTCACAAGATATGCGCTCTTGAGACGGACTTCGTTGCCGGGATAGAGTCTGAAATATTTCTTGGGAGGTTCAACCATGAAATCGTCGCGTTCAACAAAGATTTCTCTTGAGAAATGAACGGTTCTCGTGCCGAGTTCAGGCTTGAGGGGATTGATTTCAACTTCGATATCCTCGCTCTTTCCTTCGGGATAGTTATCGATGATAACCTTGAGAGGACGGAGAACTGCCATTGCACGGGGTGCGTTTTCATTGAGATTATCTCTTACGCAGGCTTCAAGCAGACCGTAGTCAACAACGCTGTCTGCCTTCGAAACGCCGATGCGGTTTATGAAATCACGGATTGCCGCAGCAGGATAACCTCTTCTTCTCATACCGCTGAGGGTAATCATTCTGGGGTCATCCCAACCGTCAACGGTGCCGTTCTGAACCATTGCAAGGTTGTATCTCTTGCTGGTTACGCAGTAGTTGAGGTTAAGGCGAGCGAATTCAATCTGTCTGGGAGGCTCTTCGAAACCTATTTCCTTAACAAACCAATCGTAGAGGGGTCTGTGATTTTCAAATTCAAGAGAACAGAGCGAGTAGGTAACGCCCTCAACGGCATCCGAAAGGGGATGCGCAAAGTCATACATGGGATATACGCACCACTTGTCGCCTGTCTGATGATGATGAACATGGGCGATTCTGTAGATAACGGGGTCACGCATATTGATGTTGGGTGATGCCATATCAATCTTGGCGCGGAGAGTTCTTTCGCCGTCTGCAAATTCGCCTGCAGTCATTCTTGCGAAAAGGTCAAGGTTTTCCTCAACGGAACGCTCTCTGTAGGGGCTGTTTTTGCCGGGTTCGGTGAGAGTGCCTCTGTATTCCCTGATTTCATCGGCTGAAAGGTCGCAGACATATGCCTTGCCTTTTTTGATGAGCTTGCTTGCGCATTCATAGATGAAATCGAAATAGCTTGAAGCATAGAGAACCTTGTTCCACTTGAAGCCGAGCCATTCGATATCCTCTTTGATTGCGTCAACATATTCAACATCCTCTTTTGAGGGGTTGGTGTCGTCAAGACGGAGGTTGCATACACCGCCGTATTTTTCGGCAGTTGCAAAGTCAATGCAGATAGCCTTTGCATGACCGATGTGGAGATAACCGTTGGGTTCAGGCGGGAAACGGGTCTGAATTCTCGTGTTGACTCCGTTTGCAAGGTCTTCATCTATAAAATCATATATAAAATTTGACGTGGTATTGATTTCGTCCATTGTGGTAATTCCTTTCAATTATAAATTGCTTGCGGCATCCGCAAGTCTTGCCTTGATTTCATCCTCGCCCAGAAGCTGCATGATTGAGTAAAGGTCGGGGGTGTTCTTTCTCGAGGTGAGGGCGATGCGGATAACCGTTGAAATATCGCCTACATGGCCCTTGAATGCCTCGGGATTTTTCTTGTATTCCTTGACGTTGGGTGTGAAGCCGAGAGGCTCGCACATATCCTTGATTTTTGCAAACCATGTGTCCTTGTCATCTGCAAGGGAGAAAATTTCGGCATATTTTGCAATGATTGCCGCAGCATCTTCCTTTGCAATGTTTTCGGGCATGGTGTAATCGGGCTGATAGAGTGATTTATAGAAATATGAAACATAGTCCTTGACTTCATTCCACTTTGCGATGTCCTTACGGGGCTTGGGATTTTCTCTGTCGATATTGACAACCGCCGTTGAGAAATCGGGGTCTGCGGTGAAAATTTCAAAGAAGTCGGGGTCATATGCCTTCGCCCATTCCGCAACGTTATCGTAAACCTGCTGTGCAGTCATAACCGAAATAACATTTTTGGAAACGTCGTTGAGCTTCACAAGGTCGAAAAGACATCCGCTGGAGCTCATCTTCTTGAGGTTGAAGGGGAATTTATCAATGCCTTCCTTGGGATTTGCTCTGCGCCAGTCCTCAAAATTCGAATTGAGAAGGGTGAGAAGATATTCAAGCACGCTCTCCTTGGGGAAGCCCTGCTCGAAGAAGTAGCTGACAGCCGCTTCGGGGTCTTTTCTCTTTGAAAGCTTACGCTTGTCGCCCGTTTCCTCATCAATTTTCATAACCTGAGGAGTATGTGCGAATTTCGGAGCTTTATATCCGCAGACACGGAAAAGCTCTATGTGCTTGGGAACGGATGAAATCCATTCTTCGCCTCTGATAACATGAGTTGTTCTCATGAAATGGTCGTCGCAGGCATGAGCAAAATGATATGTGGGAATTCCGTCGGATTTAAGAAGAACTTCGTCGATGATGTTTTCGGGCATTTCGATTTTGCCTCTGATAACATCCTCGAAAACGATTTTCTTATCCTCGCTTCCGCCTGAACGGAGACGGAGAACCCAGGGCTTGCCGTCTGCTATGTTCTTTTCGATTTCCTCAAAAGTGAGGTCACGGCATTTTGCCCATTTTCCGAAATAACCCCAGATGAGCGCATCGCCCTGTTCCTGTTCCTTGCGAAGCTCGGAAAGCTCGTCCGCCGTGCAGAAGCAGGGATATGCAACGCCCTTTTCAACAAGGCTCTTTGCAACCGTCTGATAAATCTCGGCTCTCTTGCTCTGGGTGTAGGGACCGTAAGCGCCTTTTTCCGTTCCGTAGCCGGTAACGCCTTCGGTGAATTCAACTCCGAAATAGTTGAAGCCTTCAATGATTGCGGAAACGCCGTCATCTATCTCACGCTTCTTATCGGTATCTTCTATTCTCAAAAACGAAACGCCGTTTGTTGTCTGTGCGGTAAGCACGTCAACGAGTGCGCTGAAAAGTCCGCCGATATGGAGATAACCCGTGGGTGAGGGTGCGAATCTTGCAACTCTTGCGCCTTCGGGAAGATTTCTTTCGGGATATTGCTCCTCATAATAATCGGGGGTTTTATCGATATGCGGAAAAAGAAGCTCCGCCAATTTCTTATTATCCAAAACCGACACTCTCCTACTATAATATTAATTTTACTTATACCCTATTATTATTGCAGAAAATGACGCAAGTATCAAGAGGAAATTTTAATTTTTTGCAGATATATTCACGCTTTTTTACTCTGACGGAATAATACGGGGAAATTGCGTCAAAAATACGGATGAAATATAAGCGAAAAGAGGATTATTATGAAAAAGAGAATCAAAAAGTCCCCCAATATTTATCTTGCACTTTTTGCCTGCATCGTTGCAGTCGGTGCAGGTGCGGCGGCAACTTTCAGGGATAATTCCGTCGGAGCGCCCGAAGCTGAGGATTTCACCAGAATGACGGTTGAATGGAAAACCGAAGAAACAAGCATACCGCTGACATATGATGTGAACATCGGAGTCAGCGGCATTGCGGATGAGCGTGAATTTATTCCCGCAACAACTGCTCCGATTGATAAGAACAAGCCGTTTTCAGGAAAATTTGCCATGCCTATGGGCACGGATATCATCAAGGATTACAGCAACGGTGAAATGGTGTTTTCAAAAACAATGGGAGATTGGCGTGTGCATAACGGCGTTGATTTTTCGGGCAGCGCAGGGAATGATGTTGTTGCCGTTGCCGACGGAAAAATCACTAAGGTTTATGACGACAGCTTTCTCGGCACGGTTGTTGAAATTGACCACGGAAACGGTATGACGGTGAGATACTGCGGTATGAAAAGCGGAAGCTGTCTGACAGAGGGAAGCGAGGTTAAAATGCGTGACAAAATCGGTTCGCTCGGTCATATTCCCGTTGAAATCGGCGAAGAAGACCATCTTCATCTTGAAATCATGATTGACGGAGAATATGTTGACCCTCTCAAAGCGATGAATAAGGTCAGGGATGAATTTTAAATCGGTTTATATGATGGCGGATGCAATGTCTGCCCGGCTCCCCATGGGCAAAATGCCACCGTCTGACGCATCCGCCTTGTTTTCAGAAGCATACACTTCCATTTCATACTATGCAGCCGTGACGGCAAAGGTTTTATAAAATGAAAATATCCGACGGGAGATTGAATTCCTGCCGGATATCTTTTTATATATGTTTTTCTATAAAAGCCTTCATTCTGCGGTCATATTCATCTTTTGCATCGTAGTAGCTGAAGGCGTGTTCCGCACCCGGAACGGCAAACATCTCTTTCTCAACGGGGCAGGCATCATAAAGACGCTTGCACATTTCAAACGGCACGAGCGCATCCTCCTCGCCGTGGACAAACATAACGGGATTCACTGCATTCTGCATTGTGCCGAGGGGAGTCGCATCCTTTTTCAGGTCATATTTTGAAAGCTTGCGGCAGAAGATGTTGGTTATTTCCGTAATGTAATCAGAAGTGTGTCTGAGCCCCATATCTTTCATCTTTTTGGAAACCTGCTCAAAGGCACTTGTGAAACCGCAGTCCTCAATAATAACCTTGACCTGCTTTTGCGGATTGTTGTTGTTGACGAGCATAACCGTTGCCGCACCCATGGAAATTCCGTGGAGAACGATTTCGATATCATCGCCGAAACGCTCAACAAGATAATCAATCCAGAGCTTTATATCCTTATAATCAAGCGCACCGAAGCCAATCTGATTTCCGTCGCTTCTTCCGTGACCCCTCAGGTCGGGCAGGAGATAATTGAAGCCCATGGTGTTGCGGTAAAACGGAAGAAGATGGCTGCATTCATCGGGACCGTTGCAGTTATGACCGTGAACACATATTGCAAAACGCTTCGTTTCTTTTTCTGCAGGCGCATACCACGCTCTGAGGCGGAGATTATCCTTTGAAATGATTTCAATGTCCTCGGGATTCAGCGAATAAAGATAATTGTTGTTTTTCTTTCGTACTTCCGCACGGAGCATTCTTTTCGGGTCTTTATCGGAATGAGAGCGTGGGCGTTTTATGCACGCCTGTCTGTAGCCCTCTGCGCCGAAAATTGCCGCCGTGACGGCAGAAAATGCACCGAGTCCGATTAAGAGCTTTCCTTTTTTCACGGTATAACCCCCTTTCATGAGTTATATTTTATCATAAAAAGCAAAATATTTCAATAAAATACGCAGTTCAAAAAATTTTTTGAAAAAATTTGAAAAAAGTGTTGACAAAACGGAAATGATATAATATAATGAACAAGCTCTTTGGTGAGGGCAGTTAAATGGCGGCATAGCTCAGAGGCTAGAGCAACCGGTTCATACCCGGTAGGTCGTGGGTTCAAATCCAACTGCCGCTACCATATTTTTATTTGGCCCGGTGGTCAAGCGGTTAAGACACCGCCCTTTCACGGCGGTAACACGGGTTCGAGTCCCGTCCGGGTCACCACACTCCTTGTCGCAAAAGCGATGGGGAGTATTTTTTTGCGCTTTCGGTATGTTTTTCCGATTTGTAAACTTTTAATTACATTTCGGTTATTATTCATAAATGGAAAAATAAAACAGATAACAGGGAATATAATTACCGCAGACAGTGTGAAACGAGGGAAAATGATGAAAAAGAGAATTATCTGCATTCTCATGGCGCTTATTGCCGTGGCTGCACTTTTTGCGGGATGCGAAAAAAAACCGCAGCCCGAAATAACAACCGTTCCGTCGGGTGAGGGCGGTTCGGATATCGTTGAGGAAACAACAGCGAAGAAACCGACGGCGCAGGAAAAGCTTGTTGCCCTGACCTTTGACGACGGTCCTCACAAAACTTATACCAACAGAATTCTTGATATCCTTGAAGAAAACCATGCAAGCGCAAGCTTTTTTATTGTGGGCTACAATATTGAAAATAACATTGAAACGATAAAACGCATTGCCGAATCCGGAAGCGAAGTTGCAAACCATTCTCTCAGCCATAAATGGCTCACGAAGCTCAAGCCCGAAGAAATAGAGGCAGAGGTGAACGGTCCGAATGAAATTGTCAGAACGCAGACGGGCGAGGAAATAAGGCTTTTCAGAGCTCCCGGCGGACATTTCAAGGGTGTTACCGATAAAGTCGGAATGCCCCTTATTCAATGGTCGATTGACACGGAGGACTGGAAATTCAAGGATGCTGCTCATAAGGGCAGAACCGAAGAACAGCGTGAAGCGGACCTTAA
Source organism: Acutalibacteraceae bacterium (assembly GCA_045601745.1). Classification (GTDB taxonomy): domain Bacteria; phylum Bacillota; class Clostridia; order Oscillospirales; family Acutalibacteraceae; genus CAG-177. Next base: position 10,198 of record JAZSAH010000117.1, read on the forward strand.
GATGATAGCGGACAGAGTTGTTGACGAAGCCCAAAAAGGCGACATCATCCTCATGCACGATATCTATGATTTTACCGCTGATTTATGCGAAATAGTTGTTCCCCGTCTTGTTGAAAAAGGCTTCAGGATTGTTTCCGTGAGCGAAATGTATGAGGCATACGGAAAGGAGCTTGAACCGGGAAAGGTTTATTACGGAATAGATTTTTCGCATGAAAACACCCGTGTTGTTGAGCCCGGAAGCTATAAAGTCAAAACCAATGGCGGAGTTCTCAATATCCGACAGGAACCGAAGCAGGAAAGCGTATCGCTTCTGAAGGTTGCAAACGGAACACCGCTTAAGGTCACAGAGAGCGAGCCCGGTTGGGCAAAGGTTGAATATAACGGAACAGTCGGCTGGGTAAATTCGCTTTATCTTGAAGCAACTGAATAAAAAAGATTACTGCATACCAACCAAACGGAAGGTATGCAGTATTTTTGTTTTATCAACGGAATCAGATGTAGTAATCAATAAATTCAGCGATGTGTTTTGCGGAATTTTTGGCTGCATAGTAAAGCTCTCTGAAATCAATGCTGATGATTGAACCGAGATTGCTGTCACCGAAAACCCATTTGAATTCCCATGTAATTGTTTCAGATAAAATTTTAAGATTTTCGGCAAAACTGAGTTTGCTGACCTTGCAGGGTGCGGAAAAGAGAATGGGTGTTCCTTCGTTGAATAAATGCTTGCCGAAGCCGAGTCCAAAAATCATGCCGTCATCTGTTTCATTGTAAAGTGTTCTGAGACGGTAGCGATGACCGTTTATGAAGTCCATTCCGACATTGATATCGGGAGAAGGCTGAACCTCAATTGATGTGCCGTCAGTGAATTTAACGGTTACGGTTTCTTCGTGTACTGCAGGATAGATATACTCGTTGCGGTAGTTTATTTTGACATCAAGAATTTTCTGAATGTTGCTGATTTCCATGCTTTCGATATATTTGCTCACGGGATAAGCGGTGAAGGTGACGGGCTCTTTGTGATTGAGGATTTCCATGTTACCGGTGTTTTTGCCTTCCTTAAGAGGTGCATCATAACGGAATAATCTGTCGGTAAAAATATCACTGACTTTTTTTCCTGATGAGAAAGTAATATCTACGGTGGAGAAATGCTCAAGCTGGAAGGAATCACTGTCTTCGGAAACTTCGCAGCCGATGATGAGGTCTTCAAGATATTCTTGTTCATATTCAACATTTGTTATTTCTTCGCCGAGGAATTCAAATGAAACTGTTGCCGATTCCATGTCGTAAACATAAGTGGTGAAAAAAACTTCGCCTGCTTCAAGGTAAACTATAATTGCATCGGGATAATTTGAAGTGTCATTGCATATGAGAGAGTCAAAATAACCTGGATCGCTGTATGCCGAACCGTTTTCATATTTCGGAGCGATATATACATTAGGATAGCCGGTTTCGATGAATGCATAATATCCTGTTTTTTCTGCATTCAGAATGTATGAATATTTGCGTTTGCCGCTTTCGGCATTGATTGTGATTGTATCATCAATGTCAATTATATCGGTGAGCACACATTCTTTGATTATTGCTCCGTCGTCATCGTACCACTTGATTGTATCTCCGATTTGTGCCGCAAATGCAGGGATTGAGCCGAACACCATGATGAGTGCGAGTGCCATGCCGAGAATTGCTTTGAGTGTGTTTTTCATTGTTTGTTCCTCCTGGTTTCAACCTTTTCCGAATATCATTCGGCTTTGCTGTTATGTCTATATTGTATCACCGCAATTTCTAATTTTAAATGATGCAAATCATTAAAGAATTATTAAGAAAAATGTAAATTTATTAACGCACAATGTTCCGTAAAATCTTGACTTAATATATTAATGTATGATATTATTTATACATTATGAATTTAGGAGTGAGAAACCTTGGATTTCAAAGAGAGTACATTTATGTATGTCATCGCGCTCTGCGTTGTGGCATTCGTAACACTTCAGTCCGTTTTCTTCATCGTGAAATCATGGAAACACGCAAAGGAACTCGGAATTGAAAAAGAAAAGCTTAAAAACACAGTCGTTTCCAGCATTCTTTTTACCGTTGCACCCGCAATTTCAATTCTCGCAACTGTTATCGTTTTGGCAAATGCTCTCGGTATTGTTCTTCCCTGGATAAGACTTACCGTTATCGGAAACCTTGCCTATGAAACAACCGCAGCACAAACTGCAGTTGAAGCAATGGGCGGCTCTCTTTCAAACGCTATTACCGACCATCAGCAGTTTTCAACAATCGCATGGGCAATGACAATCGGCAGCATTGCTCCGCTTCTCATGCTTCCCTTCGTTTGTAAGAAGCTCCAGACCAAAATCGGCAGTGCGGTCAATAAGAATGAAAACGCAGCAAAACTCGGCGATGCTATTTCAGCAGCCGCATTCATCGGCATTATTTCAGCTTTTATTGCAAGAGCCCTTGCAGGCACAACCTCCGACGGCACAGGCAACGCAGGCTTTATGTCAATCAGCGTGCTTGTTGTTGCAATGATTGCAATGGTTATTCTTGAGCTTATCTGCAAGAAGTTCAAGCTGGAAAAGCTTCGTTCATTCACGATGCCCATCGCAATGTTCATCGGCATGGGTGCGGCAATGCTCTTTGAAGCTGTTCTTCCCGCAGATATCGTTAATTTCGTCTGGAGATAAGAGAAAGGAGAGAATGAATTATGCAGAAGAATTATTTTGACAGAGTTCACAGATGGGGTATCCTCTGGAACATCGGCGCATTGCTCATGCTCCTTTTGATTCCTGTTGCAATTTCAACATATCTCGGTGTATGGCCCGAACTTAAGGTTCTCGGTAAGGTTCTCGGAACGCTTATTCCTCTCTACTGGCTGACCGCAATAGTTGAGGTTATCACATATGTTCCCATGCTCGGTGCAGGCGGCACATACCTGAGCTTTGTTTCGGGTAACATAACAAACCTCAAACTCCCCGTAGGTCTTGCAGCAATGGAGAATGCAAAGGTTCGTGCAAACACGGAAGAAGGCGAGGTTATTTCAACAATCGCAATCGGTGTTTCCGCAATCACAACAACGGTTATCATCGCCGTCGGCGTTCTTGCATTCTCACCCGTTCTTCCTCTTATTACTGCGGAAGGCTCGGCATTCAAGCCCGCTTTTGAATGGGTTCTTCCTGCACTTTTCGGTGCACTCGGCGCAAGCTACTTTGCAAAGCATTGGAAGCTTGTTCCCCTTCCCGTTATCGTGGGCGTTATCGTTCTTATCTTCTCACCCACAATGGGCGTAGGCACACTTATGTTTATAACAATTGTTGCCGCAGTTGCAGGTGCTCTCGGTCTTTATAAAGCAAAGAAATTATAATACCCGAATTTTGAAATTTGTTGTGCAAAATTACACTTGATATTAAGCGATTTTTGGTATAATATATTAAAGGTTTAAAATATCATCTCTTCTGAAAGGAGAAATTCAAAATGATTAACTATTCACGCGAAGTACAGGAAATGTGCTGCGTAGCCAAGGGTCCCAACCACGGCCCCGCACCCATCCCCGAAGAAGGCAAATGGGTTAAGGCATACGAAATCAAGGATATTTCCGCTTTCACACACGGTGTTGGCTGGTGTGCTCCCCAGCAGGGCGCTTGCAAGCTTTCACTCAACGTTAAAAACGGTATCATCGAAGAAGCTCTTGTTGAAACAATCGGTTGCTCCGGTATGACTCACTC
>JAZSAH010000118.1:0-3059 GCA_045601745.1 Acutalibacteraceae bacterium
TGAGCTTAAAGGATTGCTGACAGATATTGGTACGGAAGAACTCGGACACCTCGAAATGATCGGTGCGATTGTTTATCAATTGACCAAAAATCTTTCGGAAGAAGATATCAAAAAGCACGGCTTTGATGCTTATTTCGTTGACCACACAGCAGGCGTTTATCCCTCATCAGCTGCAGGTGTACCTTTTACTGCCGCATACATTCAGAGCAAGGGTGACGTTATTACCGACATGACCGAAAACCTTGCTGCCGAGCAGAAAGCGCGCACCACATACGACAATATCCTCCGCCTTGTTGATGACCCCGACGTCAGGGAGCCGATTAAATTCCTGCGTGCAAGAGAAATCGTTCATTTCCAGCGATTCGGAGAAGGACTCAGACTTGCCACGGATAAGCTTGACGAAAAGAATTTTTACGCTTTCAACCCGTCGTTTGACAAACATTGCAACAAATAAAAAAACCAACCACTTCATTGATGCTTGTGCAATAATGAAGTGGTTTTGATTATTTACATACAGAAATCAGCCTCTCGTATTCCTCATCGGTTATATGAAGCATCGAGCCGTGACGGGGATTGAGATGGTTAAGAGAAAAATTGCTATCTTCAACCTTTGTGAAGTGAATCATATCGGTTGTTTCCTGCATAAAATATCCGCCGTTTCTGAATTGGTCTGCTATCATAACGTATTTGTCTGTACTGTCGATTTTATAAATGCAATTCCCCTCCAGAGCAACGGTTGCAACGGAAACTTTGTTGTCATCGGGTTCAAAGTACGGTCCGTCGGCATTTTCAGACACGGCATAGCAAATCGCTTCCTTTTCGCCGTCTGCCTGATAGAGATAATACCTGCCGTCTTTTTCGATAATGTCGGCATCAATTCCGCACATTCCGCTTTTAGGTCTGAACAAAACCTTCGGCTCAGTGGTGAGAGTTACAAAATCCTTGGTATAGGCGTACCAAGTTATTGTATCGAGGTCATCGTCGGTATTGTTGTGTGTCCAATAAATCATATACTCGCATTTTTTCTTATCGAATATAACCTCAGGTGCCCACACTCTGTCAGCATTCTTTGTGCTTTCAAACCTTGAAAAATCAATTATTCTTTCGTTTTTCCAAGTGATAAGGTCTTCACTGTCCCAAACAACCATCGAGTTGTTGCTGTTCCAGCCGTCGGCACTGCGCATATCCGTGGCAATGATATGAAAACCATTGTTTTCGTCACGGAATATAAAAGGGTCACGGCAGCATTTTTTGCCTAGCTTTTGCTTAATGACAGGTTTATTTTTATTAAGTGCCGTAAAATTATAACCGTCAGTTGATACAGCAAAATGCACTGTTTCTTCTTCAGGTTGATTCCCTACAAAATAACAAAACAGATATTTCATACTATCTATTCCCTTTCCTGCTGCTGTTGTTCTGTACTGAATTATATATAAATTCCGTTTCAAATTCAAGTGTTGCAAAAACATACGGTGTGAATTATAATCAGAATATAAATAAGGTAAAGGTGGTTGAATATGAATTACAGAGTACCGCCAAAATTTCATTTTTCAACTAAAAAAGGATGGATAAACGACCCTAACGGACTTGTGTATTTTAACGGATATTATCATATTTTTTATCAGCATTCACCGAATTTTGAAAAACCGTGGCAGGAAAATATGCATTGGGGACACGCAAGGACAAAGGATTTTCTTGAATTCGAGGAGCTTCCCGTTGCACTTTTCCCCGATATGCCGTATGACAAGGACGGATGCTGGTCGGGTACGGCTATCGTAAAAGATAACAGACTTTTTCTCTTTTACGCATCAATTCACGATGGCATACAGTCCGTCAGCGTTGCTTATTCCGATGACGGCATAAGCTTTGAAAAATATGAACACAACCCTATAATCGGCGGTTATCCGTCTGACGGTTGCCCCGATTTCCGTGACCCTGCCGTTTGTTATTCCGACGGCAAATATTATTGCGTAATGGCATCGGGCAATCACGAAAAGAAAACCGCAAATCTTCTGCTCTATGAAAGCGATAATCTCTTTGATTGGAGCTACAAAGGCATTCTTTGTGAGTGGGAAGGCTCAAGATTTGCCGAGTGTCCGTCTTTTATGAAATCGGGAGAAAAATATTTACTTACCGCATCCGTCTGCAAGGATGACAGCCACCGTTTTTCTGTGATGTACGGTACTTTTGACGGCAGTAAATTCACACCCGAATACACGGGCGAGGTTGACAAAGGTCCCGACCAGTATGCAGGTCAGGTTTTTCTTGACAACAAGGGCAGAACAATTCTCATATCGTGGATTCCCGGCTGGAATTATGCAGGCTACCGCAAGAAAGATATCGGCTGTATGTCAGTTCCCCGTGAAATCAGGCTGACCAACGGCAAAATTACCGGTTATCCCGTTGATGAAGTAAGGCATCTTATGAAAGAGGATGACCCTGCTCTTATTCGTACGGTAAACGGATTCAGAATAAAGCGTGACGGGCGCAAGAGCGTTGTTTATAAAGGCGAAATCAATGAACTTAAAATCATCCGTGACGGATATATTTTAGAGGTGTTTGTAAACGGCGGCGAAGAGATTTATTCTGTTTTGCTTTAATGAATGCAACAAATAATAAATATCTTGTTAATACACCCACAATAAGGAGCAGACTATGATAGCAAAGTTTGAATTATATACAGACGTTTTAGTTCTCGGAAGCGGACCTGCGGGATTTGCGGCGGCATATACAGCAGCCAAAAACGGTGCAAAGGTTATTCTCGTTGAACAAAGCGGTGATGTTGGAGGAATCTCAACGTCAGGGCTTATGAGCCATTGGACGGGAAGCTGCGGCAGTCCGCTTTATTATGATATTATGAAAAGGTCATCCGAAAACAATGAGGGTGGGTTCAAAAACAAAATAACCAATCTTATTGACCCCGAAAAGCTGAAAACGCTTTATCTTGAAATGCTTGACGAGGTTGGCTGTAAGCTTATGCTTTACACCTTTGCTGAAGATGCAATCTGTGACGGCGACAAGGTGCTCGGTGCAACCGTTATCAACAAATCGGGCAAAAC
>JAZSAH010000119.1:0-7554 GCA_045601745.1 Acutalibacteraceae bacterium
AGTATCAATCCCCCAGAGGGGGTAAGGTAGAACAACATTTTGTGTTCGTCTTATGATAACACACAAACCGTTGCTTGTCAAGCATATAATCTCCTCGAAAAAACTGTTTTTATTTAGTTACAGTATTATTAACATCACAAAAATGCGCTTGTTTTGCTCCGAAACTAAAAAGCAAAACTGCCTATAACTAAATTCTTTTGTTGAAACTTTCCCTGACTTATGTTAAAATATAAATTGAGGTGTTATTATGATAAAGCAAATTGCTGATAAAGAAATATTAATATCTAAAGCTCATATGCTGAATAAAAGAGACTTCAAGCCCGGAACAGACGGCATGTCTGCATCGGGTGCGGCATTATGGATTGAAATAAACGCCAAAAGGCTCTGCAGAGAAATTGAAAAAGGGTACTATGAGCCTATGCCTGCTACATCTTTCAAAGTGGCTAAAAAGAGCGGAAGTTTCCGACGCATTTCAAAACTCACGGCAATCGATTCCGCCATTCAATATGCCGCCATTGATGCCGTAAATGAAATCTGTGAAAGCCGCTTTTCACCAAGAAGTTTTGCTTACCGTCAGGGAAAAGGTGTTGGTCAGGCGGTTGAAATGTTTTGCGCCAATGCGTGTGATTATCGCTTTGCTGCAAAAATAGACCCTTCTGCCTGCTATGACAACATAGATTATGATGTTCTTGAGAAAGCGTTGTCTGACATTATAGGAGAAGAAAAAACTGTGTCGTTACTGATGAAATTTGCCCGTATGCCATATATAGAAAACGAAGTGATCGTTACCCCCGAAAAAGGAATTCTTCAGGGCGCACCTATAAGCCCTCTTTTATGCAATATATATTTTCAGAGACTCGATTGCTTTATGGAAGAAAACGGAATAGAGTTTATCCGCTATGCAGATGATATTGTCATTTTTGCCAATTCGCTTGATGAGACCCGAAAGAAAAGCAACAAAATCAGAGAGTTCATTAACAACGAACTGATGCTTCGCATCAACGAAAAAAAATTCAGAATTGATTCGCCTCTGAACATGAAATATCTCGGTTACAAATTCGAAAGTGACAAAAAAGGAATTGTTGCTTTAGAAGCTGATTCTTCGATTAACACGTCTTACAGAATGTGGCACGAAGCGGAAAAATATAATAACATGGGCATAACCGATATCATCAGTGACGGAATTCTCCGTCAAAAAGATTATTCTCTTGCGTTTGAATCCGGTTCCGTCGATTGCGATATTCCTGTTGAATCAGTTGATGTAATCAACATTTATTCGGATGTTGTTTTTGACAGCGGATTTTTGAAAAAGGCATTGCAGAATAAGATTGAAATTAATGTTTTTGAAAAAAGCGGTAAGCTCATCGGCACATTCACTCCTTTTACATCTCTCAAATCTCCCAGGCAAACAACTCAACAATTGAATGCATACTATGATATAGACCGCCGACTTGAAATTGCAAAAGAAATTGTGCTCGGTTCAATTCATAATCTGAGGCTGAATATCAGATACTACAACAAGCAGAAACCTGATGCGTATTTCGAAAAAGTAATTAACAAAACTTATGAAATTGCGGCTGAAATAAAGGTTCTTACGGATTATGAAGCTTTGCTTCTTGCGCAGGCAAGGGTCAGGGAACTTTATTTTTCGTGTTTTGATATGTTCATTGAAAACGATGATTTTGTTTTTGAAAAACGCAGCCGCAAACCGCCGCGAAACGAAGTGAACGCAATGATGAGCTTCGGAAATACCGTGCTTTATAATATGATCGCAACAGAGATTAACAAATCTTCACTGGATGTAAGAATCGGTTTTCTTCATGCTACAAACAGCAGAAGAAACTCCCTCAATCTTGATATTGCGGAATTGCTCAAACCGCTGATTGTTGACAGAACAATATTCACCCTTGTCAACAGAAATCTGATAAAGAAGCATCACTTTGAGCAAAGCGAAAACGGCGGCATAATGCTCAACAGTGAGGGAAAGCACATTTTTCTGAAAGCGCTTTACGAAAAACTTTATACGGTTATAACGGAAAAGGATAAAAAGATGAACTACTGCCACATTATAAAGGCGGAAGTACGCAAGCTTTCGGGATGCATAAAAGAAAACAAAAAATACAGTTCGTTCAAGCAGGTGAGATAATGTTTGTGATACTTGTTTATGATGTAGGCTCAAAACGTGTGGGAAAGGTTATGAAAACGGCAAAGAAATACCTTTTTCCCGTTCAGAAATCGGTTTTCGAAGGCTATATAACAGAAAGCAAGCTGGAAAAACTCAAAGCTGAAATCATTAATATCATAGACCCTGAACACGATTCGGTGATGCTCTATAAAATGGGGTCAATGCGTTTTGCGGAAAAAGAAGAAATCGGTGTTATCAAGAATAAAGAACCGTTTTTTATATAATTTTTCATAAAACTGAAGATTTTGTTTAGTCATAAGCACTTTTGCTTTTTGCGTATAGTGCAAAACTACCGCTTTTTTGTAACGCTGAGAATGCTGTGACTAAATAAAATCGGGCTTTTAAAGAAGATTATATACTTGACAAGCAATAGATTGTGTGTAATCATAAGACGAACACAAAATGTTGTTCTACCTTACCCCCTCTGGGGGATTGATACAATTGATAATGCGAAGAATTTTGTGGTTTTTAGCTACCTTACCCCTCTGGGGGATTGATACCTGAAGAGGTTCATCGTCCTCATCAGCGTGTTTGCTACCTTACCCCCTCCGGGGGATCTGAAAACAAAACAACACCGTCGTAAAAATTCCGACGGTGTTGTTTCTCATTTTGTCAGTTATTTAATTGTTTCAAACATTCCGAATCCTTGAGAGTTTTTCGAACCCAATCCTGTCTGATACAAAAAGTCTATGACTTCGGGGGTTCCTCGGAGAATAAAGCTTCCGTGCCAGGCAGTTATGCGGGATTTCTTAAATTCTGTAACTTCCTTTCGGAGTGGCTTACGAGATGTTTTTTCTATCGATAAATCAAATTCCGATTCATTATATCCTGCACTTATCCATTTCCTTTTTGCATTATTGATAATCAGGCTGTAGAATTCATCTTCATTTGGTGAAAAAAATATTCTGTTGGTGTTATCTTTAGTGACGTAAGCAACAATCGGAGAAACGGTTGTTATTTCCGCTTCGGATTTATAAAGAGTCTTGTTCTTCAATGTGCAGCTTTCAACAGTCAGCGTGTTTCGGCCTATATTAACTGTATTCCCTTCGGATAATGCTTTCAGGAGGCTTTCAATAATTTCGGGAACGGTTGACCTGATTTCAAGCGAAACGGTGTCGGAAAAAGTTATTTTTTTATCTTTCACGCTGTAATTCCCGCGAAGAGGAGAGAAAGAAAAAAGCTTGAAAGAGCGTTCTTCTCCGCTGAATCCCTTGTTGTGCATAAAATATGAAAAACCCGGTTGTGATTCCAGCGTGTGATATATCATGCTTTGAATAAAATAGCGGTATGCAATCGGCAAAACTATGTTGTCACCTTTGAGTTTAAGTAATATCTGCATATTATTCACCTTGATTCAGTGCATCTGCTTTGATGCACGGCTGAACTGAAGAAACAAAAAATCCGAATTCGGTTTTGTCGCTTCTTGAACGGCGGAAATAAATCTGAACAGTATCGGTTTCATATCTTTTATTTTCAATAATAATATATCCGATCATCTTTTCAAATTTGAATCGTATCGCCAAAGCGTGTTTTTTTGAAATTATCCAGTCGGTAATCGCATCGATATTTTTATCCAATCCTTTATGAATCAAACTCAGCGCCGTTTCTTCATCATAACAGCTTCCCGAAATGCCGATTTCGGAAATGGACAAAACTCTTTCTTCGGATTTGGTGTATGTACGCGTTATTCCGTGATTATCAATGCAAAAATAATTTTTCCAATTCTCTGACGAAACCGCTTTTGTTAATTCTTTTTTTATAGTCTCACGGTCGGGAGTGTTTGTGTAAAAATTCATTTTTATCCCTCGCTTGAATTCAAGTCTAAAATAAATGATAATGATAATACAGATCTTTGTCAACAACATTTGCAAACATTTTGTATTATATTCACAAAAAAATTCATCAACAATTGACAGATTATGTATAAATATGGTATAAAATATTTATAAAACAACGAGGTGAGATTTTATGAGTGACAACAAATCTGTTTACAGTAATCATACATTTGTTTTTCCTTTCCTCTGGAACAACGGAGGGAAAGTGAAGAGAGAAGATTTTCAGAAATGTCTTGATAAGGGAAAATGGAAGATTGATATTTTCGGCAATTACAGAGCCGACGATTCCAACGAGAAAAGGCAGAGATATGCTGCTTACCAATATTTTAATGAGGCGGCAAGGTCTGCGATTTATACAACGGAGGATAATCAGGAGCAGATTGTCCGCAATTACAGATTCATGCCTGAACTTTTTGTCAAAAACGATAACGCAGTGTCTTACCGCATTGTAAAAGATAAAAAAGAATACGAACTTCGAGTCAACGGAATAAGGCTCAAGCTCTATGATACAGGTGTCGGTCTTCTGGTGTTTGAGCTTGAAAACTATAATTATCCAAATGATGATGATGTTAACCGTATCAATGAATACGGAAGAAGAATATTCAGGCCTTATTATTGGTATGACGAAACAAAAAAAGAATATTCTTGTTCTTTGACTGCGGACAGTATTTCAATTACAGGTTCAGGTATAAATGTGTCATCCGAACTTTCCAAGGCAAAACCTGTTGACAATCCGCAGGAAACGGAATTGGCTGAGTTTATAAGAAGCTTTTTCATAAACGGAGAATATTCGGTAACCATCCGTAAGGAAGAGGGAAATACAAAAGAAAAATTCTTTATTGAGCCTATAATTGACGACCGTATGTATGTCTGCTGTTTTCTCATAGACAAAGATTTTACCGATATGATGGCTGAATTCAACGGAACGGATTACAGATATATTTATGATGCTCTTGAAAAATTTCCGGAAGACAGCTCAAATGCTTCCCGCAGACTTTATGAATATGTTTTTGTTGACGGTAACGGATTGAGCTGTCAAAGCAGAAAAATGCTTCAGAATGCATTGAAAGAACATATTTATGATCGCTGGATTGAAAATTATTCGAAAGGTCAACTCAGCGGAACGGTTTACGGCATGACAGAATACAGCTTTGTTTGTGCATCTGCGTCAGTTTTTGTGCGCGAAGCTTATCTGACAGAATATATTGAACTTGCAATGCTTGTTCTTGCTCAGCGTGCATCACTTCTTTCATTTGAAAGAAATATAAGCAGAGTTTCCAGAGCTAAAAAAGAAGAAGATAAATTGCAGAAGCAATATGTTGATTTTGACAGCAAATATCTTCTTGCCGAAGCAAGTGCTCAACAGCAGGGTATTGAAATTTATCAGATGTTGCTTGAGAAACTGTTCGTCAATGAACAGAAACGTGATGTAGAAAAACAAATCGCAAGTTTGTTTAATCTGAAAAATTATAAGAGCGGCAAAATTCAGAGCGGCATATTGTTTCCTGTTTCATTATTCGGCTTCTGGAGTATTGTTGAAATCGTTTTTCAATGTTTCGGGGTTAACGCAAGCAATCCAAACTTGGTATTTTTTATATTTTTCGGTCTGTTCCTTGCTGTGTTTATAACGGCTTTTGTAAATGCAGCGAGAAAAGCCATAATCGAAGCTGATTGGGACAGATGTTTTGTCATTAAAAACATAAAAAAGTGGTGGCAAAAATTTTTTGATTGATAGTTTTAGTGAGCATAGAGTTACAAAAGGAGGATAGATATGTCAGAGAAAATGAGCTTTATTCTGACCTATGAACTTAAGCAGGAAACTCCGATTATACATTTTCAGCATAATCAGAGCGGCGCAACCTTGCGAGCTACGGAAGTAAAACCCAAGCTTGACAGATTTATAATCAAAAAGCTCGGCGGAGTTAAGAATATCAGCAAGGATTGGTTTGTCAAGGATACCGAAGCGTTGAATTATAAAATGCAGATATCGGCAACGGGTGAGCCGAAAAGAAGCAAATCTATTGAATTTATGATAGAGGCGCACGAAATGTACTCCAAAGCCAACAGGCTTGACCCGAAACAGGGAGATGAACTGAAAAAACAAGCAAAAATCCTTGAGAAAAAATCAAAAAAAGAAATCAACGAAATGTATTTTGGCAATATGGTTTCTCAAAAGTCCGGAGATTTTGAAAATGAGGTGCGTAAGTCATATAAGGAGACCTTGTTTTTTGAAGCACCGCTTGAATTGCGGATAGTTTGTATTATTAAGGAACTGAGAAGCATAATTGACAAGTATATCGTGGAGTTCTTTTTGGTTCATAATTTCGGAACAAGGCAATCCAAAGGCTTTGGCGGATTTTCAGTCATTACAGAAAACAGGATTAATCCCACAAACGTTCTTAAAGAGAACGGCTATAAGTTTTTCTATGCTCAGATTTTAGGTATGAGGCCCGAATATGATAAAATGCTCAATCACGCCAAAAACATATATGCTGTCTTAAAGGGCGGATATAATCTGACCCGTTGGGATGAGAAAAGTAAAAGTTATAAATTCCCCCGTAATTATATAAAAGGATATATCCAAAGACAGTTTATTAACAAGATTGAAGGCGAATCCGTCGGCAGTGATAAAGCTTTGATAAAAAGCAAGAAAAAATATAAGAAAGATCGGTACACCGGAAAACAGTATGATTATCCGTCAAATCGCAAAGGTCAACCTTCGGAATTTCTTTATGAACGGTACCTGTTTGTCCGTGCTATGCTGGGTCTTGCAGATCATTATGAATTCAAGGATGAAGCAAGAGAAGGTAATGTTGAGATATTCAGTCTCGGTGAGAATTCATTTGACGTTGAACGCTTCAAATCTCCCGTAACAATCAAAATTGTCGGTAACTATCTTATTTTTATTGTCGGCAGTTTTGCGGAAATTTGCGGAAAAACTTTCTATCTTTCTCCAAACGGATATCCCGAATATATTATGAAGAACGAAAATCACTCCGAAAAAAATTACGCCGAAAAGAAAAAGAATATAGAAAATTCAGACTTTTTTGTTGCTGTTCAGACGCTCGATAAGTTTGACGAAGACGACATAGGACTTTTTATTAAGGACTTCGTTGAGTACTTTAAAAATGAAAGATCAAAGCTCGGCAATTTCGGCGGTGATATTGCTGCCAGCAAAGATATAAATCTGATAGCGGAGGTGTAATGATGAAAAAATATATAGGCATCACAATAGGCCCGATTTTTAAAACGATGAGCCTTACCTCATCACCCGTAGCTTTGTGGGCGTCGAGTTATATTTTTTCACTGCTCTCCAGAACAATTTGTGAAAATCTGGTCAAAGACGGTGTTGACAAAAGAAACATTGTCACGCCTTATTTTGATGAAAATGAGCCGCTTCTTACCGAGAACAACGGAACGGGACTTTTCCCCGACCATATAATTTTCAACGCTGAAAATTACGATGCATCCCGTATTACGGAAATCATAAAAAGTTCAACAGAATTTGTGGCGGAACAATTTAATCTGGATATA
>JAZSAH010000120.1:0-2190 GCA_045601745.1 Acutalibacteraceae bacterium
TAAGATGGAAGAGTTTCTGCGAAACAATACAGATTATACTACGTTGTCAGATATGAGATAAAATTAAGCAGGTAACACCACGCAAGGATGTTACCTGCTTATCTTATACCTATTACTTATTTAACCGAAACGGTATATCCCGCATCCTCTATTTCAACAAAACGAGGCTTTTCAAATCCTGACTTATTAGGAGAATGGAACGTAAGATAAAGTTTATCGTCATCGGCAAAAATCATACCGTGTCCGCCGTCATCATCAATAAGTGGTTCAAGATGAGTGAAGTCTGTGCCGATTTCTCCGCTGTTGAATCTCACCAGACATTCGGCATATTTGCCTTTGATAAAGGTTGACCATAACATCAAAAGCTCATCGGTTTTTGTGCGGTATATAAAAGGACCGTCGGTTATTCTGTGTTCATTTTCATCTTTACTTTTATCTGCCCAATACGGTTCTGACGCTTTAAACAGAGTTACCGCTTCGCCTGTTCTTTCTTTCAGGTCATCACTCAAAGGAGCATAACAGATTGTGCCGTCAATAATCTGAGTGTGTTCATGGCAGAAAACGATATAAGGCTTGCCGTCACGGTTTATGTAAAGCGTGCCGTCGAGGCACTCCCAATCTTCGGGAGTTGCGGCACCGTTGCTATGCGGAACAAACGGACCAAGCGGACTGTCTGCTTTGAGAATAAAAGTGCCTCTCAAGCTGTTGCTTTCTCTTGTGAAAGTAGCAAACATATAATATGCATCCTTGTACTTATGCACTTCGGGTGCCCAGTTAACATGATAATTCAGATTATGTTTTTCAGAATCAAAACACTCAATGGGCTCACTCCAGTTTTCAAGATCTTCAGAAACATAAACGTCAAAACCGCCTGTATTTTTGCCAAAATTATTTGCTCTTGTACCGTACATATAATATTTTCCGTTCTCATACAGAACAAACGGATCACGGATATTTATGTCATTGTTTTTCATTTTCACACCCCGAATATTTTTTCTTACTGTCTGCAGTTTTCAGTATACATTACTGAAACAGTTTTCTCAATAACTGAATGCAACTTTTTATTTGTAGCTTGTTTGATACTGATTAATTTGTTATAATATTTAATCACAAAGCAATAAAAATCAAATGAAACAATTCAACCGGTTGAGGTGAACTCTTGTGCTGATATTTGAACAAAACAAAAAATATTCATACCGTGACCCTGCGGCTTACATAGAAAACGGTGTGATATATTTGTTTTTCACATTGGTTGAAAACGCAGAGGACAGACAGTATTTTTATGTTGCCGTTAGCAAAAGCACGGATTTTATAAATTGGAGTAAACCCGAAGTCCTCACAGAAAAGGATAATCTTAAGAATTATTCCTCTCCGGGTAATGTTATCATGTATAACGGTGAATATTATCTTTGTCTGCAAACCTATCCGAGAAAAGACGGTCAGATTTACGGTAATGAAAGCTCAAGAATATTCACGATGAAAAGCAAAGATTTGCAGAATTGGGAAAAACCCGTTTTGCTGAAAGTCAAGGGTGATATTTCCGAATGTGATATGGGCAGAATGATTGACCCTTATCTCCTTGATGACAGCAATAAATTCATCTGCTTTTTTAAGCAAAACGGCGTATCTTTCAGCACGTCGAACGATTTGATTAATTGGGAATTTCAAGGTTTCACCGAATGCGGTGAAAACGTTTGTGTTATAAAAGAAAACGGTGAATATCTGATCTTTAATTCTCCTGACAACGGCATAAATATTATGTCAACGAAGGATTTCAAAAGTTTTGAAAATATCACAACTCTTTATCTGAATCAACAGAATAAACCTTGGGCAAAGGATAGAATTACTGCAGGTTTTGTTATTGATACAAGCAGTATTTCACCGTATAAATACGCTATGTTTTACCACGGAGATAACGAGGATGACTATCTTTTTGGCGCTTCTCTTGCGGTTGCTTTCAGTGATGATTTAGCTACTTGGTATGAATTACCGTGATATGCTGTGTTTTTTTGACAGTTCAGCAAACATTGCTCCACCGATAACGAACACGGCACCTAAAACCTGTAAAGGTAACATAATTTCTTTTAAAAATATAACTGAAAAGATTACCGCTGACAACGGTTCTAAATATCCGCATATGGCAACAGTCTGCACTTTCAGTTTGCCTATTGAGGAAAAATATAAGTAACA
>JAZSAH010000121.1:0-2528 GCA_045601745.1 Acutalibacteraceae bacterium
TTTAAAGAAAAAACTGTAAGGGTGTTTTTGCACTTTAAGATTCTTGGCTTAATGCCCGTAATATCTCTGTTTATAAACCTCATTAACTTTCGGTGCAGAAGAAATAAAGCTCACGGCTGAAGAACAGGAGAGTGTTACATATTGCTTTTTTGTCGGAAATGTGCGATAATATCCGAGATTTCCAGAAAATGAAAACAATATTCTGAAAAGGAGTTTTATTATGGAACAGAAAAGAAGTGGTTTCACAGGTAAACTCGGATTTGTCCTTGCGGCGGCAGGCTCAGCTGTCGGCCTCGGCAATATCTGGCGTTTTCCTTATCTTGCGGCAAAGTACGGCGGTGGAATGTTCCTCCTTACTTACATTGTTCTTGCCGTTACATTCGGTTTTACTCTTATGGTGGCTGAAATTTCTCTCGGCCGTAAAACACAGCTCAGCGCAATCTCTGCTTTCTCAAAGCTTGATAAAAGATTTTCATTCCTCGGCTATCTTGCATCAATCGTTCCCGTTATCATCCTGCCGTATTATTCGGTTATCGGCGGTTGGGTAACAAAATATCTTGTATCCTTCTGCAGCGGAAACATATCACAGGCGGCACAGGATTCATATTTCGGAAACTTTATCTCTTCAACGAGTGAACCGATTCTCTATTTTGCAATCTTCCTCGGACTTACAGCACTCGTTGTTCTCTTCGGCGTTGAAAAAGGTATTGAGAAAATGAGTAAGGTTATGATGCCCGTGCTCGTTGTGCTTTCAATCGGTATTGCTGTTTATTCCGCTTGCCTTCCAAACGCACTTGACGGTGTTATTTATTACCTCAAGCCTGATTTCTCAAAATTCTCGATGACAACAGTTATTGCTGCTATGGGTCAGTTGTTCTATTCAATGTCACTTGCGATGGGTATTATGATCACATACGGCTCATATATGAAGAAGGAAGTAAGTATTGAAAGCTCAACAAGACAGATAAGCCTTTTTGACACAGGTATCGCATTCTTTGCAGGTCTTATGATTATCCCTGCTGTTTTCTCATTCTCAGGCGGAGACGAATCAGCTCTCGGTCAGGGCCCCGGCCTTATGTTCGTTACACTTCCTAAGGTGTTCAACAGTATGCCCGGCGGCAACATTATCGGCATTGTTTTCTTTGTGCTTGTTCTTCTTGCAGCTCTCACATCTTCAATTTCACTTATGGAAACAATCGTTTCCATTTTTATCGATAAGTTCAAGATTAAGAGAATCCCTGCATGCATCGCAGTTCTTGCAATCAGCGTTGCTCTCGGCCTTGTTTCAACACTCGGCTACGGTATATGGGCAGAGGTTAAGGTTATCGGAATGCAGTTCCTTGATTTCTTTGACTTTATCAGTAACAGCGTTATTATGCCGATCGTTGCACTCATTACCTGCATCTTTATCGGATATGTTATCAAGCCAAAGGCGGTAATTGAAGAGGTTGAGCAGGGAAACGTTAAGTTTAAAATGAAAAAGCTCTTTGTTGTTGTAATTAAGTACGTTGCGCCTGTATGTATTCTTATTATTCTCGCATCGTCCATACTCGGTGCTTTCGGAATTATCAGCATTTAATTATTAATAAAAATGATAAAACGTTGCACTTTGCGGTGCAACGTTTTTTGTTTGATAACCCGTTTTGTTGATTAATGCTGATTTCTTTTGAGAGCTTTTTAGTGGATTTGATTGTATTGTTTTTTTCACTTTTTCAGGCTTTAAAAAACGTTGTGTAGCTTAATCCTGGGCATATCTTTTAGAATTTTGTTAGAAAAGCGGTGTTTGGGAGCGGATTTCCAAAGGATTGCGGCTTGGCTCGCCGCTCAAAGCTAAAAACAGTTCACTGAACTGTTTTCTTAACGCTTTGACCCTCTCAGGGTTCGAGTCCCTTAATCACATAAAAAAATAACCAACACACCTGACGGTGTATCGGTTATTTTTGGCGCGCTGGAAGGGACTCGAACCCCTGACCTTTTGGTTCGTAGCGGCACTTGTATGGTGGAATGACATTCCGTTTGGTGGAACCTTGCAGAATTATCCGACAAAAGGTCAGTTTGAGTAACCAAAAGGTCAATTCCTGCAAGTGTTGATACACCGTGATTCACGCAAAAACTCATTTTTTGTCCGTTTGTTAGAATTTTGTTAGAACAAACAATGCCGTCCTTTTGGCGCAGATCTCCTGCAGAATGTAATTTATTAGGAAAAGACAGTCTTTTTGACGGCCTTTTTTCTGTTCTGAATGATAATAACAAGCTGTTATCCAGATATAACCGATAATTCCTGCTGTTGCAAATGGAAATTTGTTTTGACCGATTAATAAAATATTTTATAAAATAATGCACCGCATTACTTTGTTAAAAGTGCAAAACTTTAAAGTGATAAAGCGGATGCTTTTTTGTGAAATTTTGCGGTTGACGGCAGTTTTTCACGGTGCTATAATGACAACAATTCAATAACTCATAAACGCAATGACGAGGAGCGGCAGATCAATCCCGCATCAGAGAGCCGATGGTTGGTGTGAATCGGC
>JAZSAH010000122.1:0-8715 GCA_045601745.1 Acutalibacteraceae bacterium
TTCTTTAATTCTAATATTTCTTTTTCATATTCTTTGATGTGTCTGTAACTTCTGGGCATAAAAATTCCTCCTATGGTAGCTATTTTAATTCTACCATAGGAGGTTCTTTTTTTCATTGTCCGTTTTTACTGGACCTGTTCAGAGCCGGGGGTTTTGATTTATAATTCTTTTACCATCCATATATGAGGACAGTCTTGTTCATATTCAACCTCACCGAATGAGGAAAAACCGAGCTTTTCATAAAACTCCGCAGCACTGCACTGGGAATGAAGCATCAGCTTCTTACCGCCTGACTTTTCAACATAATCAAGCGCTTCTCTGACAACCTGAGAACCGACTCCTCCGCCTCTGTTTTCTTTCAGAACGGCAAGTCTGCCGAGAACATGGGAGTCCATTTTGTTATCCCAAAAAATTCTGCAGGTTGCAACAGGCATTCCGCCGTCGGTTTTCATAAGAATATGCACGGCTTCGGCATCAATGCTGTCAAATTCATTCTCAAAGCCCTGTTCATCAATAAAAACCTTTATTCTTATTTTGTGCGCCTCATCGGGAAGAAAATCAAAAATTTCTGCTTTCATATCATTCAAATTTTATATCCGACAGATTGCGGATTTCTTTCATTATTCTGCTCACCTGTAAAGCTTTTTCACTTGTCACGGCATAATATTCGTCCTCGGGATTTGCGATAAATCTCTCGAAAGCCTCCGCTTCATATCCCATAAGCTTTTCTTTCGGAACATCACCGATAATTTCAGTCTTATTACCGCTGTTATCAATGATATTCATATTGGTAAGCTTCGATATCGATTCTATTGTTATTGTTCCATTATCGCCGAAAATCTGCGAACCGAGTCTGTCCTGACCAAGCTTTGAATAGGTTAAATTCACCAGTTTATCGGAATACAGCAGAGCTGAATTTCCGCTTCCGTCAGCACCGCTTTCCATGAAAGAGGCGCAGGCGGTTATTTTTTCAGGCATACCGAAAATATCGAGTGCAGGATAAACACAGTAAATTCCCAAATCCATAAGACAGCCCGTTGCAAGAGCAGGATTGAAAATGTTGGGCAGTTTTCCCTCAAGATATGCGGGATATTTCGATGAAAGCTGTGAAAAATCGAAGTGAACGCTTGTTATTCTGCCGATTTTTCCGACTGCATCTTTCAGCAATTCCCTTGCAGGATTGAACATATACATTATCGCTTCGATATAAACAAGTCCGTTTTTCTTTGCGAGAGCCTGCAATTCTTCAAGTTCTT
Organism: Acutalibacteraceae bacterium; assembly: GCA_045601745.1. GTDB lineage: Bacteria > Bacillota > Clostridia > Oscillospirales > Acutalibacteraceae > CAG-177. Next base: position 1,257 of record JAZSAH010000122.1, read on the forward strand.
CGGGTTCAACGGTTATCGGCTTTTCGCAGATAACGTGTTTTCCGTTTTCAAGCATGAGTCTTGACTGCTCATAGTGAAGCTTATTCGGGCTTGCAATATATACAGCCTCGAAATCACCCGTTGAGAACTCGTTTATATCAGTATAAACCGTCGGAATTGCGTTTTCATCCGCAAATTTGTTTCCGCTTTCTTCCGTTCTCGAATAAACGGCAACAAAATCGGAATTGCAGAGCATTCTTGCGCCGTCAATAAATGATTTTGCAATCCAGCCCGTACCGATTACTCCGTAGCGCATAAATCAAAGCTCCTTTGCCATAACTGTTCCGCTTTTGACAACACGGATTATTCTGAAACCGTTCTTTTTATAGAAATTAATGCCCCTTGTGTTGCTTGTGCCGACAATAAGCATAATCGATTTCACGCCGTGGGTTTTCTTCATATGCTCCGTGAGAGCTGATATCATGCGGCTTCCGTTGCCGTTGCCTCTGAAAGGCTCATTGATATCGATATGAAGATGTGCCGGATATCTGAAAGAATAAATTGCGTGACCTGCTATCTCTGCCAATGCATCAAAATAGTTTGCTCTGCCCGTCTTCTTTACCTTGGCGAGATAAGGCTTCATATTCTTTATGTATGTTTTGAAATCTCTTGCGCCGAAAACATAACCCTCGGCAGTGTCTGTTTCTTCGTTGACAAGAACGAAAACATTCTCGGGCTCCTGCTCAAGATAATAATCGCAGAAGGTGAAAAGAATGAAATCATGCATATCGGGGTCGGTTTTGGCTTCCGGAGGAGCCGTGTTTATGCACACCTGACGGACATCCTCAAAATATTTGGGTTCATATTTTTTTATAACAACCATTTCTGTTCTCCCTTAAATTTCAACTTCAAACGTTGCTTCTCCGCTGAATGCAGCATTTATTTCACCGTAAGCAAAAACAGCTTTTATTGCGGGGTCTGCATATACCCTGACGGTTGCCTTATTGCCGTTTTTCACATAGTCAACAGAAACAACGCCGCTTGCAGTTTCAAGATGGCCCTTTGCCCTGTTCATGCCTTCAACAAAACAAGGAGTTATGACAACATCCTTATATCCTGCACCGTTTTCAGGCTGACGGATGCCGAGAAGATAGGTGAAAAGATATTTCGTTACCGAGCCGAACATGGGATGGTTTCTCGAATCTGCGCCGTTCCAGTTTTCCCAGAGCGTTGTTGCGCCGTTTCTTTTCATATATGCGTATGAAACATCCTTATCGCTTGAAAGAAGATCAAATGCAATCTGACCTTTACCGTTTTCAAAAAGATATCTCGGCAAGGCTTCGGTTACGATAATTCCCGAATCGAACATTCCGAGCTTTTCGTATTTATCGAAAACCTCCTGCTTTGCCCTTTCGTCGCCGAGACCTGTCTGCAGAGCAAGGCAGGATGAGCCCTGTATATCGCCGCAATAGGTGTTCTGATGGGGGCTGTAATAAGCAACGGTAATTGCTCTCTTAACCTTTTCGATTCTCTCGATAAGATGAGCAGCTTCCTGCTCTCTGCCGAGAATTCCGGCAGCTTCAACGGTCTGCTGCATAAATCTTACATAAAGGCAGGTGTTGACATAAACCTCGGGAATCCTGATTTTTTCGGGAGGACACCAATCTCCGAGACACCAACCGGGTTCTTCCTCACGGTAAACAAGTCCGTTTTCACTTCTGCTTTCAAGATAATCAAGGAAGCAAAGCATCTTCGGGAAGAATTCATCGAGAAGCTCTTTATCGCCGTAAATCTTATAGAATTTATAGGGCACTTCAATCATTGCACCGCCCCAGCCCGAAGGTCCGCCGCCGCCGCCCATCCATGGAGCAGTATGAGGAACATGACCCGAGCTTTTGCACTGACAGTCGGCAATATCGTAAAGCCATTTTCTGTAGAATTCACGGCTGTCAAGGAGCATCATGCCCGCTTCGCAGCAAAGCTGACCGTCGCCGGTATAACCGAGTCTTTCACGGTGAGGGCAGTCGGAAGGAACACCGCTGTGCATATTGCAGAGCTGTGTTTTGATATATGCATCATAAAGCCAGTTGAGGTTTTCATTGTCACTATCAAATGATGAAATCACGGGACAATCGGAATGAACAACATCAACTCTGACGGGTTCAACATCACCCTCTACTCTGAAATAACGGAAGCCGTGCCATGTGAATTCGGGAATATATTCACGGTCACTGCCATCGGTGATAAATGTATCGGTCTGATAGCCGTCTGCAAACTTGACGCCGTAATAAGGTCTTTCGTCATAGATTTCTTCGGCATAGCTTACAATGATTTTCCTGCCTTTTTCCGCACATTTAAAAACCGCATATCCGACTGTGTTTTCGCTGACCTCATAAAGCTTTGTTTTTCCCTCGTCTTTTATCAGCTTCGGTTCAAGGGTGCGGATAACCTTATCGGAGGGTGAAAACTGAATCTGAAAATTGCTTTCGGGTGCAGGAATAACCGTGCTTTCCGAAAAATCATTGCCGCCGTATCCGTTTTTATCAAAGCCGTCGGGATACTGCGAATAATCATGATATTCACCCATATAGAGATTGTTTTCAAGGATATATCCCCTGCGTGTGAGAGTTGTTTCGTCGCAAAGAACATCTCCGCTTTCCTTTTCGATAACATAGCAGAGCTTCGGAGTTCCGAAAACAACATTACCCTCTGCCATTCTCTTGTTCTGGTTATAGTAGCCGTTGCCGACCATAACGGCAAGAGTATTCTTACCGTCAAAAAGATAATCGGTTATATCGTATTTAACGGCATATATTCTGTAAGACATTTCGCTTGAAAGAGGAAAATTGAGCAATTTGAGATCTCTTTCGCTGTAATTGGTTGCATTGGGAGTGAGCAAATCGTCGCTCACCTTTCTTCCGTTGATATAGAGATGAAAATAACCGAGACCGCAGATTGTAATCTCCGCTTTTTCGCCATTTACGGCATTGAATTCCTTTCTGAAAAGAGGTGCATCGTTTCCCGTGCATTCAATCCATTTTGCGCCTTTGAAAAGTTCATTGCTTGTCATATTATACCTCCGTTTCCGAAAGCTCGTTATATCTGGAATTTGCTTCTTCCCATTCATCCATCAGAACAAGCTGGTTTTCGGTTGCCTCGTCAAGTTTATTGGTATATTCAATTATTTTTTCATAGTCTGCCGCCGTTTCGGGTGACGAAAGAATCCCGTTATATTCCGAAATCTCGGCATCAAGACGGTCTATCTCGGCTTCAAGGCGTTTGATTTTTCCCTTGAGCTTGTTCATCTCGCTGTCACGCTCCTTGCGGAGTTTGTAGAGATTAACCTTCGTTTCGGTTTTTTTTGGTTTTTCCTTCGTCTGAGAAAGAACGGCTTCTGCATAGTCATTATAGTCGCCGTCAAATTTGTCGAACCCCGTTTGATTCATGCGATAAATCTTCGTTGACAGCTTATTGATAAAATATCTGTCGTGGGATATGCAGATTATTGTTCCGTCAAAATCGGAAAGTGCCGCTTCAAGAACTTCTCTTGACGGAATGTCAAGATGATTTGTCGGTTCGTCAAGAAGAAGAACATTCGACCCCGAAAGCATGAGCTTTAAAAGGCAGAGCTTTGCTTTTTCTCCGCCGCTTAAGGTTCCGACATTCTTGAAAACATCATCGCCTCTGAAAAGGAACAAGGCAAGATAACTGCGCACCGTTGTTTCGGTGAATGAACGGTGTTCATCCCATATCTCATCGATAACGGTTTTATCATTATGGAGCGTTTCAAGGCTCTGGTCAAAATAACCCGTTTTTACATTCGCACCGAAAAGAAAGCTTCCTGCATCTGCAGACTGCTGACGGGTCAGAATTCTTAAAAGAGTTGTTTTTCCGCATCCGTTTGCACCGAGCATGAAAACTCTGTCGTTCTTGAAAACCTGCATATCGGCATCCGAGAAAAGTATTTTTTCGCCGAATGATTTTGAAAGACCCGTAACGGTTAAAACATCGTTGCCCGTTTCGCACACGGGAGTGAATTTCATACGCATCTTTGAAAGGGGCGGATCGGGAATAACCAATTCCGCTTTTTTCTTTTCGAGCATTTTTCTTTTACTCTCCGCTGTTATGAAGTTCCTCTCTCTTGCGAATGAACGCTGCTGTTCAATGATTCCTTCGATGCGTTTTATTTCTTCGAGCTGGTTTTCATATTGCCGTCTTTCACTTTCAAGGCGTTCTTCCTTCAGCTTAAGATAGGTTGAATAATTTCCTTTCGAATAATGGCATCTGCCGTGAGAAAGCTCAACGGTTTTGTTGGTTACTCTGTCAAGAAAATAACGGTCATGGGAAATAACGATAACCGTTCCTCTGAAAGAAGAAAGAAAATCCTCAAGCCATTCGGTTCCTGCGATATCAAGGTGGTTTGTCGGCTCATCAAGAAGAAGAACCTCAGAGCCACTCAGAAGAAGCTTGCACATACTCAGCTTTGAACGCTGACCGCCGCTGAGTTTATCGCAGGTCAGTGTGAAATCATTTTCGGAAAATCCGAGACCGATCAGTGCCGCACGGGTTCTGCTTTTATAAGTCAGACCCTCCTGCTCCTGAAACTGTTCATGAAGTCTGTTCTGCCTTTCAATCAGCTCATCGGTGTTTCCGATATGCGCATCAATTGAAACGGCAATTTCTTCAAGCTCACGCTCAATTTCCATAAGAGGCTCAAAAATACTCAGAGCTTCATCATAAACCGTTCTGACTGACCCCTGGCAGGCATGCTGCTCAAGATATCCGATTTTTGTTGTTTTTGAAATAAAAACTCCGCCTTCGGTGGGCTCAAGCTCTCCTCGTATAACCTTGAAAAGAGTTGTTTTTCCCGTTCCGTTTGCACCGATAAGACCTACGAAGTCGCCTTGGTTCACGTCAAACGAAACATTCTCAAACAGCACCTTGCCGCCGAAATCAACTTTTAAATTCTGTATGCTTACAATAGCCATTTTATATCCTTGTTTCTATAATTTCCATTTTACCGCTGATTTTATAATCACCTGCGTTTGCGGGAATGAAAATGCTTTCGCCCTTTGTGAGTGAAAGAGTTTCTCCGCAAACTTCAAGAGAGCCGTTTCCGTCCATGATAAGAAGCGAAACAAAGGAATATTCATCTGCGTTTCCGCAGATTTCACCGTTGAGATCAAGCTTCCATACCTTAAAGAGAGGACAATCGGCAAGAAGTCTGCGTTCAGGCGTGTCAAGGCTTGCACCTTTACAGAAGTCAGGCTGCGAATACTTTTCGAGCTTAGTCACGGCGGCACCGTCTTCAACATGGAGTTCCCTTGGTTTTCCGTCGTTTCCGACTCTGTTATAGTCATAAATACGGTAGGTTGTATTGGAGCTTTCCTGCACCTCGGCAAGTAGTATGCCTTTACAGATAGCATGGAGTGTTCCTGACTCGATAAAGAAGAAATCGCCTTTTTTGACAGGCACTTTGCTGACATAATCGGTCAGAGTATTGTTCTCAATTGCAGCCTTGAACTCTTCGGGAGTAATTTTATCTTCGAATCCGAGAATCAGGTATGCATCTTCCTCGGCATCAATGATATACCAGCATTCCGTTTTGCTCTGTCCTCTGCCTGTTTTTTCGCAGTATTCCTTTGTTGGATGAACCTGCACGGAGAGGTTATCCATTGCATCAATAAATTTTATAAGAATGGGGAAATCAGAAAAATTCTCCGCATTCTTTCCGCAAAGAATCGGGTTCTCTTTCACAACATCAGCAAATGATTTTCCTGCAAATTCACCGTTGGCAACAACGCTTGAACCTGCTTCGTGACATGAGAGCATCCAGCCTTCAGCTGCATTATTTTTTTCTGTTTTAACGCCGTATTCTTCAATAAGCTTTTTTCCGCCCCAGATTGTTTCTGAAACATAGGGGTTGAGTTTTATGGGATATAAGTTCATTTTATTTTCCTCCGAACAATTATTTTATCTTATCTGTATTATTCTATCATATTTGTCCAACAATTTCCATAGGATATTTACGGGAGGAATGAAAATATGGAAAAAATTTTTAAGAATTTAAAGAGTTTTTACTATAATGTTATCAGAAAGCCTGTTTCACGGGCAGATGACAACCTTGTTATCCAGATAAGAGAAACCTCACAGAAGCTTGAAAGCGCATACAGCCGTTTCGAAAATGAGTTGAACGAAGACCTTCTCGATTCAATAATATATGAAATTCAGTCGCTCAAAGCACTATACAGATATCTTCTTAAAAGAGCAAAGGAATGCGGAATTGAATGCGCTGAAATCTCTGTTTTCGGCAGGGAGGTAAGCTTATGAATTCCGCTTTTATCGTTGCGGCAATAATCAGCACAGTTATTGTTTTGTGGTGGATGATTAAAAACGAGAAGGGCGGATTGACATTCATTAAATCTGCCTTTCAGGGACTTGCAGGATTGTTTGCAGTTAATCTTCTCGGAATGGTTACGGGAGTTACAATTGCCGTTAACTGGTACAGTATCATTTCTTTTATAATTCTCGGTCTGCCGGGAGTTATAGGTGCACTTATGCTGAATCTTATATTCAAATAAAACAGCCGGATTATCAGGGGCAACCCTTCATAATCCGGCTATTACTTTTATCGGTTTATAAACAAATGCTTGCGTTTTCTGAAATAAGTAATATTACACATTATAATAGCTGTGCTTCCCAGCAATGAACCCAATAATTCGGGAAGCCAGTCACTCAGACCCGCATTTTCCACAAGAATCATGGAAAGCAGAGTGACAACCGTTGAAATCACCGATGTAATAATATCAAATATAATAAAATTTTTCGGTGCAGAAACTTTGAATTTTGCAAGACCGTTTCTTACATATAAGGATATAACAGACAAAGTTATCAATACAACCGCATAGATAATTCCTATTATTCTGAATTTGCCTGTAAATAACGTGTCGGCAAACAACTCTGAAAGAAAATTGATTTTATCACCGAACAGATAAATAAACCCGTCAAAAAGGTAAGTAACAAAATTTGCATAGAGCAAGAAATAAATCAGAAACTTATACCATTTCATTTCGAGTTCGGTGTTATTTTTCGTTTGGACGGCTGAGTCTTCATTACCATTATTGTCAATGGTCAGTTCTGCGCCGCATGACTCGCATACAGTTGAGCCTTCCCTGACTTCTTTACCGCAAAAACTGCATTTCATAGAATCACCTCTTTGTTTTATTATATATTGGAAATATCGGAATGTCAATAATATGAAAAAATGGAGCAACCCGAAGGTTGCTCCAAAAAATTTGTTAATTATTCGTTGATTTCGATAACAACGCCTGAACCAACAGTTCTGCCGCCTTCACGGATAGCGAAGCGGAGACCCTTTTCGATAGCGATGGGAGTGATGAGTTCAACATCCATATCAACGTTATCGCCGGGCATGCACATTTCTGTGCCAGCGGGAAGGCTGATTACGCCTGTAACGTCA
>JAZSAH010000123.1:0-5924 GCA_045601745.1 Acutalibacteraceae bacterium
GTTCATCGATATTCTTTGCCTTGCTGATGCCGACAGATGAACCTGCGTTTGCAGGCTTTACGAAAATGGGATATCCGAGCTTCTCGCCCGCACCCTTCAATAAAGCGTCTTTATCCGCCGAATAAGCGTGTTTATCGAAAGCAACCCACTTTGCCTGGGGGATGCCGTAAAAGTCCGCCATGGCGTTTGTGACAGCCTTATCCATGCAGGCAGAGCTTGCCGCAGTGCCGCAGCCTACATAAGGAATGCCCGCAATTTCAAGAAGACCCTGCATTGTGCCGTCCTCGCCGTTTTTGCCGTGAAGCACGGGGAAAACAACGTCAACTCTCTCCACCTCAGCCTTGCCGTCATTATATCTGATGATGCCGTGATGCGCTCTGTCGCAGGAAATAACAGCCTTTTCAAGGTTTTCCTTATCCTCAAGCCACTTTCCGCCGGGGAGCATATCGGGAGAGCCGTTATAGATATAGAATTCGCCGTTTTTGGTTATTCCCATGGGGATGACCTCATATTTGTCGGCAGGAATATTTTTGATAACCGACGATGCGGACTGAAGCGAAACATCATGCTCGCTTGATACACCGCCGAAAAGAACAAGAACTTTCTTCATTGTATATACCTCACTTACGCATAAAATCCCATTTTAACTTTTTAATAATAACATAACAGACCGAAATAGTCAACAAAATCACTCACGGCATTTTCAACAATAATATTACTGCCAAACGCCGATTTATATTCATGTTTTCTCCATATAGATATATCTATCTTTATAGAAATATTAAATTTATTTATAATATTATAGGTATAATTCTTTTTCAGAATAATAATTCGGTTGAGCCGTGCTATAATTTATGCTGTATAATGCGTAAAATTTTTCATCGGCAAAGGAGTTTTATTATGGCTGATATTTATTCTGTTCTCGCCGACATAACAAGCGGTCTGAACGCAACACTCACCGAATGCGGTTTCACCCCGGTTATCCCCGACGGAGTTGAAAAAGGCGAGCTTCCCGCCGTTACCGATTCGGGCAGAATCATCATTGAATACAAGGGCGAAAACAAGGCTCTCAGACTCGAGCATTTCAACAACAAAATTTCCCTTCTCGGCGCATCGAAAGAGGGCGAAATCCTCAGCAGCGATTTTTCGCAGATTTCACTTTCACTTCTCGATGCCGAAACCGCAGACGGCAAGGATGTCAAATATATCGTAAATGAATTCGGCGAAACCCTCGTTGAGCATTTCGGAACAAAAACGCAGAAGCCGACCAAGCAGAAGCTTCCCACCCCCGTTTCAAAGGCGGCGGCAAAAAGCGGTGCCGTTTCATACGACCCCAACACTCTCGCAAACCGCTTCACGGCAATCTATCCCGAGCTCCGTGAAGAATACAAGGCAAACTGCGACAAATACGGTCAGTTCCTTCCCGAAGATTTCTTTATGAACCACGGAACACCCGTTGCTCTTGCAACAATAAAAGAAAACGACCCCGTGAAGATGAGAAAGCTTTTCAACCTTCTCAACGATATCTATGAAGACGGAACAAATGAGGTTCAGAGTCTTATCGCAGTAACAATCCTCGGTGCTATGAACAACGACCAGGAAATGCTTGCAGCCTGCGTTGACTACATGAGCGAAGATATGATGGGTCCCGTTATCAACGTCAACAAATTCCTCGCTTCAAAAGCAGGAAAGGGCGCAAGAATGCGTCTTGAAAATCCCCCCAAGTACAAACCCGAAAAAGCAAAGAAAAAAGGCATGATGTCCATGCTTGGAAATTAAGGTGATAGATTTGGATATTCAGAATAATAACGAAATAATCGAAAATCAGCCCGAAGTTGAGGAAGAAATCCCCGTATTCGAAGGCGATTCCGAAGAAATGGACACCGTTGTTACCGAAAGCTACGATGCAAGCCAGATTCAGGTTCTTGAGGGACTTGAGGCGGTTCGTAAAAGACCCGGTATGTATATCGGTTCAACAGGCCCCAGAGGTCTGCACCATCTTGTTTATGAAATCGTTGACAACTCCATCGACGAAGCTCTCGCAGGCTACTGCACCCATATCGAAGTTGAAATCGAAAAAGGCGATATCATCTCCGTTCGTGACAACGGACGAGGAATCCCCGTCGGCATCAACGAAAAAATGGGTCTGCCCTCCGTTACCGTTGTTCTCACCGTTCTCCATGCAGGCGGTAAATTCGGCGGCGGCGGATATAAGGTTTCGGGCGGTCTTCACGGCGTAGGCTCCTCGGTTGTTAACGCCCTCTCCGAATGGTTTGAGGTTGAGGTTTCGCAGGACGGTCATATCCACCGTCAGCGTTTCGTAAACGGCGGCAACATCGAAACAGAGCTTGAAATCGTGGGCGACACAACCGAAACGGGAACCTTCATCCGCTTCAAGGCTGACCCGCTTATCTTCCAGGAAACAACCGTTTACGATTTTGAAACACTCGAAAGAAGACTGCGCGAATCGGCATTCCTCAACGCAGGTCTTTCAATAAAGCTCACGGACAGCCGCGACCCCGAAAACATCATTGAGCGTGATTTCTGCTTTGAAGGCGGTCTTTCCTCCTTCGCATCGCATATGACGGCTATCAAGGGTCTTACCCCTCTCCACGAAGAACCCGTTCATTTTTCGGGCGCAAAGGGTGACAGATACGCCGTAGTTGCTCTCCTTTATAATGTCAGCTACAACGAAACAATTCTTTCATTTGCCAACAATGTCCGCACGGTTGACGGCGGTACCCATGAAACGGGCTTCAAAAACGCTCTCACTCGTGTTTTCAACGACTACGGCAAGAAATACAACATCCTCAAAGACGGCGATAAGAAGCTTTCGGGCGATGACGTAAGAGAAGGTCTTACCGCAATCATCTCCGTTAAGCTCACCGAAGCGCAGTTTGAGGGTCAGACGAAGGGCAAGCTCGGCAATACCGACATCCAGACTCTCGTGAACGCACTTGTTTACGATAAGCTGATGACATATTTTGAAGAAAATCCTGCCGTTGCAAAGGCTATTTTCTCAAAGCCTCTCGATGCTGCAAGAGCAAGAGAAGCCGCAAGAAAAGCCCGTGAACTCGCAAGAAGAAAATCCGTTCTCGAAGGCAACTCTCTCCCCGGTAAGCTCGCCGACTGCACCGAAAAGCAGGCGGAAGGCACCGAGATTTACATCGTAGAGGGTGACTCGGCAGGCGGCTCGGCCAAAGAAGGCCGTGACCGCACCTATCAGGCAATCCTTCCTCTCTGGGGCAAGATGCTCAACGTTGAAAAGGCACGCCTTGACAGAGTTATCGGCAACGAAAAGCTCCAGCCCGTTGTTATGGCTCTCGGAACGGGTATCGGCGACGATTTCGATATCAGCAAAATCCGCTACGAAAAAGTTGTTATCATGGCCGATGCCGACGTTGACGGCGCACATATCAGAACGCTTCTTCTCACCTTCTTCTTCCGCTATATGCGTCCCCTTATCGAAGAGGGCCATGTTTTCCTTGCACAGCCCCCTCTTTTCAAAATCAGCAAGGGCAAGAAGTTTGCATACGCATTCTCCGATGAAGAGCGTGACCAAAAAATTGAGGAATTCGGCGGAAGCTGTGATATCCAGAGATATAAAGGTCTCGGTGAAATGGACCCCGAACAGCTCTGGGAAACAACCATGGACCCCGCAACGAGAATCATGCTCCGCGTAACCCTCGAAGATGCCGAAAAGGCAGACGAAACCTTCTCCATCCTCATGGGCGACAAGGTTGAACCCAGACGAGAATTCATTGAACAGAACGCAAAGTTCGTTTCAAATCTCGACATATAATTTTAAGAAAGGACTGATTAATCATGAGTTTCGGCGATGCAAGAGATACCCAGAAAATTATAAATGTTGACCTGAACAAAGAAGTGCGTCAGGCTTTTCTTGACTATTCTATGTCGGTTATAACTTCCCGTGCACTCCCCGATGTAAGAGACGGTCTCAAACCCGTTCACAGAAGAATTCTTTATACAATGCACGAAAACGGACTCACCCCCGACAAGGCATACAGAAAGTGCGCCGATACGGTAGGTTCCGTTCTCGGTAGATACCATCCCCACGGCGACGCATCGGTTTACGATGCAATGGTCCGTCTTGCACAGACATTCTCAATGAGATACATTCTCATTGACGGTCACGGTAACTTCGGTTCGGTTGACGGCGACCCCCCTGCAGCATACCGTTACACAGAGTCCAGAATGAGCAAAATGGCTCTGCGCATGCTCACCGATATCGACAAGGATACCGTTGATTTCACAACAAACTACGATGACCGTCTTAAAGAACCCGTTGTTCTTCCTTCGAGATTTCCCAATCTCCTTGTCAACGGTTCGGTAGGTATTGCCGTCGGTATGGCAACAAATATTCCTCCCCACAATCTCGGCGAGGTTGTTGACGGAATGTGCGCCATGATTGACGACCCCGATATCTCCCTTGAAGGTCTTATGGAGCATATCCAGGGTCCCGATTTCCCCACAAAGGGCGTTATCATGGGCAGAGCAGGCATCAGAGCCGCTTACGGCACGGGCAGAGGCAAAATCACCCTGCGTGCAAAGGCGGAAATCGTTGAAAAGAAAAACGGCAGATTTGAAATTCAGGTAACCGAAATCCCCTATATGGTCAACAAGGCAAAGCTCATCGAAAGCATTGCAGACCTTGTAAAAGAAAAGAGAATAGAAGGCATTTCCGACGTTAATGACTACTCCTCGAAAAAGGGTATGCTCATTTCAATCGACCTCAAGAGAGATGCAAATCCGCAGGTTGTTCTCAACAAGCTTTTCAGCTTCACACAGCTTCAGACAACCTTCGGCGTTATCATGATTGCTCTCGTTAACGGCGAACCCAAACAGCTCACTCTCAAGGAAGTTCTCGGCCACTACATCAAGTTCCAGGAAGAGGTTATCACCCGCAGAACAAGATACGACCTCAAAAAGGCTCAGGACAGAGCGCATATCCTTGAAGGTCTTGCAAAGGCTATTGATATCGTTGACGACATCATCGCAACAATCAGAGCCTGTAAGGGCGGTCAGGCGGATGCCAAGGTTGCCATTATGGAAAAATTTGATTTTGATGAGCCTCAGGCAGCTGCAATCGTCGCTTTACAGCTTGGTCGTCTTGCAGGTCTTGAAATTCTCAAAATTCAGAACGAGCTCGATGAACTCAAGGCAAAGATTGCGGAATTCCTCTCAATTCTTGCAGACGAATCCAAGGTTCTCGAAATCGTCAAAACGGAAGCAATGGCTGTCCGTGATAAATTCGCAGACGAAAGACAGACCGAAATCGTCAATGTTTCGGGCGAGGTTGACATTGAGGACCTCATTCCCGAAGAAACCTGCGTATTCACTCTCACGGATATGGGCTACATCAAGCGCATTCCCATGGATGAATACAAGCAGCAGCGCAGAGGCGGCAGAGGCGTCAAGGGTCTCACACGCAGGGATGAGGATATCGTCAAAACGATGTTCACCTGCTCAACCCATGACTACATCATGTTCTTCACAACGAAGGGCAAGACATACAGACTCAAGGGCTATGAAATTCCCGAGGGTTCACGCCAGAGCCGCGGCATGAACATCGTTAACCTTCTTCCGCTTGAAGACGGCGAGCGTGTTTCCGCAATGATAAGAGTTCCCGAATTCGGCGAGGATAACTATTATCTCTGTATGCTCACAAGAAACGGCATCATCAAGCGTACAGAGCTTGATGCATATAAGAATGTCCGCCGTAACGGCGTTATTGCTATCAATCTTGATGACGATGACGAGCTCGTATGGGTAAAACTCACAGAAGGCGGCGAAAACCTCATTATCGCAACAAAGAAGGGCATGAGCATCGCTTTCCGTGAAGACGATGCAAGAGTTATCGGACGCACCGCAAGAGGCGTCAAGGCTCTCAAGCTCAAAGAGGG
>JAZSAH010000124.1:0-3134 GCA_045601745.1 Acutalibacteraceae bacterium
TTTATATTTTGTTCCTACAACCATCTTGGGCTTGTAGTTATCCATCATCCAGAGAGTGAGGTCAAGAGCATGAGTTCCGATATCGATAAGCGGACCGCCGCCCTGTTCTTCTTCGTTGAGGAATACGCCCCATGTGGGAACGGCTCTTCTGCGCAGTGCAAGAGCTCTTGCATAGTAGATTTCGCCGAATTCACCGTTTTCGCAGCATTCCTTGAGATAGAGGGAATCGCCTCTCCAGCGTGACTGATAGCCGATTGAAAGAACCTTACCTGTTCTTACCGATGCTTCATACATAGCCTTTGCTTCGGCATATGTTTTAGCCATGGGCTTTTCGCAGAGAACGTGCTTGCCTGCTTCCATTGCATCGATTGAAATCATGCTGTGTGACTTGTTGGGAGTACAAACATGAACGGCAACAATGCTCTCATCCTTGAGAAGCTCTTTGTAGTCTGTATAAACCTTTGCGTTCTCGCCGCCGTATTTCTTTGCGGTTTCAATTGCTCTTTCTTCAATAATATCGCAGAATGCAACGGGTTCAAGGAAATCAACGCTTGAAATTGCACGGAGATGCTTTCCGTTTGCAATACCGCCGCAACCGATAATACCAATCTTTACTTTATCTGCCATTTTGAATTTCTCCTTTATGTAGAATTTACGAAACCGTATTCACTTTTATTATAACTCTTTATCACTTTAATGCAAGAATAAATATTTTTTATAAGTGTAAAAAATAGAGGGCGTAATTTAGGCAACTTCAACAAATATTACATTAACGAACACAGACTTAAATTTTACATATATTTAATTGACGGATAAACGGTTCTTTTGATATAATTAAGCAGGTGATAATTATGAAAATTTATAACAATTCGGCAGAAACCATCGGCAATACCCCACTCGTCAGATTCGGCGCATACGCCGAAAAGTCGGATATCCGTGCAAACATCCTTGCAAAGCTTGAATACAGAAATCCTGCAGGCAGCGCAAAAGACAGAGTCGGATATGAAATGCTGAAATCCGCTTGGAACGAAGGAAAAATCAACAAAAAATCCGTAATAATAGAACCCACCAGCGGCAACACGGGCATTGGCATTGCATCGGCTGCGGCGCAGATGGGTCTTAAAGTCATAATCACAATGCCCGAAACGATGAGCATCGAGAGAAGAAAGCTTCTTTCGGCTTACGGCGCAGAGCTTGTGCTGACTGACGGCGCAAAGGGTATGACGGGCGCAATCGAAAAGGCAAACGAGCTTGCCGACGAAATACCCGACAGCTTTATTCCTGCTCAGTTTGACAATCCCGCAAACTGCACCGCACACTATAAAACAACAGGCCCCGAAATATGGAACGACACCGACGGCACGGTTGATATCCTTGTTGCAGGGGTCGGTACGGGCGGCACAATAACGGGCACGGGTAAATTCCTCAGAGAAAAAAATCCCGAAATAAAAATAATCGCCGTTGAACCTGCCGATTCTCCCTTCCTTTCTGAAGGAAAAGCAGGCGCCCACGGGCTTCAGGGCATCGGTGCAGGATTTATCCCGTCAATTCTCGACACAGAAATCTATGACGAAATCATAACCGTCACAACAGAAGAAGCCTATGCCGCCGCAAGACTTACGGTTAAAACAGAAGGCATTCTTATCGGAATTTCATCGGGTGCGGCACTCCATGCGGCAACCGTTGTTGCATCAAGACCCGAAAACAAGGGCAAAAACATCGTTGTCATTCTCCCTGACGGCGGCGAAAGATATCTTTCAACCCCGATGTTTGAATAATTTTCCCGAATCATAGACCAAATCCGCTTTTATTCCGTCTTATAGGCAGAAAACAAAAAGGAGCGTTGATTATGGACAAAATAAATGTTAACGGCAGAAATTTCATTGATGAATACGGCAGACAGCGCATTTTTAACGGCATAAATTACACCGATAAAAGCGGATTGAAATATTGCTTTATAAATTCCAATGAATACACGGAACTCAATCTCCGCAAGCTGAGCGAATGCGGCTTCAATGTTATAAGACTCGGCGTCACATGGGAAGCAATCGAACCCGAACCGAACAAATATAACGAGGATTATATCGACAAAATCGTAAATTTTATGGATGTGTGCCATAAATACGGTATGTATGTTTTTATCGATATGCATCAGGATTTATACGGACCCGCCGGCGGTTCGGACGGTGCACCCGAATGGGCATCTCTGACCGACGGCGCAAAGCTGAAAAAGAACAAGCTCGTGTGGGCAACGGGATATTTCTGGGGCAAGGTTGTGCATAACTGCTTCGATAGTTTCTGGGCAGACAAAGAGGTCAACGGCGTCGGTCTGCAGACATATTTCATCAATATGTGGAAGCATATCGCCGAAAGAGTCAAGGACCACCCTGCACTTTTCGGTTTTGACCTTTTCAACGAACCCTTCCCCGGAAGCGACGGCGGAAAAATGTTCAGAACGCTTATTGCAAGCCTTGCAAAAACAATCATAACCGACAAGCGCTGCCCGAAAATGAAGATGCTCAGAAATCTGCTGAAAAAAGATATGCCGGCTGTTCTTGAACCGTTTGAAGACCCCGATCTTCTGCGCAAAGTCACAAAAGCGGGTCTTCCGCTTGAAAAGAAGTTTGACGAGGGCGTTTATTCCGATTTCATCAACAAACTCACAAAAGGAATAAGAGAAGTTACCGATAACGGCATCATAATCGTTGAAAGCTGCTATTATACCAACATCAGCATTCCGTTCAGTATGCCTGCCGTAAATTATGACGGAAAGCGTGAAGAAAAGCTTTGCTATTCTCCTCACGGATATGACCTTATGGTTGATACTCCCGCATATGATTTCCCGAGCGATGCGAGAGTGCAGACTATTTTTGACGAAAAGAAAAACACTCAGGATGACTGGAACGTTCCGATTCTTGTTGGTGAATGGGGCGCTATTTCGAATAGTGAGAATTATTTTAAACATATTGATTTCCTTCTTGATTATTTTGACCAAAATCAATGGAGTCAGGCATTTTATACATTTTTTATGGATATGTTTATATTTGACATGCCGTTTTTCAAGCATCTCACAAGACCGTTCCCCGTTGCAGTTTGCGGAACGATTGAAAAATACCGTCATGACAGAGAGGAGA
>JAZSAH010000125.1:0-7856 GCA_045601745.1 Acutalibacteraceae bacterium
CCTTCAGTCAGTCGGCAGAGGCGACACAAAGGATATCGCTTTCACAACAACCAAGGCAAAGCTTGACGATACAGTTGAAACTCTCAAGTCACTCGACCTTCTTGAAGGCCTTGAAATCATCTGCGACACAGATGTTGCAAAGGTTTCCGTTGTCGGCGCAGGCATGGAATCACATCCCGGCATCGCTGCAAAGATGTTTGAAGCACTCTTTGAATCCGATGTCAACATCCAGATGATTGCAACAAGCGAAATCAAGATTTCCGTTCTCATCGATGTTAAGGATGCTGACAAGGCTGTTGAAGCAGTCCACAACGCATTCATCCCCGTTATCAACGAATAATAAAAAATCAGACCTCGGTATTTCAGATGAAGTACCGAGGTCTTTTATTATGTATTTTCCGTGTTTTCTTTTATTTCGTGTGTCTCTTCAAGAATTTCCACTTCGCCGTCAACTATTCTGTATTTTATCTTTACGAATTCGGTTTCTCTTTTATAGCCGTCAATGGGTCCGTATTCAATCCAATAGTTATAGTATTCTTCGTTGCTTTCAAAATCATCGCCTGCGTGAACAATCGTGACTGTTCTTGTGGGTGAATATTCTGCTTTATAGAATTCTGTACGAAACTCAAAATCCTGATTATACCAGCCGTATTCACCTTCAATGGGTTGCTGTGCGGTTACTGTGTAATCAAAGGCAAAATATTCATCGGGGGCATAAAACACAGCTTTATCAAAATAAATCGATTCCGTATCGGTCTGGGTTTCGGCATAATATTTTTTCTCATTGCCGTTTTCATCCGTAAACGTAACTCTGTAATATTCACCGTAGCTGTATTCCGTGTCTGAATGCTCTTTAGTAATAAGGTCTTTGGCTATACCCGCAAAATTTCTGACCATATCCATGCTGAAATTGCTTTTGAAATGAAAAATCTGCTTTTCTCCGTCAATTTCGGTTTCAACAAGCTCAATGGGAGTATCATCCTGAACGTCGCATTCCCAAACAACGCCTTTTTCGGGTTCATAGGGAAGAACAACCTGTGTTCTGTCTCCGCCCGTTATCGAACCGATGAGAGATGAAGCGAGTATAAGAATAATAGCAAGGGGAATTATAACTATTATTGTTACCGAACCCATATTTTTCTCCTTTAATATGCCATGATTGTAATATGTTTTGTGCAGGGCGGGATGCCCACATCCCGCCGTTTTCCGTTACCCGAACAGACCGCCGAAAAACTCTGCGATTTTTGCAAAGATATTTCTGAAGAATTCTGCTATTTTTTCAAAAAATCCGGGTTCTTCTTTTACTTCTTCCGGTGTTCCTGCGGTTATCTGAACCCATTTATACTGAGTTGCTTTTGCATTGTCATAGTCCTCGGCATCCGAGCCGTCAGCCGAAAGAGAACCCTTTGCGGTTACATTTTCGCCAAGAATAATTCCTTCTTCATATTTGAGTGCATTCGTTTTTTCGCTTGAAAAAGTGAGAGTTCCGTTGCCTGTTATTATGGGTGCGGAACTGCATTTGAGTGCAGGTTCCTGAACCCATTCGTTCTTGCTGAAAGAATTATCGCCTTCTATATGAATATTGATAAAACCGTTGGCTTCCAGGCTGTCTTTTGAGTTGAATGAACGGAGATAGAGCGTGTTTGTTACTCTGTCATAGTGAACATTCCAGTCGCCGTCTGCAGAAGTGGTATGTCCTGAGCTGTTTTTCGTGTCAACCACCAGATAGTAGTCCTCTGTTTCGCTGAGGTTATAGATATCATAAAGACCAACGGAAATATGGGTCAATCCTTCTTCAATTCCCTCGGGAGTGATTGAAAGATGTCTGTGATGTTTATAAAGGGAAATATTCTGTCTGTCCGTGAAATCATCGATAACCGCAATCATGTAGTTCATAGCGGAGTTATATGCTGCTTCGGAAAATGAAATAATGTTTATATCAACATGGCTGTTCTGAATGAGCAGAGTCATCGTTGAAATACCGCAGCAAGCGGATTTGGAGTCTTTGATATCCTTGTTGTTGATTTCAATTCTGACATCGCTGTCTTTGATTGTTACTGAGAAAATATAGAGTGCGTATGCATTTTTGCAGTTTTCAATAATTATGTTGACATCCGACTCAACCGCTTCAAAAAGACTTCCCTGAGTTCCGGAATAAACCGCCATGAATCTGTCGGAACCTGCGGCATTGACATTCAGAACGGATTTGTGAACATAGATTTTGTTCGCAATGAGAGCGCAGGTGCCTTCATCGGAGCAATCTTTGATGTTGATATCAACGTTTGTTCTGGTCATATGAATTTCGCCGTTGCCTGCAACTATTGCGCTGCATATTGCATCGGGGGTATTTGCATTGATTGTGAGCGAACCGTCACCGCTGAAATATGTTGAGCCATATACATTATATATACCTGTCGCTTCCCGGTTTCTTGTGTTTTTGACGTTGATTATGTTTTCACCGATAAGCTCAATGTTGAGGTCCTTTACGGAAACAATGCCCGTTGCCATATTGAAATTGACATTTTCGAGAACACCGATTTCCTTGTTTTCAAACTCGGCATCCCTGAGAGTGAGAGTGTTCGTGTCTTTGTTGTATGCAATGTTGTAATTATCTGCGTTACCGTTTGTGACATTACCGAATGCACCGATTCTCCAATAGCCCGAGTCGGTGATTGCCTTGCCTGCCGCAACTATCACCTGACCGATTTCTTCCCCTGCCGCAAATGATGAAATAGACAGCATGGAGATGAGGCAAAGAATTGCCAGAATAACCGATAAAGCTTTTGTCCCTGTTTTTTTCATGTGTTTTTTCCTTCTTTCTGAAATTTTTACCGTATACGGTAAACACATTCTATCATCTTTATCATGATTTGTCTGTCAACTCGGGTTTACATTTGCGGGTTTTTCAGAAAAAATTCCTTCTCCAGTGGAACAAATACTGCTGTGCGATGCCTCTCACGCCGTTTGTGCATTCGGGGAGACCGTCGGGATATAGCTCGCTCATAATTCTTTTCACCCACACATCAACAGGAAAAGCATCAATCTTTCCGAAGCCGTAGAGGAGCGAGCATTGCGCAACCTTCTCCCCCACGCCCTTGATTTTTATCAGCTCATCCCTGCCCTCATCGATGGTGAGAGAATAAATCTTTTGAATATCGATTTTGCCGCTTGCAACCTTTTCGGCGGCATCGATGATATATTTCGCTCTGAAGCCTGCCCTTATCGGTGCAAGCGCATCAATTCCTGCCTCTGCAATTTTTTCGGCGGAGGGGAAAGAATAGTCATCTCCGCCGAGAGGCTCACCCAGAAGGCGGCAAAGACGGTCTATAATGCCTTTTATGCGGGGAATGTTGTTATTCTGCGAAATGATGAAGGAACAAATCGCCTCCCACGGCTCCTGACGGAGAAGTCTTATTCCGTAGCAGGTATCAACAGCCTCGGCAAGATAAGGGTCTGCCGTAAATCTGCGGCAAAGCTCGCCGTAATCCCTTTCAAGGTCAAAATACGGACTCCAGATATTCTCAAAATCATCCTTGTCTGTGCCGATGAATTCGATTCCTCTGTCGGTTTTTTTCAGAGTCAGAGGTTTTGAGAAAGCAACACCGTGCCATTCATCCTCTCCCGTCTGCACCCATCGGAATGCCTGACCGCAGTCGAGAGTCAGCGCCAAATCAAAGCAGTCGGAATTTATTATAATACTGTTTTCTTCAATTTTATATGTATTTTTTACAGCCATTTTTCTTTATTCTCCAAACTGTAATATTTTCTTTCCGTTTCGTCGGCAAAGCTCATTTTTCGCCGTAAATCAATGTGTTTTTTCACAAAAATATAGCCATAATTTCATCGACAAATTGCAACATTTTGTAAAGAATATACAATCTAATCAATATTCCTTTTCGGAATAATAAAGTTTTCCACACCTGTTTTTGGTGAAAAATAAGGGGTTTTCAGCATAGTTATTCAACTTTTCCACACGGTTATCCACTTTTTCTGTGGAAAAGTCAGTTATACTGATTGTATATTCAGCATTACAAAGCTCCGCAAAATCATATGTATAACTCCCCTTTCCTTTGCCAAAAATAACATAGAAATCCATCGGAGTGAAGGGAGAAATCAGGTTGATAAAAGGAGTCAACAGACAGGTTGTTGAAATAACGCAGACACAGTGTGAATATTTTGAGAGGGTGCTGTTTTTCATAAAGCCCGAATTTTCGGCGGTCAGCGAGGGTGACCTGAGGGAAAGGGCAACCGAGATTGCCCAGAGTGCGGGAATGCCGCCTGCATCAAGGCTTCGCAGAAACAGACTGCGCTTTGCGCTTTCCATGAGTGCCGCCGCCTGCGCAGGGGCATCAATCAGCGGAATTATTTTTCTTCTGGTTTCATTTTTCTGAATAATGGCTGCAAAAAGCATTCATCACACAGCTTTCGCACTTCGGTCTGCCCGAAATGCAGGTTTCCCTGCCGTGAAGAACGCATCGGTGGCAGAAATCGTTGCTTTCCTCCGGAGGAAGAATTTCACGCAGCTGCATTTCAACCTTGAAGGGGTCTTTTGTTGAAACAAGACCGAGAAGGTTTGAAATTCTTATCAGATGAGTATCGGCAACAACGGCAGGCTGACCGTAAACATCTCCCATGATGAGATTTGCGGTTTTTCTGCCGACACCCGGAAGGGATGTCAGCTTTTCAAGTGTGTCAGGCACTTCTCCGCCGTATTCGGCAATCATTTTTTTGCACATCTCAACGATATCCTTCGCCTTTGCCCTGAAAAATCCGCAGGAATGAATGAGGTTTTCAACATCGGATATTTCCGCATTCGCAAAATCCTCAACCGTTTTATATTTTTCAAAAAGTGCGGGCGTGACGAGATTGACCCTTGCATCGGTGCATTGAGCAGAAAGACGGGTTGCGATAATGAGCTGCAAGGGATTATCGGCATTGAGCGAGCAGATTGAATCGGGATATTTTTCCCTGAGCGCATTGACTGCGAGCAGGGCTTTTTCTTTTTTATCCATAAGTGCCTCCCAAAGATTTTTATACATCAATTATATATCATCGCTTCATTTTTTTGAAGATTAATTTTGAAATAAATATGAATTTTTGTTTTTACCGGATAAAAACAGTTGATTTTAATATAAATAGATGATAAAATAATTATAACTATAAAATGGGAGGATACCCTTATGAAAAACAAATTCACATCAAGGCTCTGTGTTTTCATGTGCTTCATCCTCATTCTCTCAACGTTTGCAGCCTGCAGCGTCAAGCAGAAGGATGACACAACCACAACAGCGCCCGTTATACCCAATAATGAATGGGTTCCAGGAATTGATACATATGTTCCCGTAACAATCACAGACGTTGAACTCGTCAAGCTCGTTTCCGAAGCTCTCGGCAATGAGGCAAGCGGCTTCAACGGCGACCTCAACACTCTCACACCCGAACAGCTCGAAAAGGTTGAGGACCTTGCTGCAGATAAGGGTCTTGTTGTTGAAAAAGACGAAAACAACAACACTGTTATCAAAAAAGAGGATGTTCCCGCAACAAACATCACTCCCGAACAGTATACCCAGATTATGAATCAGGTTTCCGTCAAGGACCCCAACAACATCTCCCCCAGCGAGTATGTTGAGATTTCCAAGGTTGCCGCAACAAACAACATGGTTGCAGTCACAAAGCCGGGTTCAAGCCAGGTTGCTATCGTTAAACCCGTCAGCACAACAAACAGACCTTCTTCACCCGCACCCTCAAACAATACCCCTGCAGGTTCATCAACAAATCCCGGCTCCAATCAGTCGAGCACCTTTGTTACTCCCTCGGGTCCCGATAACAAAACAACCCAGAAGCCCATTATTCTTGACACAACAAAGAAAACTTCTTCTCATTACGTTCCCCAGACCCCTGCATACGTTGCAACAAAGGGAACAACAAGAACAAAGATTTCAACCATCGCAACCGAATGGCTCAACACTGCAGGCTCAACCGCAGGCAGCGTTTATTGGGATAACGAAATGACTCCCGACGGCGGAACAGCCATCGCAGGCTACACCTACGAATTCCCCGACGGCACAATCAAGGAATACACCTCGGGTGTTGTTGCAAAATACTCCGCAAAGGGTAAGCTTGAATGGTCAAGAATCGTCGGCGGTACCGCAGTGAACAAAGACGGTACATACAGAAAAGCAAAAACAACATTTGAGAATGTTGCTGTTCTTTCCGACGGCAGCATCATCGCAGTAGGCGAAACAAGAGCAGAAGATATCGCATCCCCCAACGAATATAAGTGCAAGGGCACTGTTGAAGGCATTGTCGTCAAGTTCAACAGCAAGGGCGACCTTGTATGGACAAAGCTTTACGGCGGCAGCAAGAGCGATATGATTCATTCCGTTCAGCCCACATCAGACGGCGGTTTCATCATCGGCGGCAAGTCCGAATCCACCGACGCAGACTTCAGCGGTCTCGGAACGGAATTTATCAAGGCGTTCCTTTTCAAGTGCGATACAAACGGCAATATCCAGTGGCGTCAGGCTCTTTCCGGTTCAAAGCATAACACGGTTGAAGATATCGCAATTTCTCCCGCAGGAGAAATCTATGCAGACATCGCTTGCTACAGCGGTGACGGCGAATTTGCGGATATCGAGGGCACAGGCAACATCAGGAGAACAACAGTTGTTGCAAAGTTCAGCCCCAACGGAAATCTTCTCTGGAAAAAGGCTTTCTACGATACGGGCGTTACAAACCTCTACGCAATAACTCCCGCACATGACGGCGGCGTTGTTATCGCAGGCAACTATTCACTCGCTCCGACGGGCGACCGCACAAACACAACCTTCAAGGGTATGCAGAACGGCGGTACTCCCGGCACAATGGACGGCGCAATCGTCAAGATTAATCCCGACGGTTCAACGGGCTGGATTACTCCCATCGTTGGTTTTGAGCAGGATTTCATAACGGGAATCGCTGCAATCCCCGGCGGATATGCCGTTTCGGGCTACACCAAGTCCTCCAACAGAGACTTCAAGGTAACCAACATCGGTGATTTCGACAGCTTCATCTATACTGTTTCCACCAAGGGCAAACTTGAATCCATTTACGGCTTCGGCGGTTCGATGACCGATAACCCCAGAGGTCTTTGCTCCGACGGCGAATCACTTTTCATCTGCGGTTCGACCAACTCGGCAGACGGCACCTTCTCAAACGGCACATCAAAGAGCAACGGTGAGCTTCCCGTATGCTTCATCAGCCGTTACAAAATCACTGCACAATAAAACTTCATGCGGCACATTCCGGGTTGGAATGTGCCGCTTTTCTGCATACATAAAAGGGCAGTCTTTTGCAGACTGCCCTTTATTATTACATTATATTATTTAAAGTATTCAACTGCCGATTCAAAGAGCTTGAGGTCGAATTCGCCGGGAACATTCTTGTAAAGTCCTGCGCCCGTTCTTTCTGAGTGACCCATCTTGCCGAGAACACGTCCGTCGGGTGAAACGATACCTTCGATTGCGAAATCAGAGTTGTTGGGGTTGAATGCGATATCGTTTGTTGCGTTGCCGTCAAAGTCAACATACTGGGTGATAATCTGACCGTTTGCAGCAAGCTTTCTGATGAGAGCTTCGTCGGCAATGAATCTGCCTTCGCCGTGTGAAATGGGAACGGTATAAATCTCGCCCTGCTTTGCCTTTGAAAGCCACGGAGAATTATTGGAAACAAGCTTTGTTCTGACAAGCTTCGACTGGTGTCTGCTGATGGTGTTATATGTAAGAGTCGGGCAGGTTTCATCGGTGTCGATAATCTTGCCGTAGGGAACAAGACCGAGCTTGATGAGAGCCTGGAAGCCGTTGCAGATACCGAGCATA
>JAZSAH010000126.1:0-4840 GCA_045601745.1 Acutalibacteraceae bacterium
GCAAAGCCTATTGCATCAAGCGCAATAAACACAACGTTGCCTCTGCCCGAGCCGTCATTCATAACAACAGCCCTTACCATAAGGTCCTCCTCATTGCCGTCCTCATCGGTATACATTTCGTTGCCGAAAATATAGGGGACATATGCACCCTTGGCATACTGTTTTTCATTGAAATCCGAAGGAAGAACGGAAGCCTTACCGTAGCCGAGACTCCACACTTTTTTGCCCTGAGGCTCATCAATGAAGGTTTTGGTTCCTTCATAGAAATTATCATATTCATCAATATCAAATTTCTCATAATCGGCAACCGCCGCCGAATCGGGAATAATCAACTTGAGCACGGTGCCGAGGAAATCGTTTATAACAAAATTGCTCAGACCGTTGATAAATCTGCCAAATCTGATTTTTGAATCGGTTTCGTCATTTGCCTGAGCATCGGCAACATAATCCATAACGGAATCATAGCTTGTCTGAGTATCTGCCGCCGCATAAACCGAAGGCATCATAAGGCAGATAACCAACAAAAGCGAAATAACCGTCACAAGCATTTTCTTCATAAATCAAAACCTCTTTCCGCAACAAAGTGCCGTTGTTATTTCAATTTTAACATTATAATAACAAAAAGTAAATAATTTTTTGTGCAATATCTCAACGGAATTGCGTTTTTTCGGGCGGAATAATAATCAACTATACATCTGTGTAAAACCCGTTTTTATTCCCTGACAGAACTGTTTTTCAACAGTCAAAAGCTGTCTTTTCATTAAGAAAAAACAGCTTTTGAGTAAGTTTAATTAATTTGTTTTGTCACAGAATAAATCAACTTGTTTTGCTGATTTTAACATCGTCAGACATTGAGCTATTTAATGTGCGCTCAACCACCATTCCGTGTATGCATCGGGATAATTTGTTTTGAATCCCGCAACACCCATGTCACAAATCTGCTGCCACCACTCTGGATAATCGCCGAGATTTGAAAAAACTCTGATGCCCATTGACTCAAACATATCAACATCAGCTTTGGTGAATGCTTCGTTATTGAGACCCACTTCCCAGAGGTCGGAGCGTTTGACAAAATCCATTGTCTTTTCATTGATAAAGCGGATATTTGCACCGAGGCGAAGACCCTCGGGCTTGCCGTTTTTGCGGTAATGCTCCTGCATTTCCTCAAGCACTTCCCAATCGCCAGAGAAGAATATGTATCTTGAAACATTTGTCGATTTTGCAAGGATTTCGTCCATACGGGGGCACATACCCTTGCGCTTGAATTCAACCTCAACCGTGAGTTCATAATCAACGGTTGACAGCCATGCATCGAATTCGGGGAAGGTTATCAGATGAGTTACTCTGTCTTCGGCATAATCGGGCGGCGTTATCATTCGCCTGCCTCCGAAATGCTCGGTCCAGGGATAGGGAGGATATTTAAGCCTGAGAGCATTGCGATAGGGTATATCGATTTCTTTTATCTGTTCGGCTGTCATATCCGTGAGAACATTGCAGTGCTTTTCAAAGGTCATATATCCCATGTTTCCGTTATGGATTACAATTATTTCTCCGTCTCCGCTGAGCCTGACTGCCGTCATTTCATCCGTGAGGTTGACTCATTTGTTCACGGAATTACGGTTCTGCTATATTGAAATTGGCGTTGCCTGCAGAATCAAATTGATTGAGATTGTCAACAATCAGTTCAAGTTTTGAAGCGTCGCCCTCAAGCTTCATTGAAGCTGTGATTTTTTCCATATCTTTCTGAATGATAAGCGCAAGTGCCTTCCGGGGACAGGTTACGGTAAGCTCTGCATCATCCGAATTCATGTTTGCGTATTGCAGCAATGCTCCGTTGTTGAAATGAAGCAGAATCTTTTCCTGAGTATCCGCAATAACAAAATTGATTTTAAAGTTCTCGTTTGAAATTGCGTTCTTATCCAGCAGAATGGCGGCGTAGTCAAATATCATCTCCGCAGTCATATTTCTGATAAGACTGCCGTCTGTTTTTGGATTTGCGCCCTTTTGTGCAGCATTTCCGCTTCGCAGTTCAAGCGCGGCGGAAAGATAAGCGTTTCTCCACGCACCCGATTCGGCCTGATATCCGAGCTGTTCGAGCGCATCGGCACAGAGCAGTCTTGCCGCTTTGTTTTCGGGGTCGGCAAACACGATAACATTCGTAACCTCAGCAACCCATTGATACTCACCTTTGTCAAAATCCGCCTTTGCCTTGCGGAGAACCTCGTTTGTATCCCCGAGATATTCAACCCATTTTTTTGCGCTTTCCGTAGGTTCAAGAGGATTGAGATTGACGGGGTTGGCATCATACCAGCCCATGTATTTCTGATAAACAGCTTTGGAATTGTGAGCAACCGTGCCGTAATACTGGCGGGTATACCAATTGTTTGCAAGCTCATCGGGCAATTCAATCATATTTGAAATTTCATCGGAGGTGTAGCCCTGATTTATGTATGTGAGGGTCTGATCATTGATGAATTTATAGACGGCTGCGGTATCCGCAAGATAATCATTGACGAATTCATTTCCCCAATGCGGCCAGTTATGCGACTGGAATGCAACCTGAACCTCGCCGCCGTAAAGAGCTGCCGCTTCGGTTATGTATTTTGCCCATGCATTGCCGTCACGAATCTGCGCACCTCTTAATGTGTAGAGATTATGAAGCGTTGCCGTGCAGTTTTCAGCTACCCAAAGAGCCTTGCTTTCGGGGAACCATATATTCATTTCAGCAGGAGCTTCCGTTCCGGGAGTCATCTGGAATTCCATTGTGACGCCGTCAATTGTGTAAACTTCACCCGTGTTTCTGATTTCGTATGTCGGTTTGATAAAGCTGACCGTTCCCGTTGACTGCCCCATACCGATGCCCATTGCCATTTTGCCGGTTTCCGACTGTTCAAGAAAAACACCGTACTGATAGGAGGCTCTTCTGCCCATTCCCTTGCCTGCATAAAGATTTTCGCTCACTGCGTGTTCGGTAAAATGCTCGGGAACAATAATCGGAATAAGACCGCTTGCAAGCTGTTCTTCAAGCGGGAGATTGCCGTCGGCAGCCTGTTCATCTGTCATCACGCCTTTTATTCCGCCGTAATGGTCAACATGAGGGTGAGAAATAACAACTGCTTTAACGGGAAGCTTTCCGAGATTCTTTTCAACAAGCTGCATTGCCGCCTGAGTGCATTCAACGCTCATGAGGGGGTCAAAAATTATCCATCCCGTATCGCCTTTGATAAGGGTGAGATTTGCCATATCATAGCCTCTGACCTGATATATGTTTTCGCAAACCTCAAAAAGACCGTAGGCATGGTTGTTTTTTGTGTTTTCCCAAAGGCTCGGATTAACAGTGTCGGGGCATTTTTCGTAGTTATCAACAAAGCTGTATGCCTTCTGACTCCAGATAACATTTCCGTCAGCATCCTTGAGTTCAAGTTCTTCGGGTGCATCGATAAGTCCTTTTGTTGCAAATTCAT
Source organism: Acutalibacteraceae bacterium (assembly GCA_045601745.1). Taxonomy (GTDB): domain Bacteria; phylum Bacillota; class Clostridia; order Oscillospirales; family Acutalibacteraceae; genus CAG-177. The sequence goes on from JAZSAH010000126.1 coordinate 3,465, forward strand.
ATTCTGTTTTGTTGTTGAAATCGAGAACGGAGTAAATTGCCGAATTAATCTCAACGGTATGTTCCGTTGCAGGCTTTGTTTCGGCATTAAGACCGAGCTCGGCAACCGTATCGGTTTTATTCTGCGCACCGCAGGCAGCGAAAACAAACGGCATTGCTGCGGCAAGGATAAAAGATAATATTTTTTTCATCCCGTTCACTCCTTTTTACAAAATTCCGCAATGATTGTCAGATTTATTTTATCATAAGGAGATTAAAATGTCCACAACCAATCTACTGACCGTTATATACTTAATAAATACTCGAATTATTATGATTAACAAAAGCGATAAAAACAAAACTTTAACATTCCGCACACATTTTTCTAACTCACGGAATATATATTATGCTTGCTTAATATTTAAAATGGCGAATAATGCCAAGATGCAGACAAAATAATACTTCAAATAAAAAACTGTGCAAATATAACGAAGTTATGATATAATCATCACGGAGGTGCTTTTATGGCAAAAATTCTTATAGTTGAAGATAATCAGGATTTCAACAGAGCTGTTTCCGCCTATCTTTCTCAATACGGTCATGAGGTTTTCGGATGCTTTAATGCAAATGAAGCTTATGATGTTCTTTATGAAAATCAGATTGACCTCATTATTTCCGATATTATGATGCCCGGTGCAGACGGCTTTGAATTTGCAACCGCCGTGCGTGAAACCAATGCGGAAATTCCAATTCTTTTTGTTACCGCAAGGGATGACTTTATGTCAAAACGCATGGGCTACGGAATAGGCATTGACGACTATATGGTGAAACCCATTGACCTCGATGAGCTTAATCTCAAAATCGGTGCTTTGCTCCGCAGAGCAAAAATTGCCGTAAGCAAGAAAGTGGTTATCGGCAATCTTGTTCTTGACGCGGAAGAACGCTCTGCATATTACGGCGATGAAGAAATTCAGCTGACTGTCCGTGAATTCGATATCATTTTCAAAATGCTTTCCTATCCCAAGAAAACCTTCACCCGTTCACAGCTTATGGATGAATTCTGGGATGTTGACACAAATTCAAGCACAAGAACGGTTGATGTTTATATGACAAAGCTTCGTGAGAAATTTTCTTGCTGCAATGAATTTGAAATCGTAACCGTTCACGGCCTCGGCTATAAGGCGGTGCTGAAATGATAAAGAAGGTACTGTTTGCTTTTTACAGGTTTATCCTGTTCTTTTTTGTTGTTGCCTTTGTCATATCCTGCAGTCTTATGCTTTTCCTTAACATTCTTCAGCAGAACACGGGAATTGTTTATACAAAAGAAAACATATATTTTGCTGCCATTTTCACATTTTATAACGCCTTGTTTCTGGGACTGATTTTTACTGTCTTTGA
>JAZSAH010000127.1:0-12792 GCA_045601745.1 Acutalibacteraceae bacterium
TGCAAGAGGTCCGTTTTCGTCGCAGGTAAGGTCGCCTTCCGATGCAACGGAAGCTGCGTCGGGAGCTGACTGAACGATGCTGTTATTGATAAGGTCAACAGCCTCAAGCTGATAACCCGAGCAAGCATAAACGGGGCAGATATCGCCTGCAAGGATGCCTGTCTTAAGACCTCTGTCGATTTCTTCATCGGTGAGGGGTTCGCCGTCGAAGAATTTCATCATGAGTTCTTCATCTGCGGATGCAACAGCTTCGATGAAGGCTTCCTTCATTCTTTCGATTCTGTCATCGCCTGAAGGCATTGCAGCATCGGAACGCTTGCCGTCTTTATATGAGAAGGCTTCGTTTCTTGAGAAGTCAACATAGGAAACAACCTTGTCGCCTTCAACATAAGGAACAACAACGGGGCAGATCTTGTTGCCGTATTCTTCCTGAAGTGAATCGAATGTCTTATAGAAATGAGCGTTTTCAGCGTCGCACTTTGTTATTGCGAACATCTTGTTGATGCCTCTTTCGGTTGCAGCCTTGTATGCCTTTTCAGCGCCGACATCAAGAGTTGAGCCGGATGCAAGAACAATGAGAACAGCGCCTGCTGCACGCATACCTTCACTCATACCGCCTGCGAAGTCGAAGAGACCCGGAGTGTCGATAATATTGATTTTTGTATTTTTCCATTCAAATGAAGCAACTGCCGAAGCAATTGAACACTTACGTCTTTTTTCTTCTGCATCAAAGTCCATAACGGTGTTGCCGTCGGGAACTCTGCCGAGTCTGTCGGTTGCATTGGAAATGTAGAGCATTGCCTCTGCAAGAGTTGTTTTGCCTCGTCCGCCGTGACCGGCAAGAACGATGTTTCTGATGTCTTTTGCGCTGTAAGCTTTCAAAGAAATTCCTCCTTGGGTATTGAATATAACGGTTATAAGAAGTCCGCAAATTTCCGCAGCGGACCGAAAATTAAATTTTCTCTTTAATAATAATACCGTATTAAATAGGATTATATCACAAAACTTTTTCCATTTCAATGTTTTTTTTAGTAATTTTTACGAAAGATTGAATTATTATTCTGCAATTGTGAATATAAACAAATTTCAGCTTATGATTTTGTATGATTGCATAAAAAACGGGGCTGTATATGAAATACAACCCCATAAAACATTATATAAACCTTATAATTTCAACGATAATTCTGCCTTTTTTCGAAACGGAGGAGCAGTCTTTGACAATAATTCTGCCCTTTCTTCTGAAAACAACCTTATCTCCGTCGGAGATTTTTTTGTCGGGCTTCACGCATTCGAGGTCATTGACGAAAACAAGACCCGATTCAATCGCCGTGCAGGCATCGCCCCTTGAAACACGGAAGGCGTTTCTGACAACGGAGTCAAGCCTCATGGAGGAAACGGTGAAGCTGTCGGGAGTGCCTGCGGCTTTTTTGCCTTTCCTTGCCTCGGATGAAGGAATAATCCTTGCCTTGAGAGTGCCTCTGCCTGCTTTGTCAAGATTTTCAAGAATGAAGGGTGCGATTTTTTCAAGCACAGCCATTTTGCAGCCGTTTTCACTCACGATGATATCGCCCGTCATTTCTCTTTTTATTCCCAGACCCATGAGTGCGCCGAGATAGTCACGGTGGGAAAGAGGGGGAGAGAATTTATCCTTTTCGATTTCGATAACGGTAATCGGGTCACATTCGGGGCAGGCTTCGAAATATTCAAAAAGCAACGGCAAATCCGATGCATCAACATAGTCGGGCAGGAAAACGGCAACCGTTCTTTCGGCATCCTCAAAGCCGCCGTAAAAGAGCATTTTTGCTCCGAACTCATTGCGTGAGGATGCAACAACGGAACGCTCCCTCATGTCGAGGAAAACGCTGTTTGTTATCATTGAATTGTCGCTGCATTGCCTTGCCCTGTCACGGATTTTTGCAAGCAGGAGCTTATCTTCTTCGTTCATTTTTCACCTTATGATAATGAAATAAATAACATAAAAATGTATCATGCTTGCGAGAAGCACAAAAACATGGAAAACAACGTGGTATATCTGACGCTTCACGCCGATGCAGCAGAAAACCGCACCGATAACATAGGTGATACAGCCTGCCGCAATGAGCTCGAATGCGCCTTTTTCCATTTCGGGGATAACGGGGATAACGCTGAAAAGCATCAATGCACAGCAGATTATGTAAACGGCATAGGTGATTTTTTTCAGCTTTTCAAAGAAAAACACCTTTGAAATCAGACCGAAAAGCGCGCAGAACCATGCTGCGGAAAGAACGGCGATTCCGTGAAAAATGCTGATGTCATAAAGCGCAATCAGAGCGCAGGGAGTTGTTGTGCCTGCGATGAGAAGGGGAATTGCCGAATGGTCGAGAAGCCTTGCAATTCTTTTGGCTTCACCGCTTTTCAGTCCGTGATAGACGGCGGAAACGGTGTAGACAGTCAGCATGGGAATGCCGTAAAGAAGGGCGGAAACGGTTTCTCTTGCACCCTCGGCAGATGTCATGAGCAGAAAAAGGGCGGCAACGGACAAGACTGCGCCGAGGGCATGGGTCAGGCAGTTTCCGAGCTCAACGCCTTTTGAATATTCGATTAATTTTACATCTTTTGCAACCATGGAAAAACCTCTTTATCGGGATTTGATTTGTATTATATCATATTTTCACCGCAGGCTCAACTGTGATTATTCATTATTCGCAGGTGCCGTAAAAAAATTATTTATTTTGTGATGACATATCTCACAAACATTTTTTTCTCAACTACATATGCCATACTATACCTCAATACTGTTTGTTTTGATTAATCATACTCAACATATCAGGCATAGTCAAGAGATTGAGTATGATAAGATTTACGGTCTGATGAGCATTCCCGTTCTGAGCAGAGAGAGGAGCTTCACATTCTCCTTTGCCGTTCCTCTGTAATAAGGCATACCGTTTACGGCGGCGATTTTTCTGCGGAATGCAAACGAGCTGTTTTCGCCGATATTTTTAAGAGCATCAACGATTGACACCTCATCATGAGCGCACGCCATGAAATAATTTCCCTGCTCGGGATATTTTATCCAGGGGCATTTTCCCCAATGAGTCCAGCCTCTTTTGTCAACATCGGTTTCAACAACGCCGTAGTTGAAGCCTCTCGCCTCAATCACTTTTCTGTTGCCCGCATAAACACCGACATGGCCTCTTTTGAACACCAGAATTCCCGGCATTTCGGGCATGGTTGCAAATTCGCCCTGTTCGGTGCATTTTTTCAGCATACCGTTTGCCGAAACATCCTGCGACGAATCATACTGCGGAGGAGCAACAAAATTTTCGCTCCAGAGATAGCCTTTTATAAGACCCACGCAGTCGTGAACCCTTTCGCCGATGTCGGATTTATAACGCTCCATGCGTGCAGTGCCGTAATGTGAGGGATACTGCTTCTTTTTCGAGCTGAGCAGACTTTTTGACGCCGTATTGCCGAAGGTGCCGTACCAATAAGGCTTTCCGAGCTGCGCTCTTGCATAGTCAACAAGACCCGTGTTTGTTTTCAACGATTCATTCTTCCTTTCCGCAGGCATCAATGAAGCCTTCGCCGATAATATAAGAAACAACCGCCGCACCTGCAGTGACGATTGCCGTGACCTGAGTCGTTACGCTGTCCGAAACGCCGAAAGCGAGCAGAATCGGGGTTATGAATCCGACCACCGCCGCCCAGAATTTACGGCTTGTGAGCTTTCTTTTCCAGTTGATATCCATACCTTCACCTACTTTTCAAGTTCTTTGAGTCTGTAATCGAGCGCACCGACCCTTTCTTCGAGCTTTCCCGTGCGTTCAATAACGTTGTTATGCTTGTTTACTCTCTTTTCAAGCTGTTCAATGCGGAAATTCGTGAGCTTTGAATTGACCGCAATTCCAGCAAACGTTCCGATTGCCGAGCCTCCGAGAGTGACGAGCGATACAAGAAGTTCAGTTTCCATTAATCATTACCGCCCTCAAAGATATATCTGACCCTCAGACCGCTGCATGAATAGCTCTCGGCAGCTTCATAGAATGCATTCACATTATCGTTCATGAAAGTCACGTTGGCAACAACAATACCCGATGAATATGCCGAATAATATGCTTTGCGCTGATTGATGAAATACGGAATATGAGGCTCAATCTGAATCATATCCCTGAGATCAACCCATTCGGGCTCGCTTTCGGATTTGATATTGATTTCAACGCTGACGATATCCGCACCGTCGGGAATATATGAAACGCCGTCTTTATCGGGCAAAGAAACAAAAGCCATTGAGCCGTAGAAGGGTTCGGCGGTCATAACGCTAAAAGTTCCTTCCGATGCAAGAAGCACAACCGTTCTTGCCTTATCTTCAACGGAAGCCGTATTTCCGTCATAACAGAGAACTCCGTCTTTGACCGAAAGGCTGTCAAGGAGTTCAAGGTTGTCATGCAAATGACCGGGGATATGGTTTTTATCGTTTTCTTCGCACGAACAATTGCCGTCTGCGATTGAACCTGAAATCATGATACCGCTGATAACGGGGCTTTTTATGATGAATTCGCCGTCGGAATCATAGCCCTCAAGCTGAACGGAGAGCGCAGAGCCGACAGTCAGCGCTCTTCCGACAGGAACCGTGATTAAGCCCGATTTGGGAACGGGTCCGTATCTGACGGGACCTCTGTCGGTTGAAAAAGCAACAACATACGACTTGATTTCATCCCTCACCGCAAGGTCGATGGGGGGCGTGATGATGAGCTGAACCGCATTTTTTTCGCCGCATTCTCCGAGCGTTTTTCCGTCGGGAAAATGGTTTGACGAGGTAAAATCAATTCTGAATCTTTCCATTATTTCTCCTTTTCTTTGTTAATTGCATCGCACCAGAGCTTCGCCTGAAAAAGAAAATCGAGCATCATGGAAAGTCTGGTACGGATGGATTCATATTCATTTGTGAGAAATTCCGTGTCCGGCTCTTCGGGCGAAAAGAGCCTGAAAATATCGGAACAGACGGTGCGGGCGTAGTCCACCTGCTGTTCAATTTCCGAAATCGGAACTTCAAGCTGAAGCGGATAATTCTTCTTATCCACTCAATCACCTCCTGTCTGAGTCTGAACGGTTTTGTTTTTATCGAACATATGTTCGGTTGCAATTAACATAATAGCGATAAATTTCGGTTTTGTCAATCATTTTTTGTTAATTTTTCATTTTGACTTTGGACATATATTTTGCTAATATACTATTCGGTCTGACAGTTATTTTAAAATAATATGTATCATTTGCATTTCTGAATAAATTGCTGTCAAATTTCTTACGGAAAGGTCTTGAAAAAATGGAAACCTTGTTTTGCATTTCAATCGCACTCGGCGCAGGTCTTCTCATGTCGAGAGTTGTCAAACCTCTCGGTCTGCCTTCGGTAACGGGCTATCTCGTTGCAGGCATTCTCATCGGACCCTATGCAATCGGTGCTCTCGGATTTGACGGCATCGGCTTCACATCCGTTGAAAATGTTAAGGAATATCAGATTATTTCCGATGCTGCCCTCGGCTTTATCGCTTTTGCAATCGGTAACGAATTCCGTCTTTCACAGCTCAAGCAGATTGGCAAAACCGCAACCTTCATCGGTATTTTTCAGGCAGTCATCGCAACTCTCCTCGTTGATGCCGCATTAATCGGACTTCATTTCATCATCCCCGATAAGCTTCCGCTTTCAATGGCAATCATTCTCGGTGCCATTGCCGCCGCAACGGCGCCTGCCGCAACGCTGATGGTTGTCCGTCAGTATAAAGCGAAGGGTAAGCTCACGGATTTGCTTCTTCCCATCGTTGCTATCGACGATGCTGTTGGTCTTATCATTTTTGCGATTTCATTCGGAATTGCAAAAGCAATCGAACACGGTCAGTTCAACATTGTTTCAATCGCCGTTGAACCGGTTGTTGAAATCGTTGCATCGCTTCTTCTCGGTCTTGTCATGGGTCTTCTTTTCTCCGTTTTCGAAAGATTCTTCAACTCAAACAGCAAAAGACTCTGCCTTTCCGTAACCTGCGTTCTTTTCACCGTTGCCCTTTCCATGGTGAAATTTGAAATCGGCGGTGTTCATGTAGGATTTTCCACCCTTCTCGTTTGCATGATGCTCGGCACGATGTTCTGCAACCTCTGCGATTTCTCTGCAGAAATCATGGAAAAAACCGATAAATGGACAGTTCCTCTTTTCGTTCTTTTCTTTGTTATGAGTGGTGCTGAGCTTGAACTGAGCGTTTTCACCGATATTGTTATCGTCGGAATAGGCGTTGCTTATATCATAACTCGCTCCCTCGGTAAATATTTCGGTGCCTACGGAAGCGCAAAGCTCATGAAATGCGACGAAAAAACAACAAAATATCTCGGTATCACCCTTCTTCCTCAGGCAGGCGTTGCCCTCGGAATGTCGGTTACCGTTATGGAAATCGGTGAAGTGGGACAGATTGTGCGCAACATCGTTCTTTTCTCTGTTCTCATTTATGAACTCGTCGGTCCCGTACTCACAAAGATTGCCCTCACCAAGGCCGGCAATATCGAACCCAAGCCCCACGAAAAACACAGAAAGCACAGGGTTGCTCCGCCGAAAATATAAGTTTTATTCGCCTGCGGCGGGTTTTATTGCTTCGCAGTTTTATCCGCTGCGGCGGGTTTTATTGCTTCGCAGTTTTTTCGCTGCGGCGAGTTTTATTGCTTCGCAGTTTTATTTGACTTCGTCAAGTGATATTTGCTTCGCAAGTTTAGGGGCGAATAAAATAAAACTGAAACAGTAATGTTTCAATACCACTGTTGCGATAAGCAATAATATCACTCCGTCAAAGACGGAATATAACTCAAAACTTAAAAAAGGCTTGAACAGGAATTTCCCGTTCAGGCCTTTGATGTTTTTTCAGGGTCGATGTGGGCATCGACCCCTGCAATTATATTGCGTTTTTCCAGAATTCTTCAATCTGTTCCTTTGTTGCAGCAACGGAGCCCTGAACCATGTCGGGTTTTCCTCCGCCTCTGCCCGAGCAGGCGGCATTGAGTGCCTTGCCGATTTCACGCACATCGCCGTTTCTCGTTGTTACCGCATACTTATAGCCGTTTTCGTCGTCACCTGAAAATACTGCCGCAATTCCGACCTTTTCCGCAAGCATATCGCTGAAAATTCTTGCATCGTCGGCACTTCCCGCATCGTCAAAAGCAAGATATTTTTCGCCTTCGGCATCCTTTGCCCTGAGTGCGAAAAGCTCCTTTTTGAGTGACGAATATGCAAATGCGGAGTCCTTCAGCTTTTCAAGCGTTCTTTCGACCGCCTCTGTGATTTCCTCGGTCTTTGCCTTGAGAAGATTGGAAATTTCAAGAACGCTCCTGTTCTTTTCCTTATAATCCTCAAGCGCTTTTCTTCCGATTTGCAGAGTAATTCTCACGCCCTGCTTATAGTTCATCATCGAAACGGCTTTGATGATTCCGACCTCGCCCGTGTATGCAACATGAGTGCCGCAGCAGGCGCACAGGTCAACATCCCCGATTTTTGTCAGACGAATCTGACCCTCAAGCTCCTTTTTGCTTCTGTAAGCATAATTTTCAAGCTCGTCATCGTCGGGCAAAAGTGTTTCAACGGGAATATTCTTAAAAACCGCCTCATTCGAAAGACGCTCGATTCTTTCAAGCTCATCAGCGGTGATAACGCCGTTGAAATCAACGGTTATGCTGTGTTCACCCATGTGGAAGCCGACATTGTCGAAACCGCAGACGGAATGCTGTATTCCCGAAAAAATATGCTCTCCCGTATGCTGCTGCATATTGGTGAAACGCTTTTCAAAATCAAGACTGCATTCGGTCTTGCCCGTTTCAACCGCCGTTTTGCATATGTGGATTATCTCGCCGCCTTTTTCAACCGTGTCAATAACCTCTGCGCCTCCTATGAAACCCGTATCGCCCGGCTGACCGCCTCCCTCGGGGAAAAACGCCGTTTCGTCAAGGATAACCTCAAAGCCTCTCTTGCCCTCGGTGCATGAAATGACGCTTGCGGTGAAATCTTTTATATATGCATTTTCATAGTAAAGCTTGCGTGTCATGATAAATCTCCTTAAAGTAAAGATGCAGGGGTGATGCATGAATCGCCCGTTATAGATTCAGTATACCACAACAGAAAATATTTGTAAACTTAATAAAATTGTAATTATTCCGAAAGAAACATTTAATACAGTCAAAATATACTTATTGTCAAATAAATAAAAATTTTTCCGAAAAAACAAATGACAAACGGAATTTATTATGATATACTCAAAACAACAATCAAGAACGGAGAATTGATATGAAAGAATATTTCAAGCGACTTTCGGATAACTGTCCCAAGCGCAGATTTGTTTTCTGGTGGATTTTCAGAGCTCTCATGATTTATGCCTTTGTTGCAGGCTTCTTCAAGGAACCCTTCGATATTACCGACCCCCTGCAGGTCGGCGCAAACCTTGTTTGTATGTTCCTCTGGGAAATCTTCATGCTTTTCCCCGAAAAAAGCATATTCAGACATATTTCATCGGCTTTCCAGTCGTTCCTGACACTCATGATTTTCTGCGCATCCTTCGGCGGAAAATTCCTCAACCTCTATTATGACTTCCGCTGGTGGGATGTCATGCTCCATTTCGTCGGCGGCGGTGCCTGCGTATTTTTCGGCTACGAAATCGTATGCGCAATTCAGAAAAGAGATAAAAAAGAGGCTCCTCTTGCACTCATTATCCTCGCATCCGTCGGATTTTCATTCCTTGCCGCAACGGGCTGGGAGCTTTTCGAGTTCGGATTTGACCAGATTGCAGGCATGATGAGTGGTTATCCCGGCGATGCACAGCATTGGTCGCTTGAGCTTGCACAGGGAACTCCCAAGGCACTGACTCTCTTTGACCCCATCGTTGCGGAACGCTGGCCCATCATGGACACTATGGCTGATATCGTTCTCAACACGGTAGGCGCAGTTGTTTCTTACATATTCCTGAAAATTTATCCCTACCGCCATAAGGGTAAATATACGGCGGACATCAATAACTGAAATCTGAAGGGGGCTGTATTTTACAGCCCCCTTCAGCTTGTCGAAAAACTTGTTTTTCGGCAAGGTGTGGCTGTTGAGAAAGGAAGCTGAATGGCGTTTTCTTCGCTTGAAGGTGTATACAGATACATCGAAAAGCGAAAAAACGTCAAATAAACGAAAACAACCGGCGGAATATCGGCATCATGTTCTGCTCTTGATTGTTTAGGGATACGGAACGTCGGGGTCGCCGTTCCCTAAATATATTTCGTTTATGTTTCAGCGACTTTGTCGACAGTCAAAGGGGGCTGTATTTTACAGCCCCCTAATTTTATTCTTCTATTCTGTGACCGTCCTTGAATTTAACCTTGCCGATATAGGGAATTTTGAGAAAACCGTCAAATTCGTCGCCGTCAAAATCGATATTGAGTTCGATATCCTTTCCGGGAAGGATCGATGTTCTCACAACGGCATAAACCGAATCCTCATCTTCTTCAACGCTTATGATATCGATATCGGGTACATCGATGTTGGGAATATCAATCTCAAAACCGTATTCTCCGTTGTTGTCAAAAACCTTTATCTTAACTTCGCCCGAAAAAAACATTGTGTTAACGGTGCAAGCCCATTTGCCGAGTCCTGTCATAATTATATTCTCCTTTCGCATTGTTCCTTTATTTTATCATGTTTTGCAGGAAATGGCAAGAAATTTATATTTTCCGTTCCGACACAGGTTACCTGTAGGAACAATCCTGCCCGAAAAAAACGGCGGATATAAACCCCCTTCGTCATTTTCTTGCGAAAATGCCACCTCCCCCGAGTGGGAGGCAAATCGCCCTGCGGTCACTGATAAATCGGCATATGCACCTGACGGTGCCGGGTCGTCGGGGTCGCCGACCCCTACAAATAAAAACTTTTTCCGCAAAAAGGTGCACTGCCGGATGTGTGCAGCATCCGGCAGTGCTTTGGGGAAAGAGAAAATAAAAATGAAAAAAGAAGTTGTCAAAATAAAAAAATACACATTGTCAAATAACTTTTTGACAATGTGTATAATATTGTATAATTGCTTTGTTTGTGTTATAGAAATGTTAACAAACTGTAAACAAGTGACGGAATTTATCAAATTTGTTCAACTTTCGCCGTTTTTCAGTCTTTTTGTTCCAGAAAAGCCTTGAATCCTTTGTATGCCATATATACATCGAGCTTCGAAACAACCTCAAAGGGTGCGTGCATCGAAAGAACGGGAACGCCCACGTCAACAACCTCAACGCCGAGATTTGCAACATATTTTGCAACCGTTCCGCCGCCGCCTTCATCAACCTTGCCGAGCTCGCCCGTCTGCCATGAAACGGATGCGCCGTCAAAAATTCTGCGGACCTTCGACATGAATTCCGCGCTTGCATCATTGGTGCTGCTCTTTCCTCTTGAACCCGTGTATTTTGTGACAACTATGCCTTTGTTGAGGAAAGCTGCGTTGAGTTTATCATGAACGGAAGGATAGGTGGGGTCAAAGCCTGCATTGACATCTGCGGAAAGGCATTCCGATGCTCTGAGAACATCCCTGCCCTCAAGACCCTGCGTTTTTGCGATATCGGCAATAAAATGCTTGAGGAACGCCGAATGAAGACCCGTATTTCCGTCTGAACCCGTTTCTTCCTTGTCGGTGATAACGGTAACGCTTGTGAATTCGGGGCTTACGGTGTCGATTTCAGCCATAACCGAGGGATAGGCGCATACTCTGTCGTCATGACCGTATGAACCTATCATGCTTCTGTCAAAACCGATGTCCGAAGCCTTATAAGCAGGAACCGCTTCGAGTTCTGCAGAGAGGAAATCCGCCTCAACAATGCCGTATTTTTCGTTGAGGAGCTTCATGATGTTGAGCTTGACCATCTCACTGCCCTTATCTCTTCCGAAAGGACGGCTTCCGATGAGAATATTGAGATTTTCGCCCTCGATTGCCTCGCCGAGAGGTCTGTTTGCCTGCTTTTTGTCGAGATGGGGAAGAAGGTCGGTAACAACAAACTGAGGGTCGCCCTCATCCTCACCGATGCAGACATTCACGCATGAACCGTCACGGCGATAAATAACTCCGTGGAGAGCAAGGGGAGTTGCAGTCCACTGATATTTCTTTATTCCGCCGTAGTAGTGAGTTTTGAAAAGCGCAAGCTCCGCATCCTCATAAAGGGGGTTGGGTTTGAGGTCAAGACGGGGAGAATCGATGTGGGAAGCAACGATTTTTGCGCCGTTTGCAAGGCTCTTTTCGCCGAAGGTGCAGAGAATGAGAGCTTTTGAACGGATATCGGCATAAACCTTGTCGCCTGCCTGATAAACCGCATCGGGATTGAAGGGCTTATAGCCGTTTCTTTCGGCAAGCTCCTTCACGAAAACAACTGCTTCACGCTCGGTTTTACAGCTGTTAAGGAAATCCTTATAGCCTTCGCAGAAATCATCCGCAACGGCAATTTCATCATCGTCACAGACATATGAAGCGTGCTGTGCCGAATAAAAAAGTTCTTCCCTGAGTAATTCTGCCTGAGTTTTTTCGCACATATCAATTTTCCTTTCATGGGTGGGATTTTAAAACGATACGGCAGGATGTGGGAATCCCGCCCTACAAATTTTTATTCATCACAAATATTTTTTAACTGCTCCTGCAAATCGCATAAACCGTCATTATTAATAATGATATCCGATTTTGCGATATAATATTCTGTCGGGGGCTGTGCATTCATGCGAAGGAGCGCATCCTTTTCGGAAATTCCGTCACGCTTCATGATTCTTTCAAGACGGATATTTTCGGGTGCAACAACGCTGACGGTTTTATCGCAGATGCACGCAAGCGGACTGTTAAAAAGCAATGCCGCATCGATAACCGCCGCCTTGCTGCCGTTTCCGACTGCTTTATGTATCTCATCAATCGCAAGACGGGTTATTTCGGGATGGGTTATCGCACTGAGATTTTCCGTGCCCTCCTTTGTTGCAAAGGCTCTCCTTGCAAGCTCACGGCGGTCAAGCTCACCGTTTACGATGATATCATCGCCGAATTCACTGCAGAGCATTGCGATAACTTCGCTGTTTTCAACCGCTTTTCTTGCGAGGATATCCGTGTCAACAATTGCGCAGCCTTTTTCTCTGAGCAAGGATGCAACCGTTGTTTTTCCTGAACCCGTCTGACCGGTAAGACCGATGACGGGGATTTTTATATCAAGGTCAATGACCCTGAATGCCGCCGAGCGAAGAAGTCGGTTATAGACCGCAAGACCAACGCCCTCAGACATCGGACAGCGCACGAATGCTCTTTTGCATCCCGTGGCGTCAACTTCACGCAGCGCATCAAAAAGGCTGTGTGCCTGCGACATTTCGTCATTCTTTTTTCCGTATTCGATATATTTTTCAAAATGCTTTCCTTCACCCTCAAAGCATACGGCGCAGACCGTATCTTTTTGTGCGAGAAGGAATTTTTTATAGCTTTCAAAGCTGCCTCTGATAATCGTGACCTGTGCGGAGGGGGCATAATGCTTATATTTCATGCCGGGTGACTGCGCCTGCTCACCGTCTTTGAGTTTTTCGAAAACAGCCGACGAAATGTTGAGTTCACCGAGAACATCAACAAGCTGGTCGGGAGTTATTCCGCCGGGACGGAGAAGGGTCGGAGGGTCGGTGACAAGGGTCACAACCGTTGACTCAACGCCGACATCGCTTTCGCCGCCGTCAACAACTGCGTCGATTTTTCCTTCGAGGTCCTCAATAACATGAGCCGCCCTTGTGGGACTGGGTTTTCCCGATGCATTTGC
>JAZSAH010000128.1:0-12544 GCA_045601745.1 Acutalibacteraceae bacterium
GGTTGTAATCAAGAAACAGAAAAAACAGGGGGACAAAACAATGATTATCTTAAAACTTACAGCAGCAGTTATTCTTCTCGCAATGACCGTTACCGTATGCATTCTTTCAGGCAAGAATAATCCTATGGAAAACAACGCATAAAAGCGTTTACGGGGAAAGAGGATGGTGCAGAAATCCCGACAGCGGAAAAGCTGTCGGGATGTTTTTTGCTCAATTAAAAATCTGCGGAGCCTGTTGTTCTGGGGAAGGGGAGAACGTCGCGGATATTTGAAATGCCCGTTAAATACATAACCAATCTTTCAAAGCCGAGACCGAAACCGCTGTGTTTAACTCCGCCGTAACGGCGAAGGTCAAGATACCAGTCATAGTCTTTGGGGTCAAGACCAAGCTCTTTGATTCTTGCTTCAAGAAGGTCAAGGCGTTCTTCTCTCTGGCTGCCGCCGATGATTTCGCCTATGCCCATAACAAGGCAGTCGCAGGCAGCAACGGTTTTTCCGTCATCGTTAAGGCGCATATAGAAAGCCTTGATTTCCTTGGGATAGTCGGTAACAAAAACCGGCTTTTTGAAAATCTTTTCGGTGAGGCAGCGTTCATGCTCCGTCTGCAGGTCACAGCCCCACTTTACCTTGTATTCAAATTCATCGTTGCGTTCTTCGAGCATTTTTATCGCTTCGGTATAAGTTACTCTGCCGAAATCGGAATTTGCAACGGCAGTAAGCCTTTCAACAAGCTCCTTATCAACGAATTTGTTGAGGAATTCGATTTCCTGAGGACAGTTATCGAGAACATATTTTATAACATATTTAATCATTGCTTCCGCAACATCCATATCGTCGGAAAGCTCTGCAAAAGCCATTTCGGGCTCAATCATCCAGAATTCCGCAGCATGGCGCTGTGTATAGGATTTTTCAGCTCTGAAGGTCGGACCGAAGGTGTAAACCTTGCCGAAAGCAAGAGCCATTGTTTCTGCCTGAAGCTGACCCGAAACGGTAAGATATGCAGGCTTGCGGAAGAAATCCTCGTTGTAGTCAACTTCACCGTTTTCGGTTCTGGGAAGATTATCGGGGTCAAGAGTTGTAACCCTGAACATCTCACCTGCACCCTCGCAGTCGCTGCATGAAATGAGAGGTGTGTGTGCATAAACAAAGCCTTCGTCGATAAAGAACTTATGGATTGCATATGCCGCAACGGAACGGATTCTGAAAGCTGCGCTGAAAAGATTTGTACGGGGTCTGAGATGAGCAATTGTTCTCAGAAATTCAACTGAATGTCTTTTTTTCTGGAGAGGGTAGTCGGGAGTTGAGGTTGCTTCAATTGTTATTTCTTCGGCATTGATTTCAAAAGGCTGGTTTGCCTGCGGCGTGAGCAGAAGAATGCCCGTAACCTTTATTGCCGCACCGATGTTAAGCTTTGCGATATCTTTATAGTTTTCAAGCTTTGAAGCCTCAAAAACAACCTGAACGCTTTTGAAGCAGCTTCCGTCGTTGAGTTCGATAAATCCTATTGCCTTTGAATCACGCAGGGTTCTTATCCATCCGTAAACCGTAACTGTTTTGTCTGCGTAATTATCGGGATTATAAAAAAGTTTTTTAATTTCAAGTCTTTCCATGGTTTCACCTTACACCGTGAGTTTATCGATATTTTTTTCGAAAATGGTAACGCTTATTCCGTTGACATTCATGATTTCATCAACGGTACGGAATTTTCCGTTTTCTTCTCTGTAGTCAATGATTGCCTGCGCCTTCTTTTCTCCGATAAGTTCAAGCTGTGACAGTTCTTCAAGCGTTGCTGTGTTGAGATTAACTTTTCCGACCTCAACTGCGGTTGTTCTGACAGATGTTCCGGTTATTATCGGAACGGCTTCAAGGCTGTTGTATTTCGGAGAATCAAAAACTGAATAAAGAAGTGTGCATGATGCAATGATTAAGGCTGCGGCAATCAGCAGGATTTCATGTTTTTTCTCGCTCATATCAGAAGTTGGTTCCGTTCCAACCCCAATGATCCGCTTCTTCGTATTTGATATAGATATTTGCTCTGTCTATGCCGAGTTCTTCGTTGACTATTTCGGAAAGTGCGGCAGTGAGTCTGTCATATGCTGCATCCGAAGTTGTTCCGAAAAGGCTGACCTCAAGATATGCATATTCTTCACTGCAGTCACCTTTGAAATACATATCTATATTGTCTTCGAATGCAAGCATGAGCCATGCTTCGCTTTTGCCGGGAATGAGGGCAATTGCCTCGCCGAGTTTTGATTTGAGATTTTCTTTGTTTTCTGCGGTAAGTTCTTTGCTTACGGTTGTTCTGATATAAGGCATAATTATTCCTCCGATTAAATTAGTTTACTCTCAAGAAGCTTCTTGCTTCAACAATAACGCCGAGAACATAGAAGTCGGTGTTTGTGTAGTTGACATATATTCTTGCACCTGTATCGTATTCTGTGCAGAAGATACCGTCTTCAACCTCATAATGGTCGGTTATTCTTGCATCACGCAGGTTGTTGAGTGCTTTATTTGCTTCGGTATAGAATTCTGCGGCGGCATTGATGGTGTTATCATAATAAAAACGGTCTTTTTCCGTTCTGCCTATAACAGGCTCATAGTTCCATTCGAAATGAGGGCAGGCACCGTATTCTATATTTTTGAGAAGTGTTTCACGAAGATTGATGCCTGTGTTTATAGGCTCGCCTGCATAGTCTGCAATTCCGTGGAGAATGAGCTGAACAAACGGCACTGCAAGATATGCACCGCTTTGTGCAACGCTTGTTCCGAGAGGAATGTTGATAACAGAGTCAACATTTTTAAGCATATAGAAATTGCCTCTGACAGCCATTACGGAATGACCTGTTGAAAGGGGAGCGATAGCTGAGCTGATTGTTTCTGCCGCTTCAGCCCTGAGCATTCCGTCGGATGAGAAGTCCGAATAAAGAACGGAGCCTGCATCATTAAGGCAATATCCCGAGAAGGTATAATATCTTGTGTCACTGAGAACAGATGCAACAATATTTTTCAGCTTGCTGAGATTGCGCAGCTGTCTTTCCTTTACGGTTTCGTCCATAAAATCAACAAGCGCATTTGCAGGAGTGAACGAGGATGCGCGCTTTCGGATGTTTGTTGCCGATGCACCGGAAAATCCTGTTGACGACGAAAGAAGATTTATGTCAAGGAAAAGAGACATTTTCTGCGATGAAACATAGTCAAAAAGTTCGCTGAGTTTGTTTGTTCCTCCGAGACGGAGCATGATATCCGATGAAACGATATCTTTCGAATCAAGACCGCCGCTGAATGCGCCCGTGTATCTTATGCTGATATTGTTGATACCCTTATTTTTCATTCTCGTGAGCATATCCGTTGCCTGCTCAAAATTTGTGAGATTTGAAAGATAGGTAACGGGTCCGAGAGTTTTTTTTGCGCTGCCCGTAAGGGTGAGGTAGAATGGCATATATTCTTCGTTTTCAACCGTTTTTGTTGAGAGAACGGAGTTGCGGATAAGCTGTTCACGGCAGGCGGATGCAAGACCTGCATAGGTTGCGTTGCTGCCTGCAAGAAAACGGTAGCAGAGCGAAATTTCATCGACTGTTGATGATTTTGAAATGTAAAGTGTTTCGTCGTCATAATTCACGGGAGTGATGTTGAACGACGGATAAACAATGTTGTATTCGCTGATATGAGTAGCTTTTTTGGCGTTGACGGAAGCAACGGAATCTCCGTTCTGAATAAGAGAAACAAAGGCTGTTTCGCCGTGTTTTATTCCGAATGCGGGAACAATTGCGCTTTCTGTTTCTTCTTCTTTTTCGGAGGAGGGGTCGCTGCCGTAAATATCAAACGAAAGTGATTCGAATGATTCATCATAGATTGATGTTCTGATTATCGCACCGCAGCCGTCAGGCACAAGAAGAAAATCATTTTCATGTGTATCGTTATATGCGCCGAAATAATTCAGAAGCTCAATATTTTCAATGTATGCATCCGGGTTTCCGGTGATATTCTGATTTGTGCAGGTAACATTCATACTGCCGTCTTTGAGAATAACGTTCATCTCAACCCTGAAGCCGATATCTGTTTTGTCATAGGATGATTTTTCGGCAGTTCCCTTGTTTGCAAAAATATCAAAAATGAATTTTATGCCGTTTTCAACGGGTTCAAATGATGCTTTGCCGTATTCAACGGAATTATCCTGAGAATTGAGATAATAGATGTCGGTGCCGCCGAGAATTTTCAGAGAAACCATGCTGGCATCAGTTACGAGCTTTTCACCGTCGGCAGTTTTATTCAGCAGAGGAAGTGCGGTCCACAGCTGATTCTGGGTTGTTTCCAGAATGCCGAATGAATTTGTTGCAGGGTCAACAAGAAGCTTGATAAGACCCGAGGTTGCCGTTTCCGAAAAGCTTTCTTCACTTTGTGAATAATGAATTTCAGCTTTGTCGGAAAGGTTAGTTATCGTGTTTCGCGCAGCTTCTGACTTAACGGTATTAACACCGCTTTCCTCCTGTCCTGAACATGATGAAAAGCAGCCTGCGGTAAGGCATATGCACAGAATGAGTGAAATAAGCCTTATAAATATTCTTTTTAAGTTACTGTTCATTATCATAATATCCGGAATCCTTTGAAACTTCAAAAGTAAAAATAACGCCGTTTTCAAGATTTTCAACGCCGTATCTGCAGTTATGGGCGTTCATGATGCCTTTAACGATTGAAAGACCGAGACCGAAACGGTTTTCGCTTCTGCCGTGGGCCTTGTCTGCTCTGTAGAAGCTGTCCCAAAGCTCGGGAAGGTCATGCTCCGCAATGTTTTCGCCCGTGTTGAAAATACCGATTTCAATAAAATTTTCATGTTCCTTTGCGGTTGCTCTGATGATTTTTTCACCCGAGCAATGCGAAACAGCGTTGGTAATATAATTTTTCAGAACGATTTCGATTTTATCCTCCTGAGCATAGCACATGAGTTCTTCGGGCACTTCGTTTATAACCGTTATGTTGTTCTGCTCAAAAAGAAGAGAGAGATGGCTGATGAGTGAACGGATTTTAGCGCCCAGACCGAAATATGCGGGAGCAAAAGGCTGTGCACCGCTTTCAAGCTTTGAAAGTTCAAGAAGTTCAACAACAAGAGCGTTCATTTTCTGACTTTCATCGTTGATAATCTGGCAGTATTCCTTTATAACTTCCGGGTCGTCGCTTATTCCCTCGCAAAGACCCTCCGCATATCCCGAGATGATTGCAATGGGCGTTTTCAGTTCATGGGAAACATTGTTTATGAAGGATTTTCTTGCATTGTCAAGCTGATGGCGTTTTTCGATATCTTTTTCAAGGCGTGCATTTTTATCCTTGAGGTCCATAAGAGTTGCATCGAGTGTTGTAGAAAGCGTGTTGATGCTTGAACCGAGCTCGCCTATTTCATCTTTTCCGTAGTTATCGCATTTGCGTTCAAAGTTGAGCGCCGCCATATCTTTTGTGATGTCGTTCATTTCAACGAGAGGCTTCGTGAATTTTGCAACAAGCAGATAGAAAAGGACCGACATGATGATTATCATCAGTATGCTTATGAACGAATAAACATTTCCGGCAACGCTGACGATGTTTTCGACGTCTGCAACAGCCGAATAAACATATAGAGTTTCGCCTGAATCGACGGGTTTGTTGAAAACAAAATATTCTATATTGGAGATTGACTGCTTCATTATGCGGAAATTATCCGACTCAACGGCATACTTTCGGCTTTCAACAGATTTGAGAGTTGACAGCAGAGAATTTGAGGTGCCTGCAGAAAAATGTTCGCTTCCGTAAACGGTATTACCGCTGTTTGATGTGTAAGAAACCGAGCCGTCGGAGTTTATAAGCTCGATATCTATATTGTAGTCACCCGTTATTGAATAGAGGTCAAAATAATAGGTTGATGAACCGGGAACACAGCCGTTGATTTCTTCGGCGGCTGTTTCCATTGTTCTGTATGTGTTGAACGAGAAAACTCTGAAAAGAACGGGAGTGCTGAATAAAGCAATCATTGTCAGAAACAGAATGAGAACAGCCGTTATCATCGCAAACAGCTTTATTCTTATTCTGCTGAGTCTGAAAAGAGGGATTTTTCGTTTCAAGATCTCTCCACCTCAATTTTATATCCGACACCGTAGACTGTTTTGAGGTGAGCTTCACCCCATTCGCCGAGCTTTGTTCTCAGTCTTGCAACGTGAGAATCAACCGTTCTCGGGTCACCGACAAAATCAATGCCCCAGATGCTGTCAAGAAGCTGTTCTCTCGAAAAAATTCTTCCGTGGTTCTTTGCGAGCTTAACAAGAATATTGTGTTCCTTGATTGTCAGTTCAACGGGAGCAAGATTGTTTGTGACAGTATGGGCGGGAATATCTATAACAAGACCGTCAATGGAGATTATTTCATCGTTTTTGTTCTGTGAAAGCTTTGAACGTTTGAGTATCGCCTCAACTCTTTTAACAAGCACGCCAGGGCTGAACGGCTTCGTGACATAATCATCGGCACCGCTTTCAAATGACATGAGTTCATCGAATTCCTGACTTCTCGCAGTGAGAACAAGAATGGGAACAGAGCTCGATTCCCTGATTTTTCTCGTAACTTCCCAGCCGTCTGCTTCAGGCATCATTATGTCGCAGATAACAAGGTCAATGCTTCCCACGGAAAAGAATTTTTCAATTGCTTCTCTGCCGTCAACAGCTTCAACCGTTTCATAGCCTGCATTTTTAAGAAAGTCGCATACAAGCCTTCTGATACGGGCTTCGTCATCGGCAACAAGGATTCTTTTCATGTTTTTCACTTCTTCCGTAAAAGTAGAAATATATATTTATAATATCATACTTTATATATATAAATCAATAGTAAAATTCTGCGGAGCAAATCTACCGTAATCCTTGAGCCGGTTTTGTAAAAATCATGAAAAATTCTCAACATATGATTATTATATTTGGGAATTATATAAATTTTGATAAAACTATTGTTTTAGTCGGATAAATTTAGTATAATACAGAAAGTATTTATCTTGGGTCTTAATGACCTTTCGAAAGGTGTGGTTAAATGCTCGGCAAATATGTCAGAGTAAGGGTCACAAACCCTATCCGCTCCGTAAACAGGCAATTCGGATTTGTCTATCAGCTTAATTTCGGCGCCATAGAAGGTAAAAAGCGTTATGACAGTATGTCCCACGGTGCTTATATAATGGGTATCAACCATCCCGTAAGAACCTTCGACGGCAGAGTTATTGCCGCAATAAAAAGAGCAGACGGCAGCCCCACGGTCTATGTCGTTGCCCCGAAAAGCATGAGATTTATTTCCTATCAGATTGAAGATGCCGTTGCATTTGCGGAAAAAGGAAGAAATTATAAGCTTGAATGCCTTTATGAGCGTTCATGCGGTGCGGTTGTTTACCGTATTATCAACAACGAAGTCCGTTATCTGCTTATCAAAAACCGCCGCAGCACTCACTGGGGTTTCCCGAAGGGTCATATTGAAAAAGGTGAAACACATGAGCAGACGGCGATAAGAGAAGTGCTTGAAGAAACGGGCATCCATATCCAGATTGTTCCTCAGTTTGCTTCGAAATCGGAGTATACGATTCAGGGCAGGGTTGAAAAATCCGTAACGATATTCCTTGCAAAGACCAAGGACACTCAGACAACAATCCAACGGGAGGAAATTGAGGATTATGTCTGGCTGAATTTTGATAAAGCCATGGATACGCTCCGTTTTATCAATGACAGAAATATACTCCAGAGCGCTCATGATTTTCTTGTTGAGCAAAATCTTGTTGAGGAAGGTATACTGCAATGACAGAAGCCATTACAGATTATCTGGTCGGACTTTTTCAGGGTACGATACCCAAGGAACTCATAATTTTCATTATTTCAATGTTTCCCGTTCTCGAACTCAGAGGGGGAATGATTGCCGCAAAGCTGCTTGATGTTGAACTTCTGAAAGCATTTGTTATCTGTTATCTCGGCAATATCCTTCCGATACCTTTTATCCTGCTTTTTATCCGCAGAATTTTTCAGTTTCTCAAAAGATTCAAAAAAATCGGCGGTCTTATCGAAAAACTCGAAGTGCGTTCCATGAGAAAAAGCGAAAAGGTTCAGAGGTGGAGAAACTGGGGTCTGCTTGCGTTTGTTGCAATTCCTCTCCCCGGCACGGGCGGATGGACAGGTGCACTGATAGCGGCACTGCTCGACATCAGAATCAAAACATCTTTCCCGATTATCGCTCTCGGCGTTCTTATTGCAAATCTTATTATGAGCGTTTTTTCATACGGCCTTCTCGGTCTTATCGGATTATAAAAAACAGGCACGGTGCTGCTGCATCGTGCCGTTTTGTTATTTCTGAATATAAATTTGAGAAAGCTTGATGAGTCTTCCGATGGTTTCTCCGATTTTTTCGGGTTCACACTTGATTTCGCCGTTTAACCAGCTGAGAATTGTTGTTTTTGCGCCCGAGGTAATATATATGATATACATCTCGGCTTCGTTTCTTTCAATATCGGGTCTGAGCGTCAGAACTCTTTCAAGCAGTTTTTCGTAGTAAACATTTACAAGACGCCAGATGAAGTTGTTGAGTATGTTTGACATTGCAAGCATACGGTAATACTCCATATCACGCATCATATATCCGCAGATAGCGGTAATGAAACTGCCAGGTTTTGAGCAGATGTTTTCAAAACCGTATTTGTCAACAAAATCCATGAGACTGTTCATTTCTTCGCTTTCAATCTGCGTTATAACGGCATTGACATCCGAAAAATGAGCATAAAAAGTTCCTCGGCTTATATCGGCTTCTCTGATGATATCCGAAACAGTAATTTTTGATAATTCTTTTTCGTGAATCAGCTTAGCCAAAGCCTTTTTGATAAGATTTTTTGAGCGTATTGAACTTCTGTATTCTGCTTTAGCCATTTTCTCTCTCCCTTATTTGTTTTTCCCGAATATTAATTTAATACATTTTAAATTAAAAGTCAATTAAAAAATTGTTAACATTTAACTTGTAGAAGCGTAATTTAACTGTTATAATATCATTGTAACCTTATCTTAAGGAGGTAATACTATGAAGCTTGTCAACCAGACAGAAAGAATTTCCGAGCGTCTCGGCGATGCAGAAGCAGTCCGCATTATCTGTGAAAGCGGTTTTGACGGATTGGATTATTCAATGTTCAAAATGGACGACGATAACGACGTTCTTAATACACCGGCTTATAAAAAC
This sequence comes from Acutalibacteraceae bacterium, assembly GCA_045601745.1. Lineage (GTDB taxonomy): Bacteria > Bacillota > Clostridia > Oscillospirales > Acutalibacteraceae > CAG-177. The sequence goes on from JAZSAH010000128.1 coordinate 9,208, forward strand.
CATGTCAATGCACTGAAAGGGATCGCCGATTCTTACGGTGTAACCTTTGAGCAGGCTCATGCTCCCTTCCCCAGCGCAAAGGAATCCGACAGCGTATATACTGCCCGGATTTTTGAAAAGCTCAAGAGAGCGCTTGAAATATCCGGTATGCTTGATGCGAAAATATGCGTTGTTCATCCCGTTCAGTTCAGCTCCGACCAGTTTGAGCGCAATATGGAGCTGTATCATTCTCTCGAGCCTTATGCCAAGGAATACGGCATTAAAATCGCTCTTGAAAATATGTGGGGATGGGATGATAAGCTGGGCAGAATTGTTCCCAATGTATGCTCGGTTGCCGAGGATTTCAACCGCTATGTCGATGCGCTGAATCCCGATAATTTCACCGCCTGCCTTGACCTCGGACATTGCGGTCTTGTAGGCGACAATGCAGGGGCAATGATTCGTCAGATGGGAAGCAGACTCGGCTGCCTTCATATCCATGATAACGACCATCTCAACGACAGCCATACCCTTCCTTATATGATGAAAATGGATTGGGACGATATTCTCCACGCACTCGGCGAAATTGACTACAAGGGCAATTTTACATATGAAGCAGACCGTTTCCTCAACGGATTCCCCGATGATTTGCTTCCCGCCTGCGAAAGATTCATGCACGATGTGGGCAGATCAATGATGAAAAAAATTGAGAAATACAGGGTTAAGAAATGATAAATTTTATTTGTCCCGTATGTAAAAATGAGCTTTCCGAAGAAGAAAGGCTTTACCGCTGCGAAAAAGGGCATTGCTTTGACAAATCAAAATTCGGCTATATTAATTTGCTGCAGTCGCAGAAATCATCCGCAAAACGCCACGGTGATGACCGTCTGATGGTCAGAGCAAGGCGCGATTTTCTCGATGCGGGGTACTACGGTTTTCTGCGTGATTATCTTTGCGGAATATGTGAGAAATATCTTCCTGACGGAGGAAATATTCTTGATGCAGGCTGCGGAGAATGTTATTATTCTTCGGGTTTGAAACAGCATTATTCCGGAAAAGGAAAAGAAATTTTTGTTTCGGGCGTTGATATTTCAAAGGATGCTCTTGAATATGCATCAAAACGCAAATGCGGAATTCCTCTTGCCGTTGCAAGTCTTTTTGATTTGCCGTTTGCAGACGAAAGCTTCGATGCCGTGCTGAATATCTTTTCACCCGATGCAGACGATGAATTTCACCGTGTTCTGAAAACGGGCGGATATCTCATAAAGATAATTCCTCTTGAAAATCATCTTCTCGGACTCAAAGCGGCAATTTACGAAAAGCCGTATCTCAACGATGTGCCCGATAAAGAAACGGAGAATTTTGTCTGCATAAAAACAAGTCAGACAAAAATGAACCTCTCTCTTGACGCCAACGAAGTGATACAGAATCTTTTCAGAATGACTCCTTATTACTATAAAACAGGCGTTGAAGACCAACAGAAAATAAATAATCTTGATTATCTCGAAACTCAGGCCGAGTTCGAAATAAGAGTTTACCGAAAGGAAAAATAAATATGCATAAGAGATTTGCACCTGTTCCTCCCATGGGATGGAACAGCTGGGATTGCTACGGCGCTGCCGTTAACGAAGAACAGATTCTCGGCAATGCCGATTATATGGCAGAACACCTCAAAGACTACGGCTGGGAATATATTGTCTGCGATATTCAGTGGTCTGAACCCACTGCCGACAGTTTTTATTATCATAATTTTGCTCCGCTTTACATGGATGAATATTCCCGTCTTATTCCCGCCCCCGAAAGATTTCCTTCTTCGGCAGGCGGTAAGGGCTTCAAACCCATTGCCGATTATGTTCATTCACTCGGACTCAAATTCGGAATTCATATAATGAGGGGTATTCCCCGTCAGGCGGTTCATGCGAATTCAAAAACAAAAACCGAAGGAATAACCGCAAAGGATATAGCACAGCAGTATTCCGTATGCCCGTGGCAGACCGATATGTACGGCATCAATCCCGATGCCAAGGGTGCGCAGGAATATTATAACTCCATTTTTGAGCTTTATGCCGAATGGGGCGTTGATTACATAAAGTGCGACGATATTGCAAACACCGAATTTTTGAAAGATAACCCCTATTCCGCACGCCGTGAGATTGAAATGCTCAGAAAAGCAATTGATAATTGCGGCAGGGATATGGTGCTCAGTCTTTCCCCCGGTCCCGCACCCGTATGGGAGCACGAGCATCTTGCGGCAAATGCAAATCTCTGGCGTATGACGGGCGATTTCTGGGATGAATGGAGTAAGCTTCATGCAATGTTTGAACGCTGCCATGCATGGCAGGATTATGTTCAGCCGGGTGCATGGCCCGATTGCGATATGCTTCCCATCGGAAGAATACAGAAAACAGAAAAGCTTGAACAGTACAGAAACAGATATACCCGTTTCACCCATGATGAACAGATAACAATGATGACTCTCTGGGGAATATTCCGTTCACCGCTTATGATAGGTGCGGAAATGCGTGAAAACGATGAATTCACCCTCTCTCTTCTTCAGAACAGAGAGCTTATCGATATGCTCAGAAACTCAAACGGAGCAAGGCAGTTCAGCAGAAAAGAAACCGACGGCAAGGGCGAGATTATCTGGACTTCAAAGGGTGAAAAATGCAAATATGTTGCTCTTTTCAATACCGATGATGAAACAAGAAGCATTGATTTCGATGTTACCGATATCGCAATGGGCGGCATGAATTATTCGGTTTGGGATATGTGGAAGCATGAAGAATATGCAGTAACAGACGGCGTGTTCTCCGCGGAAGTCAATTCTCACGGCGCAAGATTATTTAAAATCGAGGTGAAATAATTATGGATAAAACACCGAATTACAGATTTGCAACCGAAAAACCCGACCATATAATGGTCAGTATCTCGGGAGATGCAAAAACCTCAATGACGGTAACATGGCGGTCAAGCCTTGATGTTACCGAAGGATATGTTGAATATTACGAAAAAGGCGGAGAAAAGAAGCGTTGCGATGCAATTGTGAAGCCGTTCAAGAGCGATGTCAACACGAGCAATATTTTCTGGGCAACACCGTCAGATCTGAAACCCGGAACAAGATATTATTATACTTGCGGAAGCGCTGAAAACCGCAGCAAGGAATATTATTTTGAAACTGAGGAAGAAAACTTAACAAGTTTTAAGTTCATTGCAATTTCAGACCATCAAAAGGATACAGATCATTATAATCCCGATTATTACGCTCTTAACTCTTTCTTGAAAGAAACTCTGAAAAAACACCCAGATGTAAAGTTTATACTTACAGCCGGTGATAACACCAATTGCGGTCAGCATGAAA
>JAZSAH010000129.1:0-7750 GCA_045601745.1 Acutalibacteraceae bacterium
TTTGCAACTGTTTCATAAATGAATTCCATATATTCGGCATCTGCGCCTCTTTCCTTTTCAACGAAAGGAATGTAGGAGAGAGCAAGGTTCTTGAAGAGCTTGGGGAAAAGATTTGTCCAGAGACCCTGTGTATCGATGCAGCTGTGGGTATGTGTTGATGAAACATTGATGCTGTTGAACTTAACGCCGAGATTCATAGCTTCAACACGTTTGCGGATTTCCTTGATATCGCCGTTTGAGAAACCGATGCAGTCAATATTTGCAAAGAGAGCAACGCCTCTGCCTGAGCCGTCTTCAACCGCGATAACTCTTGCCTGCATATCGTCAATGATTTCTTCAACCTTGTTTACCATGCCGTTGTTGGGATCGATGAAACCGCCGAGATAATAATCTTTTGTTTCCCAGTCTGAGGGAACGAGAGAAGCTTTTGCATAGCCGAGCTTCCACTGTGCATCAGCTTTTGCTTCTTTTTCCCATGTTTCAGTGCCTTCGTAGAAGTTTTCAACCACTCTGTCTTTAACCTGAACAAATTTCGGGCTGTCGGGAACAATGAAATTGATTGTGCCCACAAGAGCAGTGAAGATTGTTTCGACAATTGAAAGACCGAAGTTTTCAAGTGATTTTGTCACATCTGCAGCAGCAGCCGAACCCATAGCGGAAGTGCCGCCGAAGATGAGCGAAAAAGCGAGGATGATGCTGACAATTTTCATGCCGATTTTTTTCATGTTGATTACTCCTTCTGAAAAAATTATAACTATTTATCATATGTTACCATTTTTTTAACATAATGTAAAGAGTTTTTTTGCATATACACTGAAATTTTGAGGTTGAAAACAATAATTATATGGAGTATAATTAGTATGTATAATTTTATTTTAAAGGTGGTGAGTGTTTGGAAAAACAGAAGCGAGTTGCGGCGATACATGATATTTCTGGCATAGGAAAATGCTCTCTTACTGCCGCAATACCCGTTATTTCCGCTGCGGGAATAGAAGCTGCCGCAATGCCTACCGCCGTTCTTTCAACTCATACCGGCAACATAGAAGGCTACACTTACCGTGATCTGACGAGTGACCTTAATCCCATGGCACTCCACTGGAAAAATCTCGGAATAACCTTTGACGGTATCTACAGCGGATTTTTAGGCTCGATTGAACAGGTTGATATCGTTTGCGATTTCATCGATATGTTCAAAACAGATAATACCGTTGTTATAGTTGACCCCGCCATGGCTGACGGCGGAAAAATGTATACAACCTTCGATAAAGCCTTTGCAAAGGAGATGACCCTTCTTTGCAGAAAAGCAGATATCATTGTTCCGAATTTAACGGAAGCAGCGTTTCTTCTCGGAGAGAAATATGTTGAACCGCCTTATACCGAAGAATATATCGAAAATCTTCTGAAACGGCTATCAACTCTCGGTGCATCAATGATAGTTTTAACCGGCGTTGCATTCAATGATGAAGAACTCGGTTGTGCGGTATATTGCAGGGAAACGGATGAAATATTCTACAGCTTTTCCGAAAAATATCCGGGCATTTATTACGGTACGGGCGATTTGTTTGCATCGGCACTCACGGGTGCGTATCTCAACGGGAAATCAATTTCCGAGAGTGCAAAAATTGCTCTTGAATTTACTAACGGTGCAATAAAAAGAACTTACGAAGCGGGAACGGATACAAGGCTCGGAGTCAATTTTGAGCAGGGTATTCCGTGTTATATTAAAGCATTGGGAGGTTTTTAAAATGAGTTTTGCCGATAAAGTTTTTATCAATACCTGTAAGGATATAATTCAGAACGGTTTTTGGGATACCGAGCTTGATGTACGCCCCAGATGGGAAGACGGAACACCTGCTCATACCGTCAAGAAATTCGGCGTTGTCAACAGATATGACCTGAGCAAGGAGTTCCCTGCTCAGACAATCAGAAAAACATTCATAAAAAGCGCCGTTGACGAAATCCTCTGGATATGGCAGAAGAAATCAAATAATATCGCTGACCTCGGCAGCCATGTATGGGATTCTTGGGCTGATGAAAACGGCTCTATCGGAAAGGCATACGGCTATCAGCTCGGTGTTAAGCATCACTATAAAGAAGGCGACATGGATCAGGTTGACAGAGTGCTTTATGACCTTAAGCATAATCCCCAGAGCAGAAGAATTCTCACAAATATCTATGTTCATCAGGATCTCAATGAAATGGCACTTTATCCCTGTGCTTATTCAATGACTTTCAACACCTCGGGCAACAAGCTTAACGCAATTCTCAATCAGCGTTCGCAGGATATGCTTGCCGCAAATGCATGGAATGTTGCTCAGTATGCGGCTCTTGTTCATATGTTTGCGCAGGTCAGCGGTCTTGAAGCCGGTGAATTTGTTCATGTTATTGCCGATGCACATATCTATGACAGACATATTCCCATTGTTGAAGAGCTTATCAGCCGTGAGCCTTATGATGCTCCCGAATTTGTTATGGATAAGAGCATAACCGATTTCTACAGTTTCACCAAAGACAGCTTTGCATTTGAAAACTATAAATTCCACGATTTCAGCGAAAAAATTCCCGTTGCAATTTAACGGAAAAACTATAAGAGGGTATATATGAAAACAATCGTTAATGTAGACAAAAACTGGGGGATAGGTATCGGCGATAAGCTGCTCAACCATATTCCTGCAGACATGAAATTTTTCAAAGAAAAAACAACCGGCAATGTTGTTGTCATGGGAAAAACAACCTTCCTTACCTTTCCGGGTCAGAAGGCGCTTCCCAACAGAGTCAATATTGTTTTAACAACCGACCCCGGTTGGTCGGCTGAAAATGTTATAGTGTGTCATTCTCTTGATGAGCTTTTTGAACAGCTTAAAAGATATGACACAAACACCGTTTATGTTATCGGCGGTTCAAAGGTTTATGAGCAGCTTCTTCCGTATTGTGACACCGCATATGTCACAAAGGTTGAAACTGAAAAGGAAGCCGACAGATTTTTCCCCAACCTCGACGAAGCCGACGGATGGAAAATAACCGATAACGGTGAAACCCTTGAACATAATGATATAAAATTCAGATTTACAACTTACAGAAAATAAACTGTAAAAACAAGAGAAAAGGAGTGAAAGAATTGGAAGCTGTTCAGTATAAATGTCCCGCCTGCGGTGCAGGTCTTAAATTTGATGCCGTAAAGCAGGATTTTATCTGCGAATTCTGCGATTCGGTTTTTAAAGAAGAAGATTTCTTCAAAAAAGACGAAAAACTTTCCGCACCTTCACCCGAAAAAACGGAGGAGCTTGAAAACGCACTTCTTTATTCATGCCCGAGCTGCGGTGCGCAGATTGTAACGGATGAAACAACGGCCGCAACAACCTGCTATTACTGCTCCAATCCCGTTGTTCTTTCGGGAAGACTCAGCGGTGAACTCAAGCCCGATTTTATCATTCCTTTCAAAATCGATAAAAAAAGCGCAACCGAAAAATTCAGGGAATTCTGCGGAAAGAAAAAGTTTCTGCCGAAGAATTTTCTTTCTGAGTCGCGCCTTGAAGAAATCAAGGGTGTCTATTTCCCTTATTGGTATATCAACTGCGATGCAAACGGTTCGCTCAATGCAACCTCCCGTCAGGTTAAATCATGGGTGGTCGGAGATTTAAAATATACCGAAACAACCGTTATGGGTCATTTCAGACAGGGAAAAATGAAGATTGCCGATATGCCTGAAGCAGCTCTCAAAAGCAAGGACAGGGATCTCATGAAATATGTCTGTCCGTTTAATCCTGCGGATTTTGTTCCGTTTTCAATGTCATATCTTTCGGGTTATTTTGCTGAGAAAAGAGATGTTGAAACAAGCGAAATCTATCAGCAGGCAATGAATAATATAAAGAGCTATTCTGCCGAAAGACTCAAGGCAACAATTAATCAGGCAGGTGTCACCGTCAAGGATTCCCGGATAAATGTCGGTGAACCCGAGTGGAGATATAATCTTCTTCCCGTATGGGTTCTGAACTATAAAAACGGCGATAAAAACTACATATATGCGTTGAACGGTCAGACAGGCTCGGTTTACGGCGAATTGCCCGTTTGCAAAAAGAAGCTCGGCGGTCTGTTTGCGATAGTTGCTGCGGCAACGGCTGTTTTGCTGACTCTTGCGGAGGTGATTTTCTTATGAGAAAGATTTCTGCAATTGTTCTGACTTTGATTTTTGCGTTTGTGTTTTCCGTCAGCTCGTTTGCCGATTCCTTTAATATAAAAATCGATGACGCTGCCTCACTTTTTACTGAGGAAGAAATCGGATATATCGATGAAAATGCTTCAGATTTTGCTTCGGAAAGCGGTTTTTCCGTTGCAGTTGTGACAACCGATGATGCCACGGGCAAATCTGCCATGGAATATGCCGATGATTATTATGACGGTCTTATTTTTGACAGCGGATGGTCGGAAAACGGAATGCTGTTTCTTATCGACATGGATAACCGTGAGATTTATGTTTCATGCGCAGGACTCTGTATCGATGAATACAGCGACAGTGAGCTGAATACCATAATCGACAAAGGATACGACTGCGTTGTCAACGAAGAATATGCAAAATGCATTCTTGTCATGATTGACGAGGCAAGATATCTTGCGTCAGGCGGATATTATTCCGATGAGTCTGTTATAACCGACAGTTTCATCACAGGTGACAATATTTATGATGATTATTACTATGACAATGATTACAGCTATGGTAATGATTATTATGAAGCTCCCGAACCGGAAACTTTCAAAGTTTCTCACGTGTTTGTTTATATAGTTATCGGTCTTGCTGCAGGACTGATTACCGTTCTTGTGATTAAAAACAACTATAAAAATACCGGTAAAGGCGACGAGTTCAATGCAAATGATATTTCCCTTGAGCTGACTGCCTCAAACGATAATATTATCAGCAGAAATGTTATAACAACCAAAATTCCCAGAAATAATAATCATAATCGTCCCGGAGGAGGCGGCGGAGGCGGAAAGGTTTCCGTTCACCGTTCATCCGGCGGTGTAAGGCACAGCGGTGCAGGCAGAAAATTCTAATCGGAAGGTGAAAAAATATGGGCAATATATGGCATGATATAAGCCCCAAAAGAATAACCCCTGAGGATTTCATGGCGGTTATCGAAATAACAAAGGGCAGCAAAAAGAAATATGAGCTTGATAAGGAAACGGGCGTTCTTATGCTTGACCGTATTCTTTATACCTCAACGCATTATCCCGCAAACTACGGTTTTATCCCCAGAACCTACGGCGATGACCTTGACCCCCTTGATGTTGTGGTTATCTGCAGTGAAAAAATCGATCCGATGACTCTTGTGCGCTGCTATCCCATCGGTGTTATAACAATGAAGGATGGCGGAAAGCTTGATGAAAAGATTATTTCCATTCCCTTCAATGACCCCAACTATAACGGTTATAAGGATATTTCTGAACTTCCCAAGCACGTTTTCGACGAGATGAAGCATTTCTTCAAAGTCTATAAAAACCTTGAAGACAAGGAAACCGTTGTTGACGAGGTTCAGAACCGTGAAAAGGCAATAGAGATAATCGAAAAGAGCATTACCAATTATATTACGGAATTTTGCCGATAAAATATTGACTTTTTCCGTATAGTGTTATAAAATAATGTAATTTAATTTTTGTTTATAATTTTAACATCATATATAAGGAGTGATAACGATGGCAATTTATTGTCAGGAGCCCTCGAGAACATTCAGCGAATATCTTCTCATTCCGGGCTACACATCAAGGGAATGCATCCCCGCAAACGTAAATCTCAGAACCCCCCTTGTTAAGTACAGAAAGGGCGAAGAAGAATGCCCCATCAGTCTTAACATTCCCCTTGTTTCCGCTATCATGCAGTCTGTTTCCAACGATACAATGGCTATTGCGCTTGCAAAAGAAGGCGGCGTGTCATTTATTTACGGTTCTCAGAGCATTGAAGATGAAGCGGCAATGGTTGCCAAGGTTAAAGGCTATAAGGCCGGCTTTGTTGTAAGCGATTCAAATCTTAAGCCCGACTCAACTCTCGCAGAGGTTCTTGAACTTTACGAGATGACCGGTCACAGCACCATGGCTGTTACCGAAGACGGAACTCCCAACGGTAAGCTTCTCGGCGTTGTAACAGGCAGAGATTACAGAGTCAGCAGAATGAGCGCCGATACTCTTGTTTCGGATTTCATGACCCCGTTTGAAAAGCTCGTAACTGCTCCCGAATCAACAACCCTCAAGGAAGCAAACGATATCATCTGGGAAAACAAGCTCAATTCGCTTCCCATTATCAATAAAGACGGCAAGCTTCTTTATTTTGTGTTCCGCAAGGACTATTCACAGCATAAGGAAAATCCTCAGGAGCTTCTTGATGCTAATAAGAGCTATATCGTCGGCGCAGGTGTAAATACACTCGACTATGAAAAGAGAATTCCCGCACTTGTTGAAGCCGGTGCAGACGTTCTTTGTATCGACTCAACCGAAGGCTACACCGTATGGCAGGAGCAGACCCTTGCTTTTGTCCGTGAAAAATACGGCGATTCGGTTAAAATCGGCGCAGGCAACGTTGTTGACCGTGAAGGCTTCCTTTTCCTTGCAAAAGCAGGTGCAGACTTCGTTAAGGTCGGTATCGGCGGCGGTTCAATCTGTATAACAAGAGAAACCAAGGGTATCGGCAGAGGTCAGGCAACAGCTCTTATCGAGGTTGCAGCAGCAAGAGATGAATACTATAAGGAAACAGGCGTTTATGTTCCTATCTGCTCCGACGGCGGTATTGTTCATGACTATCACATGACCCTTGCTCTTGCAATGGGCGCAGATTTCCTCATGCTCGGCAGATATTTCGCAAGATTCGACGAAAGCCCTACAAACAAGCTCCTTGTAAACGGTGTTTATGTTAAGGAATACTGGGGTGAAGGCTCCAACAGAGCAAGAAACTGGCAGAGATATGACCTCGGCGGCAAAGCAAAGCTCAGCTTTGAAGAAGGCGTTGACTCATATGTAACCTATGCGGGCTCACTCAGCGACAATGTTGCAAAGAGCCTTTATAAGGTTAAGTCAACCATGTGCAACTGCGGTGTTCTCAACATTCCTGACCTTCAGAAGAATGCAAAGATGACACTTGTTTCAGCAACAAGTATTGTAGAGGGCGGAGCTCACGACGTTGTTCTTAAGGAAAATAGTGCTAAACCTGTTAAATAATGAAAACACGGGTTAAATTACACGGTGTTAAAACTCTTACCCGTGGTGGAAGTATTATATTTTGTGAAAGTTGCGATAAGATTTTAGGCAGTATAAATAAAGAGTCCTACAGATATGTGAAAATGAGTTTTATATGCTCCTGTGCAAATTACGGTAATCTGGAATTTAAAACACGAGAAAGCACATCTGATTCTTATGAGAGAGTAGGTCGTATGCCTGGTTTAAAAAATGGGGTTGCGGTGTGCAAAAGATGTGGGGTTCAACTTTTTAACGCAATACCTACCAGAGTAAAAGCATATTCATGTTATGTGGAGTGTAAATGCGGTGAAAAGTATGATTTGGTGCCTACACAAGATATGAGACTTGGTGAAACAATTAAACTATACAAAAAAATCACGGAGTTTTAGGCATACTTACATAGGGATAAACCAACTTAAAACAAGAGATTTTTGCGTCGTACTGTGAAAAAAGCCTCGCCAATCCACAAAGGATTGCCTGCGTTTTTTACTTGTCCGACATCAAAAATCCTATGTTTTAAGCGATAAATCGT
>JAZSAH010000130.1:0-40419 GCA_045601745.1 Acutalibacteraceae bacterium
TTACTTCGAGGCGTATTCCACAATAGCAAAAATGGCTAAGTTTTACAGCGGCTATTATGAAAATTTCAGTTATAACCTTCTTGATAAACTCTGCGGAGTTTTCGGTCTTGATAAAAATGCAAAGCTGAATTCTTTTTCAAAAGGAATGCAGCGTCAGGCTGAACTTATTCTCGGACTTGCCACAAATCCCGAAATAATTCTGCTCGACGAAAGCTTTGACGGACTTGACCCTGCAAAAAGAAATCTCATGAACAAAATGCTGATTGAATATTCTGCAGAACGCGAATGCAGCATTATTATTTCATCGCATAATCTTCATGAACTGACGGAAATCTGTGACCACATTGCTCTTATAAACGGCAAAAGGATTGTTCTTGATTGCTGTGTTGATGATATCAGTGCAAGCAGATGCAAATTCAGATTGGCTTTTGCCGATGAAAAAACAGAAAAAGATTTTGAGGGACTGTCTTACAGTAATTTCAGACAGGACGGCAGAATCATAACGCTCACAATGAGAGGGGATACCGATGAAAACGAGGGAATGCTCAAGGCGTTGAATCCTCTGCTCATTGAACGTTATCCGTTGACTCTCGAAGAAATATTCCTTGAAGAAATGGAGGGTACTGATTATGACTTCAGCGAAATCTTCGGATAAAGCATTCGGATTCACAGTTATCAGAACAATGCGGAAGAACTGGCATTTTCCTGCTCTTGTTTCTTTGGCTGTTTTATTTGCTACAGTTATTTTGGGGATATTTAATGAATGGATGATTTTTGTTGACAGACGGCAGTTTTATGACGGATTATCCTTCAGCGAATGGTTCACGGAGAGGGCTGAAAGGGTATATTTTCTCGGAGAAGCAGTTATGGGAACTGAAGGTTTTATTGCGTTGTTGATGATTTTTGCCATGGCAACGGGTATAATGATATTCCGCTATATGTTCTCAAAAAAAGCTGTCAATGTCTATTACAGCCTTGGAATTTCAAGAAGCAATATGTTCTTTTCGAAATATCTTTCCGGAGTTATATTGTTGGCTTTGGCAGTATTTGTTCCGCTTCTTATTGATGTAATCATCAATCTTGCAGTTTTCGGCAGCACAAAGGAACTCTGGATTACCGTCTTGTTTTATTTCCTCGGAGTTTTTCTTTCGCTTATTTTTGCATATTCTGTTGCTGTTGCTGTTTGCTGCAGAGTCGGAACGATTATCGAAGCGATTGTTTACAGCCTTGTTTTTCTTTTAACTCCTGTTCTTATAACAACCGTAATAAATTTCTTTTTCAGATATTTGCTTTACGGTTCACCGATTCATGAATGCGAATGGATTTTCGGATGGGACAATTCAAAATATTATGGTTCGGGGTTATGGTCAAATTCTGCAATTGTCAACAGTTCCGTTTTTGATTATGACACTGTTCCTTTTGCTGAAGTATTTTATTTTGATGCTGAACTTCAGAAAACAGTTGATTGGTTTATGCCGGATTTTGCTTCGCTTATACCTCTTGCGTTTCTGACTGCTGCAGTCACCGTGGTTGCTCTTGTGACATATAAGAAAAGAAAAACCGAGATTGCTGGATTCCTCGGCAGCGATGAAGCGGTAAAGGCGATATCTGTATTTGTTCTTTCTTCTTCAGCTGCCTGTATCGCAATTGAAATATTTAATGAACTTACTTTTATGAATATTTCGATAGGTATATGTCTTGCTGTTATTATTTTCTTCGCTGTTTATATTTCGTTTGAAATTGTGTCGCTTCATAATGCAAGAAAAATTTTCAAAGCGTTATGGAAATATCTTATTCATCTTTCCGTGGCTGCACTTCTTGTTGTAGTATTTGCAAACGGTTTATTCGGTTATTCATCGAGAGTACCCGATGCAGAGGATGTTGAATCGGTTTCCGTTTCAACGGGTACGGGTGATGTAATGATGAATTATAATGAGCTTTCTGCGATGAAATACAATGCAGGTGCATTTGACCTTGCAGACTATTATCTTCTTGCAGGGATTTCTTATCAGGGCATGGTTGACGGAATAACCGATGCGGATGATATAGAAAATATTATAAACATTCATGAAAAATTTATTGAATGCAAAAATCTTGAAGTCAACGACGAAACTCTTAATGCAGGCTTCGGAAAAAGAGTTATTCCCGTTAAAATTCGCATTGATTATTCGCTTCGCAACGGAAAAACCATCGAAAGACTTTATCCTGTTGCAACAGATGAAATAATGCAGATGCTTGCGGAATTAACCAAAACAGAAAGATATAAAGAGCTTGCGATTGATTATATTCAGAAGCCTGTTCCAAAGCTTGAATATAATAAAACATTTGATGAATATTATTATTCATCTGAGCCGGTTTTTGGTTTACAAACCGTAACAGTTGAAGCTGCATATAGTGCTTCTTCCGAAAGACCTTTCACATTCAGAGGTGCTGATGTTATGATTGCATCACCGTTGTTTTCGAATGTTACCTATATTCCCGGTCTGACGGAAGATACGGAAATAAAAGACAATCTTCTAAATGTAATTTGTGAAGATATCGGAAACGGCACATTGCCTTTGAATTACAGAACCGACAGCAGAATTCTTGGATATATCGTTTTTGAAAATCTCGTAAAAGACGACGAAGAATATGATGAATATTCGGTCAGACAACAGGGTGGAACAATCATTTCTTCCGAGATGAGCGGACCGACAAAAATAAATGTTTTAGGAGGAGAACTTAAGGCGTGCATTTTTAACAGAGTCAGTGTTCCTGTTTATGAGGACATGATAAACACTCTGAATTTCCTGAAAGAAAATAATCTTGACGGTTATCTCTCTGAAGCATCTGAAATATCAAAAATCAGAGTATGGGTGCCTGATGAGCAGTCTGTTGTCAATGCAAACACATATGACGGTGCTTCAATGCTCTGGTGCGGATGGTGGTTTAATACGGATGAAACTTGCCTCCTCATTCCGGGGAATGCAAAATCCGTAACCGATAAAAATGATATAGAAGAAATATCGTCTTACTGTACGATGATGTGTCTTGCCTGTTATGAAAATTATTATGCAGAGATTATTTTTGAAGACGGTTCAAGGACGTTTGCTGCAATACCGATAAAATAAACCTAAAGCAGGTTGCCTCACTTGTGTGAAGCAACCTGCTTTATATTTCACGCTTTATTTTTTCTATGATTCTTTTTTCAAGTCTTGATATGTAGCTTTGAGAAATTCCGAGTTCATCAGCTACCTCTTTCTGGGTATATTCTTTTCCTCCTCCGATTCCGAATCTCATTGTCATAATCATTTTTTCTCTTTCTCCGAGCGAAGAAATGATTTTATAAAGTCTGTTTCTCTCGTCGTTTTCTTCGAGGTCGCGATAAATATCCTCGGGTTCATTTCCGAGAACATCCGAAAGAAGAAGCTCGTTTCCGTCCCAATCTACATTCAGCGGTTCAAAATATGAAACCTCTGCTTTTAGTGCATTGGTTTTTCTCAGATACATTAATATTTCATTCTCTATGCATCTTGAAGCATAGGTTGCGAGCTTTATGTTTTTTGAGATTCTGAATGTGTTGACCGCTTTTATAAGACCGAGAGTACCGATTGATATCAGATCTTCAATAGGTATTCCTGTATTTTCAAATTTTTTTGCTATGTAAACAACAAGACGGAGATTATGAACAATCAATTCTTCCCTTGCATTTTTATCTCCGTTTTCATGTTTTATCAGATAATCCTGTTCAACATCGGGCAAAAGGGGAGCAGGGAGTGACTCGGGACCGTTGATATAATCAACTTCAATGTCAGACAAAGCTGATTTGAGTTTTAGAATAAAAATTCCGACTAAGTTAAAAAATCTGTTTCTTCTTTTCATGTTTTCCACCTTGAGAATTGATAGATTTTTCGCTGGTAAGATCAATGAACGGCGAACCGAACAATGCCGAATATCCGCCTGAAATGATTTTGTTTTCCGTTATTCCGATATAAATATTTTCTGCAGTCCGCCTTTTTCCCGAAACGGTTATTTCTACACTGTCAGCCATGAATGCGGGTACCGTTCCGTTGCCGTTTATCGTTGAAAACGGAATAAGCCTGTAATTTTTCATTTTCTCGATTTTTTCACCGTCAATTATTTTGTCTGCGAATTTTCTGTCTGCAATAATAACGGGTTTTCCCGAAAAGCAGTCGCAGAGTTTGTTGCCTGAATCATATAATGCATCGCATTCTGCGGATTTGTTATTATAGTTGATTTTAATTCCGTAAATACATCCGTGAGGTGTTTTGTTTTTCACTAAATTGTTTATAAATTTTATCAGAATATAGCTTAAAACAGAAACGGCGGTCAGAGTGATAATGTTCAGGTCAAAATAAACAATTCCGTTGTTATACAGCGATGTTTCGGGAAACAGATATACATTCAGTGCCAACATAATTCCGCCGAAAATCATGTTTACGGAAAAGAATGTGAAAAAATGCTTCAGAAATAGTTTTATTGATTTTATTCTGAATGCTGTCAGAAGCATTACCGACATATAAAATATTTTTGCCGTTGAACCGATAACTGTCGGAATATTTTCTATGTAGATAGTCAGCGAAAAAAGGCTTCCGATTAAAGATGAAGCAACAAGTCTTCCTGTTCTGAAAGTGCAGCCCGTCAGAACGGCATCTGCTCTCAATAAAAGATAATTCATCAGAAAATTGATTATAATAAGAATGTCGGCGTATACGACTGTTTTCAATTGTTCACCCCCGTGTCACAGACAATTATAAACAATAAACCGATATGAAATTTGTCATTTCGGGGCATAAAAAAATAAATTTCTATTGAATAATGAGAAACGGAAGTATATAATATCCGATGGAGGTTGATAATTATGAACGGATTTCTTTTTGATACGCATATCCATACCAAGGAAGCAAGCTCATGCAGCAGAGTCCCCGCTGAAGAAATAGTCAGAAGATATAAAGAACTCGGATATAAAGGTCTTTGCATAACCGACCATGTCAGCGTTCATCAGTTTTTGAAACACGGCGGTACTTATGAAGAACAGATTGAAAAATATCTTTCCGGATATAAAGCGGCAAAGAAGTTTGAAGATGAAAATTTTCATATAATTCTCGGCATGGAAATCCGTTTTCTTGAAAACGATAATGATTATCTGGTTTACGGATTTGATGAAGATTTCGTCAGAAGTCATGACCTTATTCATTTTGAAGACCCCGAACATTTCAGACCCTTTGCTGATGAACATAACCTCATTATATTCCAGGCTCATCCCTTCAGACAGACAATGACTGTTATCGACCACAACATGGTTGACGGAATTGAGGTATATAACGGACACGGCGACCATAATTCAAGCAATGATATTGCATACCGATGGGCAGAAAAATATTCTCTGCGCAAGCTTTCGGGTTCGGATTTTCACGGCAACCTCACTCTTGAGCCCGGCGGAGTTTATTTTGAAGAATATCTTACGGATTCATATCAGGTAGCAGAGGCTCTTCGCAACGGTAAATATGAGCTTAAAATTTTTGAAAAATAAATTTTCAGGTGTGCATTGCATAAGTAACGCACACCTGTTTTCTAAAATAATTCGTTTCTGCCTTTTTCAAGTTTGTTAACAATTCTGTCCATTTCTCCTTTTGAACGGACAGAGCGAGTGAGCTCAATAATCTTTTTCTTCTCGTCTTCATTCAGATTTGAAAAGTTATTCATTGCTCTGCTGTTTCTTGTCAACGCCATTCCGAAACCTTGAGGAATACCGTTAAAATCAAACATAATCAACACCTCGGTTTTATTATATCCGTTTTTATCGGTTTTATAATAAATTGGGGTTGTTTTTGATTTTAAGATATGATATAATACCATAAATATGGAGAGGTGATAAAAATGAGATACAGGATGCTCGGTAAAACCGGAGTTGAAGTTTCCGCACTCGGTTTCGGATGCATGAGATTGCCTGTTACAGAAAACGATGCAATAGATGAAGCTGAAGCGATAAGAATTATCCGCAAAGGCATCGATAACGGAATTAATTATCTTGATACGGCTTTCGGTTATCATAACGGTCAGAGTGAAATCCTTGTCGGCAAAGCTCTTAAAGACGGATACAGAAACAAGGCTTATCTTGCAACCAAGCTTCCTTTGTGGAGTGTCAACTGTGAAGAAGATGTTGAAAGAATTTTCAACGAACAGCTTTCAAAGCTTGATACCGATTATATTGATTTTTATCTGCTTCATGCAGTCAATAATGAATCATGGGAAACCAAAGTTCTTAAGTTTGATATTCTTCCAAAACTTGAAAAGAAGCTTGCCGGAGGAAAAATAAAGCATCTCGGTTTTTCCTTCCATGATGACCTCGATGTTTTCAAAAAAATTATCGACTCATATGACGGATTTGAATTTTGTCAGATCCAGTTCAATTATATAGATGTTGACTATCAGGCAGGTGTTGAAGGAATTGAATATGCCGCTTCAAAGGGTCTTGGCATTATAGTCATGGAACCCCTTCTCGGCGGTAAGCTTGCAACACCTCACGAAAAGATTTTATTGGTTCTTTCCGATAAAAAAACCCCCGTTGAATGGGCGCTCGATTTTGTGTGGAACTTCTCCGATGTCGGAATGCTTCTCAGCGGCATGGGCAGCGAAAAGATGGTTGACGATAATCTTTCGTATGCCGATGTATCATATCCCGGAATGCTTTCGGAAGATGATCTCGGAATGCTTTCGGATGCCAAGCGCATTTTTGATGAAATGAATATTGTTCCCTGCACCGGCTGCGAATATTGTATGCCATGCCCTGCAGGCGTTGAAATTCCGAAGGTTTTTTCTGCGTTCAACAAAATTACCGAAGGCGGAAGAAGGCTTGTCAAAGAGATTTTCCCCGATATTGAAACAAACGCTTCTCTTTGTCAGAAATGCGGAGCCTGCGAAAATGCTTGTCCTCAGCACATAGAAATTACAGAAATGCTCCGTAAGGTTAAAAATCAATTCTGAGGTGATTAATATGAAAATACTTTTTCAGGGCGATTCCATAACCGATGCCGGCAGAGATCGCTCGGATTATCATGAACTCGGCAAGGGCTATCCTTTTTATGCGGCTAAATACATAAAAGAAGATAATCCCGATGTTGATTTTGAATTCATCAATCTCGGTATAAGCGGTAATCAGACAATTGATCTTGTCAACAGGGTTCAGAGTGATTTTGTTGACATTCAGCCCGATGTTGTTTCGATACTTATCGGTATCAATGACACATGGCACAGAGCTGACAACAGAAAGTGGCTCGGCAATGATGTTTTTGAGGCGAATTACCGCAAGGTGCTTACCGAAATAAAGGAAAAAACAAACGCTAAAATTATTATCCTTGAACCTTTTCTTCTCTATGCACCCGAAAAGGAATATTTCAGGGTTGACCTTAATCCTAAAATCGACATCATAAGAAAACTTGCCAAAGAGTTTGCCGATTTATATATTCCTCTTGACGGTCTTTTTGCTTCTGCCAGCCTTGGTGAAGATGATTTGCATTGGTCGGAAGACGGAGTTCATCCAAATGATAACGGCTCTGAGTTTATCGGCGACATTTATGCAAATGCTTTTAATGCTTTATATGATGAGATGACCGAATGATGAAAAAAATCAAAGAGATTCTTAATTATATTTTTGTTGACGGACTTTCGGGAATGGCTCTCGGGCTGTTTGCTACTCTTATTATCGGAACAATAATTGAACAAGTTGGCGGATTTATTGATAACCGTATCGGAACATACCTCATTTCCGTTGCCGCAGTTGCAAAGTCATTGACCGGTGCAGGAATCGGTGCGGGTATGGCTTTTAAATATAAAGCATCACCTCTGACGGGTGTTTCTTCCGCTGTTGCGGGAATGGTCGGAGCGTTTGCTTCAAAGCTTCTTGCAGGGTCGGTTATTACAGACGGCGGAATGCTTTATTCAGGTCCCGGTGATCCTCTCTGCGCATTTATTGCCGCATTCTTTGCGATTCAGGCAGGAAAATTGGTTGGCGGAAAAACAAAGCTTGACATTATTGTTACTCCTGCTGTTTCGATAATCACAGGCTGTGCCGCAGGTCTTTTTATCGGTCCTCCCGCTTCGAGTGTAACAACATATATCGGAGAAATAATCAATTGGGGCATGGAACGTCAGCCTGTTGTTATGGGTATAGTTGTTTCTGTTGTCATGGGTATTTGTCTGACTTTACCGATAAGCTCTGCAGCTCTCGGAATTATACTCGGACTTTCCGGAATTGCAGGCGGTGCCGCGGTTGTCGGATGCAGTGCAAACATGATTGGTTTTGCTGTTGCAAGCTACCGTGAAAACAAATTCGGCGGTCTTGTTGCTCAGGGTGTCGGAACCTCCATGCTTCAGATGCCCAACATAGTTAAGCATCCCCAGATATGGATTCCGCCGATTGTTGCAAGCGCAATTCTCGGTCCGGTATCTTCAGCTGTTCTCAAGATGACTTGTTATGCATCGGGTTCGGGAATGGGAACATCGGGTCTTGTCGGTCAGTTCATGACTTATTCTTCAATGACCGATTCCGGCGTTGATCCTGTTGTTGTTCTTGTTGAAATAGTAATTATGCATTTTATTGCACCTGCACTTATTTCTTTTGTTGTTTCCGAATTTATGCGTAAGAAAAAGCTTATAAGCTTCGGTGACATGGAGCTTAAAAATATGGATTAAATAACGGAGGTTATATTATGACAAAGAAATTTACCGCAATTTTCCTTTCTCTTGCCGTTCTTATGTCGGCATTCGCAATCCCCGCATATGCGGCAACAGAAGTTACATCCGACATTGAAAGAGGTTTTTACCGCTTTGTTGACAAACTCCTTGATACGGTTGTTAACGGAATTACCAACCTTATCGTTGAACCCCGCAGTTTTGTCGATAAAGACGACTATGTTTCCGAAAATTTCTATGAAGGTCTTAAACCCGAAGAATTCCTCAGCGTTCCTGCCGAAGGCGCTGCATGGAAACTCGGTTATGACAATTCCTCAATCAAGACCGGCAATGAACTCATTGAGGAGCATTATGTAGGCGGCAGCCTTTCGGTTACAAAGAAACTTGCCGACGAAATCAGAGATGACCAGAAGATCAGAACCGTTGCAATTTCCGACGGCAGAGGCATCAGCATTTTTGCTGCTGTTGATACTTTCGGACTTGCCAATAATGAAGTAAAAGTTATCCGTGATAAATTCCAGGCTTATGCAGATACAAAAGGCTGGAACATCACAAGCATCAATATTTCCGCACTTCATCAGCACAGCTGCGTTGATACCTTCGGTCTTAACGGAGACATCATCGGTGCACTTTTCACTTCTTCATTCAGAAATCTCCTCGGTCTTGAACTTCCCAGCGGTAAGAATCCCGAATTCATGGAAAATCTTTATGAAGTATCTGTTCAGTCGATGATTGATGCTGTTGAAGATATGACAACAGGTAAGCTCTATTTCGGTACAATCGATGCAACCGAATATATCAGAGAAAAGCGTAAGCCCGAAGTTTTTGACGGCAATCTCAACAGAATCCGTTTTGTTCCCGATTCAGAAATTAAAAGAGAAACATGGATTGTTAATCTTCCCATTCATTGTGTCGGTAACGGTGCGGCAGGAACAATGATAACCGGCGACCATCCTTATTATATGGAAGAATATATCAATAAGAATGCAGATGCAAACTTCATGATGATTCTCGGTGCTGAGCTTGCAATTTCATCCGAACATCCTGCAGATCTCGTTGCTGACCCCGCAGTTTTGGCTGAATATAATGATGAAGGCTATGCAAGAATGGCTTCATACGGTTATCGCCTCGGCGAACTTGCAACCAAGGTTGCAAACGATGTTGAAATTGAACCCATTCTCAATATCAGATTTACAGAAGTTTTTGTTCCCGTTGCTAACTCAATCTTCAAACTTGCTGCAAGAGGCGGTCTTCTCACAAATACTGTTGTCAAGAACGGTCTTGATTACGAAACACCCACAGAAGTAGGCTATCTTGAACTCGGCAGAGACCTCGCAATCGCTATCATTCCCGGTGAGCTTGCTCCCGAAATCGCTTTCGGCGGTGCAGTTTCAGCAGAAGATTCATGGGAGGGCAAAGAATGGGAATACACTGCTTTTGCAGATGCAACTGAAAGAAAGCTCCTTGTTTTCGGTATTACAAATGACCAGATCGGCTATCTTCTTACCGATAACGACTGGCGTTCATATCTTACAGAAAATGAAGAAATCGTTTCCACAGGTCCAAGAGCAGGCGCTGTTATTACCGCTGCTTATCTTGACCTCTTCAACGAAATCAAATAATTGACTTTAGTTTTAATCCGGCGGTGATACTTTGAGCAAGAAAAGTTCAATTAAATATGCGCTTAAAGAGACCGATTTCATTCTCTTTCTGCTGTGTCTTTTCACAACGGCATTCGGTGTTCTGATGGTACACAGTGCAACAAGGAACGATGCAATCGCAGACGGACTGCTTTTCAGCAGAGACTGTCTTGTTATGATTGCGGCGGCATCTGTCGGCATTATAGCTTGCATTATTATTTCCTATCTTGATTATGATGCAATTGTCAGACTGTGGCCCGTTGCGGGAGGTGTGTGTCTTTTCATGCTCCTTATTCTTTTCCCTTTCGGAGAAGGAGCTCCCGGACGAGAAGATGCGAGATGCTGGCTCAGAGTTATTGATATCGGTGGTCTTGTAGTCAGATTTCAGCCGTCTGAATTGGCAAAAGTCGGATTTCTTATTACATTTACCGCGCATATTGAGGCGGTAAAAGATAATATCAATTCTATCAGAAATATTTTGCTTCTTCTTCTTCACGCCATCGTTCCCATAGGCGTTGTTATTCTGACCGGTGACCTTGGCTCGGCAATGGTTTTTGCATTCATATTTATAGGTATGATGTTTGTTTCGGGCGTTCAGCTCCGGTATTTTGCAGTTGCTATCGGCGGTGTTATTGCTTTTGTTCCCTTAATCTGGACAAAATTCCTTGCAAGTTTTCATAAATACAGAATACTTGCGATATACTATCCCTCATCGCTCAGTGAGGATGTGTATGAAAAGTTTATTTATCAGCAGCAGAGAGGACTCAACGCAATCGGTTCGGGTCAATTCTGGGGTGACGGACTTTTCAAAGGAACTTACACACAGTCCGCTACGGGTGTTCCCGTTAACGAAAGTGATATGGTGTTTACCGTTGTCGGTGAAGAACTCGGATTTGTCGGTGCGGCAGGAATTCTTCTTGTTATGATTTTCATAATTGTAAGAATGGTTTCAATCGGTAAAAAATCCGTTAATCTTTCCGGAAGTCTTCTCTGTTTCGGAACGGCATTTATGATTGGCTCACAGACGATTATAAATATCGGAATGTGTCTCAAGCTTTTCCCTTGTATCGGTATCACTCTGCCGTTTCTGAGTGCAGGCGGTTCGTCCAATCTTTGCGTTTATTTTGCAATCGGCATAGTTATGAGTGTTTATCGTTATAACTGTTACCGTGAACCGGTGAACTTCAGATTCACGCATCTCAGCACACCGTTTTCAGAAGCATAAATATTACTTTATATTTTTATGGCTTGCATGGGATTTTTCCTTTGCAGGCCATTTTATTGTCATTCGAAAGTGCAGCGTAATTTTGTTTACAATATATTGATAAATAATTATAATATTCACTTGACAAATCACCAAATATAGTATAAAATCAAGTGTAATTATGTTTAATGGGTTAAAAGGCTTAATTTTTCAGAGAATATACTATATTGATTGGAGTGGATCATAAGTGAGCGAAAATATTATTCAATATGTTGCCGCTGCTGCAAACGGCGATACCGATGCAATGGCGAAGCTCTATTCCAGAACCCTTAAGGCTTCTTATTTCCTTGCTTTAACCCTCAGCAATGATAAGGAAGCTGCTGTTGAAATCACCAAGAAAGCATATGCAAAAGCGTTCTGCACCATTGATAAACTTAAAAAGCCTGAAGCTTTTGAAATCTGGATGAAGCAGAATGTTGCTCTTGTATATAAAGAATCGGCAAAGTTTGTTTTCGGTGATGCCGATGCTGCTGCTGTTGAAAATTCTTCTGAATTTCTTTCGGAAGATGCTTATAATAATGAAGAAATCAGCGCAAGAATCCTTGATGCTGTTTCTGCCCTCAGTCCCGAGCTTCGTGCAGCCGTTGTTCTTCACTATAATAACGGTATGCCCGTAAATGTTCTTGCAAAGTTCTTTGCTGTTTCCGAAAGCACTGCAAATGCATTGCTCGGCAAAGCAAGAAGCGAAATTCTTGCTGCGGCTGAACTTGATTCATCTTCTGCAGAAAACGGTGCACTTCCCGTTCTCACAAAGATTTTCCAGCGCGCTGCAACTGCCTCTGCTATTGAAAATTCTTATGTGCGTGATATTTTTATTTATGCAATAGATGAGTATGAAGCTTTCAAATCTTCTGAACCCGTAATTGAAGCTGAGCCTGTTAAGGATGAAGTTTCCGTTCCTGTTGTAACTCCTCCGGTTATTGCTCAGGACAGCAATGTTATTTCCTTCAAGCAGAAGATCAATGAAATTCTTGACAGAGAAAATGTTCCTTCCGAAAAAACCGTTACAGAGCCGGCTCCCGAACCGGTTTCTGAAACAAAGGAAGAAATTGATGTTCCTGCTTTTGTTTCGGAAGAAAGAGAGCAGGAAGCGATTGATCGTTTTTCGGATTATTCCAAGCCTGCCGAAACTTCATTTGAAAATAATGGTGTCAAAAAACCGTCAAAGAAAAAGAAGGATATCAAGATTAATCCCAAATTAATCGGTATTGTTTGTGCGGTTCTTGCCGTTGTTGTTATTGTAGTTGCTGCAGTTTCAAAGTTTGCGGGCGGAGATAAACCCGACACACCTCCCTCAGGCGGCACATCAAACGCTGTTAATACACTTTCCAGAACCTGTGACTGGCGTGAAGGCGGTTTTGAGAATTGTGTAGAAATCAGTTATCTCGATGAGAACTGTCTTTCATTCAAATCGCTCGTAACCGGTAAATACGGTCTTATCGACTATGAAGGCAATGTTATTCTTCAGCCCAACTATGATGGCTTCAGAAGATGCAGCACCGGCAGAGATTATACCGGCAACGGATATTACCACAGCCTCGTTAAGATGGATGAAAGTGAATATAAGTTCAGCGTTATTAACGGTAATGTTGTTATTGAAGAAGAACCTCATATGGATCATCCTCTTCAGAATGATGCTCTCGGAGATAAATCCTATGATGAGCGTGACCGTTATTTTGAAGGCTATGCAGCTGCCAAAAAAGACGGCAAATGGGGTTATGTAAGTCAGGAAAAAGATAAAAAGGTTATTCCTTATGAATATGAAGCAGTAAATGTTTATGCTTCTGCTCTCGAATATGCAGGCAGCGATTACTGCAGACCTGTTACCGACGGTCATGTTGCCGTTAAGAAAAACGGCATGATGGGTATCATCAATCTTGAAAATGATGTTATTGCACCTTTTGAATATAAAGAAATCATGCCCGGTAAGAACGGAGTATTTATTGCTTGCAAGGATGATACATGGGGCGTTATACTTATCGGTGATGCGATAACAACATTCGGTAAAATCAATATATCTGTTGACCCTGTTTCACCCGATGATAACGCTGAAGACACAACGGCTTCAAGCGATTATATTACCTACGAGGTTGTTTCAGAAAACGGTGCAAACGTCAGAGAAGACGCCGGTGCTGATTTCGATATAATCGGAACTCTCGAAAACGGTGATAAAGTCAGAGGATATGACACCAAGACTGCTGCAAACGGCAAGAAATGGGTTAAAGTCAGAGTTGACGGAAAATACGGTTGGGTTTCAATAATAAATATCAAAAAAGTAACCGATTAATTTTATATAATCTGCGATGATAAGGAAGAATTTATTGTTTGCTCCCAGAGAGTCGGTTTCTCGGCTGGAATAACCGATGAGCATAAAACAGTAAAAGGCCGCCTTTGAGCTCCGTTTCGATGAGTTACGGCGTTACCTGCGTTAAAGGAATTGAGTGGTGCAGTTGCACAATTTGGGTGGTACCGCGGCAAAAGCCGTCCCATAACCGAATTGTTAAACTGCACCTTTTTTTAATTATAAAACAAATAATAACGGGATTTTATCCCTCAGGAGGAATTATTATGCAATGGATGGGACTTAATGAAATCAGAGAGAAATATCTTTCTTTCTTTGAGTCAAAAGAACATTTGAGAATGCCCAGCTTTTCTCTCGTACCTCAGGGTGACAAAAGCCTTCTGCTTATCAATGCAGGCATGACTCCTCTCAAAAAGTATTTTACGGGTGAACTTACTCCTCCCCGTAACAGAGTAACAACCTGCCAGAAGTGTATCCGTACCCCCGATATTGAAAGTGTCGGCATCACGGCCCGTCACGGAACTTATTTTGAAATGCTCGGCAATTTCTCATTCGGAGATTATTTCAAGCATGATGCAACCCGTTGGGCATGGGAGTTCTGCACGAAAGTTATGGGTATGCCTGCTGACAGAATTTATATCAGCGTTTATCTTGAAGATGATGAAGCGTTTGATATTTGGACAAAGGAAATCGGCATTCCCGAAGATCATATGGTAAGATTCGGTAAAGCCGACAACTTCTGGGAACACGGTGCAGGTCCCTGCGGACCTTGCTCTGAGCTTTATTTTGACAGGGGCGAAAAATACGGTTGCGGTTCACCTGATTGTAAAGTCGGTTGTGAATGTGACAGATATATTGAATTCTGGAACCTCGTTTTCACTCAGTTTGAAAATGACGGCAACGGAAATTATACAAAACTCAAGAGCTGTAACATTGATACAGGTATGGGTCTTGAAAGACTTGCGTGCATCATGCAGGATGTTGATAATATTTTTGAAGTTGATACCGTTCAGAACATCATGAAACATGTTATGGAAATTTCGGGCATCAGATATCATGAAAATGAAAAGAACGATATTTCCCTGCGTGTTATTACCGACCATATCAGAAGCACCACCTTCATGATAGGTGACGGCGTTATGCCTTCAAATGAGGGCAGGGGATATGTTCTTCGCCGTCTTCTCAGAAGAGCTGCACGCCACGGCAGACTTCTTGGAATTCAGGGCACTTTCCTTTCTGATGTATGTGAAACCGTTATAAAAGAAAATGCAAATGCTTACCCCAATCTCGTTGAAAAGCATGACCTTATTGTCAGAGTTATCAAAGCAGAGGAGGAAAGCTTTAACAAGACAATTGATACAGGTCTTAACCTTCTTGAAAACATTATTGAAAATATGGATTCAAATGTTCTCAGCGGTGCAGATGCATTCAAGCTTCAGGATACCTTCGGATTCCCCATTGATCTCACAAAAGAGCTTCTTGAAGAAAGAGGCATGAGCGTTGATATTGATGAATATAAGCGTCTTTATGCTGAAAGCAGAGCTGCCGCAAGAGCTGCACGCAAGGATGCAGGTGCAGAGGCATGGAAGGGCGGTCAGGCTTCCCTCAAAGATATTGCTTCAACCGAATTCCTCGGATATACCGATTATTCATGTCAGGCAACCGTAAAAGCTCTTATCGTTGACGGTGAAAGAGCAGATGTTGCAACCGCAGACTCAAACGCTGTTATCATTCTTGACAAAACAACATTCTACGGCGAAAGTGGCGGTCAGGCAGGCGATACAGGTTTAATCAGAACAGCAAATGCTGTTTTTGAAGTTACTGCAACAAACAAATCTGCTGACGGAATAGTTCTTCATATCGGTAAGATAATTGACGGCGACAGCATTTCCGTCGGTGATACCGTCACTGCTGAAATCGGCGCAAAAGAAAGAGAAGCAGCTGCAAGAAATCATACCGCTGCACATCTTCTCCAGGCTGCACTCCGTGAAACTCTCGGTTCTCATGTTGAGCAGGCAGGTCAGCTTGTCAACGGCAATGCTATGAGATTTGACTTTACTCATTTCTCAGCTCTCACATCCGATGAACTTGCTGTGATTGAAAATAAAGTAAACGAAATCATTCTTTCTGCAATTCCCGTTATGAAAGCTGAAATGCCCATCGATGAAGCTAAAAAGCTTGGCGCTATGGCTCTCTTCGGAGAAAAATACGGTGATATCGTCCGTGTTGTCAAAGTCGGCGATTTCTCAACGGAACTTTGCGGCGGTACTCATGTTAACAATACCGGCGAACTCGGTCTTTTCAAGATTATTTCCGAATCATCCGTTGCTGCGGGCGTACGCAGAATTGAGGGTGTTACAGGTTTCGGCGTGCTTGATTATATCGCAAAGAATAATTCTCTTATCAACAGCACAGCCGCTAATATGAAGCTTGCTAATGTTTCCGAACTTGATAAGAAAGCAAATGCAATTATGTCTGACCTTAAGGCAAAGGAAAAGGAAATCGAGCAGCTTCGTGCAGAGCTTTCACAGCTTAAAACGGGCGACCTTATGAGCAATTCCGTTGATGTTAAGGGTGTAACTCTTATTTCAACAACTGTTGAAGGTGTTAATCCCGGTGACCTCAGAGGTATGTGTGATAAGGTCAAGGAGAATCCCGATGCTGTAGCGGTTATCTGCGGCGTTAACGGTTCAAGCGCAAACTTTGCTTGTGCTTGCGGTGCAAATGCAGTTGCAAAGGGTGCCCATGCAGGTAATATCGTCAAGGCAGTTTCGAAGATTGCAGGCGGTTCAGGCGGCGGCAGACCCGACAGTGCCATGGCAGGTACAAAGGATGTTTCAAACATCAAAGCTGCAATGGATGCAGTTGCTGAAATTCTTGGTGAAATGATTAAATAATAAGGAAGTATAATTATGGATTGCATTTTTTGTAAAATAGTAAACGGTGAAATTCCTTCTGCAAAGGTTTATGAGGATGATAAGGTTCTTGCATTCAACGATATTGAACCTCAGGCACCTGTTCATATTCTTATAGTTCCCAAAGAGCATATCAAATCAGCTGCTGAAATCGATGAAACAAACAGCGGTCTCATTGCTCATGTTTTTGAGGTTGCCGCAAAGATTGCAAAAGAAAAGAATCTTGACGGTTTCCGTATTGTCAATAACTGCGGTGACTGCGCAGGTCAGACTGTCAAACACATCCATTTTCACATGATGGGCGGCAGGGATTTCACCTGGCCTGCAGGTTGATGGAGGTGCAATATGTCTGAGTATTACAGAGTAAATATAGCAGGTCTTGAAAGAGACCTGCTCAGATGCCCCATAAGCGATAAACTTGACATTGCTGCATTCATTCTTTTCGGAGATGTTGAGATTACCGTTCATTCCGCAACAGAGCTTCTCAAAAGACTTCCCGAGTTTGACTATATCGTAACTCCCGAAGCAAAAAGCATCCCTCTTGCTTATGAAATGTCCAGACAAAGCGGAAAGAAGTATTTTGTTGCAAGAAAGAAAGCGAAGCTTTATATGAAGGATGCGGTATCCGTTGAGGTTCGTTCAATAACAACTGATGCCGTTCAGACTCTTATTCTTTACGGCGTTGAGGGTGAACAGATAAGAGGTAAGCGTGTTGTTATTCTTGACGATGTTATCAGCACCGGTGAATCTCTTAATGCGGTTGAAACTCTTTGCAAAAAATTCGATGCCGATATAGTTGCAAAAGCTGCCGTTCTTGCCGAGGGCGATGCATCTGAAAGAGATGACATAGTTTTTCTCGGTGTTATTCCTCTTATAGAAAAATAAATTATTCGGTGATGAAGTATGCCGCGTCCGTTTGCCGTTACAGGCTTTACGGTGTTTTTCACCATTGCATTATTATTTGATCTTGATACCGGAGTGACGGTTGCTGCACTGGCTGTTTTTACCGTCGCTCTGGTTATCAGTCTTTTAATCAAATCCGTAAGAACAAACCGTGTTATTCCGTGTGCGCTTGCATCTGCTGTTCTTGCCTGCATACTTCTTCTGACTTCGGTTGAGCTTGTATATAATCCTGCCGTTTCATATGACGGCAAAACGTGCAATATAACCGCAACACTTATCAGTGAGCCTGAATATGAATACGGTAATTGCTATTACATCGGAAAGGTTGAGTCAATAGACTCCGAACCGGTTGAACTTAAAGTCAGACTGTCTCTTTCGCCTTCCTCCGATGTTGAACCGTATGATAAAGTCAATGGAAATTTTAAGTTTTATATCCCCGGAAAATCAAACGATATATCACTTTCGGCAAATGTTGCAAACGGGATATTCGTCGGTGCTTATCCGAGCAGCGGAGATTTTGAAATAATCAGTATTCCTGAGTCCGAAAAGCCTTTCATGAAGAAGATTATTGATATCCGCACACAAATCAAAAATGCTGTATACCGTATTTTACCCAATGAATCGGGAGCATTGGCTGTAGCTTTGCTTATCGGTGATAAAAGCGATTTATCTGCCGGAACTCTTGAAGATTTCAGGTTTTTAGGCATATCTCATATAATCTGTGTTTCGGGATATCATCTATCGCTCTGGTCGATGCTCGCATATGAACTTTTAAGAAAAACAAAACTCGGTCTGAAAACATCAAGTTTTTTATGTGTTTTTCCCGTAATCTTCTTTATGTTTGTTTCCGGTATGACATATTCGGTCATGCGTGCAGGCATAATGATGCTGATTTATCTGTTTTCCAATATCATACTGAGAAAACGGGATTCTCTTAATTCTCTCGGTTTCTCATTGATGCTTATTGCTGTTATCAATCCTTTTGCAATGGGCTCTGCAAGCCTTCGTTTATCTGCGCTTGCAACTGCAGGAATTCTTATTTATTCCGAGTATCTCGGAGCCAGAGCAGATGCTGTTTTCGATAAAATTTCCAATCCCGTATTTCGCAGAATTATTCGCTCGGTTTTTTCAACATTTATGATAACACTTTCAGCGAATGCATTCACCTTGCCTGTTGCGCTGTCTCTTTCGAATTCGTTTAATTTCATGGTTTTCTTTGCGAACATAATTGCTGTTCCCGTTTCTGGAATCTGCATGGTGCTTTGCGCTGTCGGTGCATTTATAGGCAGTCTTACAACATCGTTAATTAATGTTCCTGCATATTTCGGAGGAATTACAGCCGGATTTCTGCTTCGGTTTTCCGATGTCCTTTCCGATTTCAGAATTCTTTCGTTCAAAATTGAACCCGATGAAACATCGGTTATAATTATTGCTCTGTTTCTTATCTGTGTTTTTTCGCTTCTTCTTGCTTATTTCGGAAAATCTTATCCTAAGCTTACTTTTATTCTCTGTTCGGTTACTTTTGCTGTTTCAATAATTACATTCTCTTTGTCTGAAAAAACTTTGACAAAAGTTCGTGTTGTTGACTGCGGAAACGGAACATCTGTTGTTCTGAACAAGGGTGATGAAACAATGATAATCGGATGCGGAGGAACGGAATTTATGGGTTCATTTAACCTTTGCCGTTCAGTTGATGAAACCGGAAATAAGCCGGACATTTTAGTTTTTCCCGATTCGGAGAATAATTCATCCGTATATCTTGTTAATGTTATCAATGAATTCGGTCCGCATAGGATTTATTGTAATTCTTATTCCGATTATGTTGCTCCCCTGATAAAAAACAAAGAAATATATCCATTTGAAAATAAAATCGAAACAAACGGTTTTGATATAGAATGTCAGACTGTTAATAATAAATCTTTTGCATCTGTCAGAAATGAGGATGCTGCCATTCTTATTCTTTTTGATCCGCTTAATGATATAAATCAGCTGCCCGATGAATATCGTCTTGCGGATATTGTTATCACAAGAAACGATTATCCTCGCGGAATCGAAACGGTCGGTTCCGATATTGTTGTTATCAATTCGGATAACAAAAGAGGAGTTGTTCTTCAAAATGAACTTGCTGAAAGTAACATAAATTGCGCCGTAACTGCAGGTTGCGGTGATATAATCATAAAAGCTGATAACGGATATATCAGCGCTCACAGAAATTGAAAGGAGAACATTATGCCTGCTATTAACGAAAGCGGACTGAAGGATATATTAAAGAATAATCCTGTCAGCATTTTTCTTATTCACGGTGAGGAAAGCTATCTCAAAAAGGCATATGTTGAAAAGATTGTTTCCAAAACAGTTGATTCATCCTTTGCCGATTTCAATTTTCATACTTTCGACGGAAAAGAATGTACGCTTTCCGATATTTATGAAAGTGCAGGAGCTGTACCTATGATGGCAGAATCAAAGTGTGTTCTTGTAAAGGATTTTCCGCTTGATACACTTGATGATGACGGCTTTGAACAGCTCGAAACTGTATTGTCCGATAATCCCGAATACTGTGCCCTGATTTTTTCTTTTGTCGGATATAATCCCAAGGGTGCAAAATGGAATAAAGCCGTAAAGCTTTTTGAAAAATACGGCAATAATATTAAACTCGACAAAAAAACAACTCCCGAACTTGTTAAAATGCTTGAAAACGGTGCGAAAAAACGAGGCACTGCATTTGAAAAAGGGGTTGCGTCTTATCTTATAACCTGTGTCGGCACTGACCTTAATACCTTGCTTAATGAAACTGACAAGGTCTGCGCTTATGCAGGCGACAGAGAAATAAAAAAGAGCGATGTTGATGCGGTCTGCATAATGAGTCTTGATGCAAAAGTTTTCGATATGATAAAGGATCTGACGGGCGGAAAATTTGACAGTGCATTCAGGAAGCTGTCTCTTTTGTTTGAGCAGCGTGAGGATGAATTTCAGATTCTCGGTGCGTTGATTGCTCAGTATTCCGATATATACAGAGCGAAAGCCGCAGTCAAGTCCGGAAACAGAGCCGAGATGATTGCAAAATACTATGATTATGCCGGAAAAGAATTTCGCCTTACCAATGCCGCAAGAAACGGTTCATCCCTTTCATTTGAAGCGATAGGGGAATGCATGGATATTCTTTCATGGGCAGATACAACGCTCAAAAGCTCTGCGCTTGATAAAAGACTCGTTCTTGAACAAACTGTTGTCAAGCTTGCAAGAGCAGGCAGGAGATAATAATGATAAAAATCAGACAAGCCGTTATCGTTGAAGGCAAATATGATAAAATCAAGCTGTCCGGAATTATCGATGCGCCGATAATCCAGACGGACGGATTTGGTATTTTCAAAGATAAAGAACTGCAGCTTTTAATCAGAAAGCTTGCCGAAAAAAGAGGAATTCTTGTTTTGACTGACAGCGATTCAGCAGGGTTCAAAATCCGTTCTTTTATCGGTTCGACTGTTGAACAGAAAAATATAAAGCACGCTTATATTCCCGATATTTTCGGTAAAGAAAGCAGAAAAACCGAGCCTTCGAAAGAAGGCAAAATCGGCGTTGAAGGTGTTTCGGAGGATATTATAATCAAGGCTCTTGAAAATGCGGGAGTTTTATGCGAATCAACTCCCGAACCGGAAAGACCGATAACAAAACTCGATTTATATGAACTCGGATTTACGGGCGGACAAGACAGTTCAGCAAAAAGGGCTGCCCTATTAAAATATTATTCATTTCCTTCAAGACTGTCTGCGAATTCGCTTATCAAAGTTCTTAATTGCGTTACAACATATGACAGATTTAAGGAAGATGTCAGGGAAATCGAAAAGGAGCTGAATTTATGATAAGAATTGGTCACGGATACGATGTTCATAAACTTGTCGAAGGCAGAAAGTTAATTGTCGGAGGCGTTGAAATTGAACACGAAAAAGGTCTTCTCGGTCATTCGGATGCGGATGTTCTTCTTCATGCAATAAGCGATGCTCTTCTCGGTGCTGCCGCAAAAGGTGATATCGGATGCCTTTTTCCTGACGATGATGAAAAGTATAAAGGTACCGACAGACTTTTGTTGCATAAAGAAGTTGCAGAACATATTAAAAGAGACGGATTTTCAATCAATAATATCGATGCAACACTTATTGCACAGCGACCCAAAATGCGTCCTCATATTGAAGAAATGCGCTTGAATATTGCTTCTGCGTGCGGCATTTCAGTTGATTTTGTCAGCGTTAAAGCTACAACAGAAGAAAAACTCGGCTTCACAGGCAGAGAAGAAGGAATATCTGCTCATGCCGTTTGTCTTATTGAAAAATAAATTTTTTGTAAATATATGCCGATTTTATTTACATATGTTACACGGATGTGTTATTATATCTGTGTATTTTAGTAGTGTCGGAAAGGAAGGGTCTTGTTATGACCTTTATTGACAATATATCCGGTTTCTTCTCAAAACTCGGTTCATTAAGTTTCGGGATAACAGATTTGCTTGACATTGCTCTTATCAGCTTTGTTGTTTATAATGCCATAAAGCTTATCAGAGAAACAAGAGCATTCCAGCTTGTCAAAGGACTTTTGCTTCTTGCGGTTGCTTATCTTCTGATAAATCAGCTTGATATGCAGACAAGCTCCTATATATTCAGATTTTTATTCCAGAATGTTTTCATCATCCTTGTTATTCTCTTTCAGCAGGAAATCAGACAGGTCATCGAGAAGGTCGGTAACAGCAAGTTTACAAGTCTGAGTCTTATTCTCAAGGGTAGCAGCTCTGATAAGGAAAAAGCGATTAACGATTCTATCAATGAGATTTCCAAAGCTGTTCAGAGAATGAGCGACAGCAAGACGGGTTCTCTGATTGTTATGGAAAGACAGACCCTTCTCGGAGATGTTATTGAATCGGGAAAACCTGTTGATGCTTTTATAACTCATGAACTTATAGGAAATATATTTTTCCCGAAATCACCTCTTCATGACGGTGCTGCTATTGTCAGAAACGGCAGACTGGTTGCTGCAGGCTGTGTTCTTCCTCTTACAAAAAGCACAGATGTTTCAAGCGATCTCGGAACAAGACACAGAGCAGCTCTCGGCATGAGTGAACAAAGCGATGCTGCAGTTATAGTTGTTTCGGAGGAAACCGGCATTATTTCTCTTGCATATCAAGGCACACTTGAAAGAAATCTTACCGATTCCGAACTCCGCGAAAAGCTTATCAATCTTATTATTGATAAACCTTCCGATAACATAATCGACAATGATATTTTCAAAAAAATATTTAAGGGTAAAAAAGATGGAAAGAAAAAAACAAAGAATAAGTGATTTATTTTATGACAACCGTTTTCTGATGGCTTTTTCTGTTCTTTTTGCGATTATTGCATGGCTGATAGTTGCAACGGAATTTTCAGAAACGCAGAACACCATCCGCAATATTCCTGTTCAGATTGATTATTCAAATATCAATAACAGCGGACTTCAGACTTTTTTAGATAAGGACTATACCGTTGATGTTACTATCAAAGGAAAGAGATATATCGTTGAGTCCGATAATATTAAAGATGATATTCTTGTTGTTGCGGACACGAGTCTTATAAATAATCCCGGAAAGTATACTCTTAATTTAACCGTAACCTCCAAAAGTGTCAGACCGGAATATGATTTTGTAAGCGTTTCTCCTCAGGTTACGGAAAAAATTACATTTGACTATTTTGATGACAGAGAAATAAAAATCGAGCCTGATATTAAAGGCGGCAATGTCCGCGAAGGTTATTTAATGGGTGAAAAGACGATTCAGGATTATTCATCAAAAGCTATTATAAGCGGACCAAAATCAGATGTTGATAGGGTTTCGCAGGTTTTTGCGAGAGCTGAAATTGACGGCGATTTGGATCATACAACAACTATTGAAGCAGATCTCATCGCAGTTGATAAAAACGGCGAAGTCGTTCAGGGTGTTGGTTTTAAAATATCTCCTGAAAAAGTCAGTGTTAAAATCAATGTTTATTACGAAAAGGAGCTTCCCGTTTCGTGTTCATTCTCAGGCATTCCCACAGAGATTATCGATAACATTCCGTATAAGTATTATGTTTCTCCGTCACCCGTACTGTTTGGTATTGTTGATGAGAATATAGATAGAAAATCCGTTGAAATGTCAAGAAAAATTGATTTTTCGGAACTTCATGAAGGCTTAAATGAGATTCCTGTTGATGTCTCCGAAACCGAATTTTCGGGCGCAGAGCTTCTTGATAAAAATACAACAAGATTTGTTGTGACAGTAAATGTTACCGATGTTTCCCGAAAAACATTCACAGTTAAACCCGAAAATATAAAAATTCAGAACTGTCCCGATGGTGTTGAACCTGTATTTTCAAACTTCAGGTTTTCTGAATTGACCGTTATCGGACCTCCGGATAAACTTGAACAGCTTACAAACGAGAATATTGTTCTTATAGCTGATTTCGGGGCTGTTGATGATCTTGAAATGAAGGATGCCGTTTTTGTTCCCGTTTCGGTTTATGACGGATATTGTTGGTCATACGGGCAATATTATGCAGATTATTTTGTCAATTAATTATAAAACCGCTCTTGATGGGCGGTTTTTATTTATATATTTATAAATATATTATTAATTATATAAATATCTATTGATTTATTAAAATGATGTATGATATAATAAACTGTAAAATTTTAGCGTGGAGGAGTGGGATGATGAAAAAAATTATACCGATTGTTTTTTTGACTGCGGTTGTTATGTTTATGTTTTCATCCTGCGACGGCGATTCACTTATACTTCCTGCAGACTCTCTTCTTTCTCCTCCGCTTTATTATGAAGAATATGAAGATCTTGTTGCTTCGTTTAACAACAACGTTGAAGAAGAAACAACTCTTTGCAGTCCCAGAAAAGGAAACTATCGCTCTGCCATTATTGTTGAGGATATCGATTCTGACGGTTATAAAGAGGCGGTAATCTTTTACAAAAGAAAATCCGATGCTTCCGTTGCCAAAATGCATTATTTTGACCTTGTCGGTGAAAGGTGGATACCTTTCGGTGATTTCAACGGCTACGGTTCCGGAATTGAAAATGTTGAAATAACTGATCTTGATCTTGACGGTAAAAGTGAAATCATAGTTTTGTGGAACACTTCCGGTTCATCCTCCGGCAATATTTTGTCCGTATATCGTCTTGATATCGTGACTCATAAATTCAAGGAAATTCTCAATGAGTCTTGCTTCTTATCAAACGTTATCGATATTGACAGCAACGGCAAAAAAGATATTTTTCTCATCGGACAGACCAACATTCAGAATGTCAGTCAGAAGGTTGCAAAGGCAATGAGAATATCCGGTGATTCATTCATCCTTTTTGGTGAAACAAAGCTCGATCCGAATATCAGCAGCTACAGCTCCTTCAAAGCCGAAAAAGCAACGAAGGATTCACCTATGAGAATTTATGTTGATGCATTGAAGGGTGAAAAACAGATGATAACAGAGGTTGTTTATTGGGATTCCGAAAAATCCGTTCTTTGTGCTCCTTTGCTTGATTCTGAAACTCTTACCAATTCATCCACACTCAGATATGACCCGATCGGTTGTTCTGATATTAATAATGACGGAATTATCGA
This sequence comes from Acutalibacteraceae bacterium, assembly GCA_045601745.1. Lineage (GTDB taxonomy): Bacteria > Bacillota > Clostridia > Oscillospirales > Acutalibacteraceae > CAG-177. The sequence continues at coordinate 25,347 of JAZSAH010000130.1, forward strand.
TATTCCCGTTCAGATGACCGTTTTCGGAAAGGATGATAATTCACTTGCAGGTGACAATGAAAAGGTTTATCTTACCGAATGGAAAAGCCTTACTTCATCGGGTCTTGAAACGGTTGCCTGTTCACTTGTAAACTATTATGACGGCTATATGATAAATATAGATAAGTCCGAAGTCGATTCTTTGGGAATAAGAAATTACCGTTCGCAGAATTGCTGGATAGTTTATTCTGCCGACAGTGACGGAACACCCGTCAATGAGCTTTATTCTGTTTTTAAAATTCCTTTCCAGAAATGGAACAGCGAGAATTTTGATGCTTATATTCCTGTTCTTGAAAATGAAGACAATGTTGTTTGTGTGTTCATAACATCCGACGGTAAAAGTCTCGGATTTGACGAGGATTATATTAAATCCGAAATTATTAGAATTCCTTAAAAGGGGAGTGCCGAATGAAAAGAGTATTAATTGCTGAAGATGAAGCTGCAATAAGAGAGTTTATTGTTATCAATCTTAAACGAGGCGGGTATGAAGTTATTGAGGCGGAAGACGGCGCTATGGCTCTCGAACTTTATGAAGCCTGCGGCGGAGAAATTGATGTTGCGCTTCTTGATGTCATGATGCCGAATATTGACGGTTTTGAAGTCTGCAAAAGATTCAGAACGATGAATAACAATATCGGAATTATAATGCTCACCGCAAAGACTCAGGAAATGGATAAAATAACCGGACTTATGAACGGCGCAGACGACTATGTTACGAAACCGTTTTCACCAACCGAGCTCGTTGCAAGAGTTGATGCTATTTATCGCAGAGTAGCAATGAATTCTTCTCAGAAACCGACATCGGTTGATATTATAGAACTCGGTGAGTTCAAATTAAATCTCAGAAGCAGAACTTTAACCAAAAACGGTAAGTTTATCGAACTGACTCAGGTTGAATTTCAGATGATGGTTTATTTCTTCACAAATCCCGGTGCTGCTTTAAGCAGAACGGATATTCTCAATAAGGTGTGGGGGAATGAATATTTCGGCGAAGAAAAGATAGTTGATGTCAATATCCGTCGCTTGAGAATGAAAATTGAAGAAGAACCTTCGGTTCCCCGTCATCTCACAACTATCTGGGGCATCGGCTATAAATGGATTGTTTAATCTCTGATTATTAATTCGGAAGGAGGCATCAACCGTGAATTATCTTAGCATAACAAAGCGTTGGTTTATTAATGTTGCTACAACGGTTGTTGTTATTCTTCTTTCGGTTTCTTTTTTGATGATTTTTTCGATGAAGAATTATTATTACGGCGTTGCCTCCATGGCTCTTGATGCATATTCACCGGATAAGCTTGCTTCTACCTTCAGTCTTTATGAGTCCACATCTTCGGGATTTGAAGCGGCTGGAAGAGATTTTGTTGAAAACTTTGTTGATAATGATACCATGGCAGTCTGGATTATTGACCGCAACGGAAATATAATTCTGACATCAAGCGGTTTCGATATTAAAGAGAATGTCGATATGCCGGATTATGTTGCTGCACTCGGAAGTGAACACGGTGTCGGCAGATGGACGGGTAAACTTCCGTCGGGCGAAAAGATTATGGCTTCAACCTGCGTTTATAATTATTCCGGCGGTTCTCACGGCGGTGCTGTCAGATTCATGATTTCGCTTGAAGCCATCGACGCACAGTTGTTAAGAATTTGTATTATGATAGCTTTCGGATGCGTATTCATGTTTTCCCTTCTTGTTCTTTCGGGAAGTATTTTCATCCGTTCAATAGTCAGACCTGTCAAGGATATCGGTGAAACGGCCAAAAGAATTGCAGGCGGTGACCTTGAAGCGAGAATCGACCGTTATCCTTACAATGATGAAATCGGCGAGCTTTGTTCAACAATTAATGACATGGCAAACAAGCTTGCTACGTCCGACAGACTGAAGAATGATTTTATTTCAACAATATCTCATGAGCTCAGAACTCCTCTTACCGCTATCAAAGGCTGGGGTGAAACGCTTCTTCAGATCGGAGATACGGATGCTCAGATGACTGAAAGAGGCATGGGAGTTATAATCAACGAGGCGTCAAGACTCAATGATATGGTTGAAGAGCTTCTTGACTTTTCAAGAATGAGCAGCGGCAGAATGAAGATGAATAACGAAAGAATTGATATTCTTGCCGAGCTTGATGAGGTTGTTTTTGCGTTTAAAGAAAGAGCTATCCGTGAGGGTATTGACCTTATTTATAATGTTCCTCATCATCCTGCTCCGGCAAGCGGTGATGCTTCGAGAATCAAACAGGTATTCATCAATATTCTTGATAACGCAATGAAATATACGGAACATGGCGGAAAGATTGTTGCGTTTGCGGAAATGCCCAATCCCGCAACCCTCATTATTTCAATCAGTGATACAGGCGCGGGAATTCCTCCCGAAGACCTGCCCCATGTTAAAGAAAAGTTTTATAAAGCTAATACTACGGTGAGAGGTTCGGGTATCGGACTTGCTGTCGCCGATGAAATAATAAGACTGCACAGCGGTGAAATAGAAGTTGACAGTGTTCTCGGTGAAGGAACAACGGTCAGAATAACGCTTCCCGTTTCTCCGCCCGAGCGTGAACCTGCAGATACGGAAGGAGATAATTCAGTCAATGAGTAAAAATAAGAACAATTATGTTGCCGTTGGCGGTCAGGCACTTATGGAAGGCATTATGATGAAAGGTCCTAAAGGAACCGCTGTTTCATTAAGACTTCCCGACGGCACGATTGAAACAACAATGAAAGATTTTGTTTCGGTCAGAAAGAAATTCAAAATTTTCAATATTCCCGTTATCCGAGGAATTGTATCCTTTATTGAATCGATGATTTTTGGCTATAAGCTTATTGTTGAATCGGCTGAAAAGACTTCGCTTGATATGGAACAGGAAGACGAATCAAAACTTGATAAATGGATTTCCGACCATTTCGGTCCAAAGATGATGGCGGTTATCGGATTTATATCCGCTGTTCTCGGAATCGGTCTTGCTTTTTTCCTTTTCATGTGGCTTCCGAGCTTTTTGTTTGACCTTGTAAATGACAATCTTGCAAATAATTCTCTTTCTGCATTCAGAGCTGTTTTTGAAGGCTCAATAAGAGTAGTTATTTTTGTTGTGTATATGGCTCTTGTAGCGAGAATGAAAGAAATTCACAGGGTATATATGTATCACGGTGCAGAGCATAAAACTATCTTTTGTTTTGAACACGGTCATGAACTTACCGTTGAAAACATCAGAAAAGAAAAACGTTATCATCCTCGCTGCGGTACAAGCTTTATTTTTGTAACAATTCTTCTGAGTATTATTGTTTCATCCGTTATTTCTGTTGCTTTCCCGGATCTTACAGAAATAAGAGCACTCTGGATTGCGGTTAAAATTCTGATAACTCCTCTTATCATGGGCATAGGATTTGAGTTCATTCAGCTTGCAGGCAAATATCCCAACAAGTTCACAAATCTTCTTTCCGCACCGGGACTTCTTATGCAGAGAATAACAACTGCAGAACCCGATGATGCTATAATCGAAGTTGCTATTGAATCCATGAAAGCTGCACTCAGCGGTGAAGTTCCCGAAAAGAATAATGAATTTGAAACTGCAGAGCCGGAGAATGAGGAATGACCGTTAAAGATGTTTATAATCTCGGAAGGGATATTCTTCTGAATAAGAATATTGATAATTCCGTAAACGAATCACGATGGATATTTGAATCTGTTTTCGGTTGTTCGGCTGATTATCTTGTATTTCATTCAGATGACGTTGCAGATTCCGATAAAGCTTCGGAATACCTTGGGAAGATTAATAAACGAGCTTCAGGCATTCCCGTTCAATATGTTATCGGTGAATGGGATTTTTACGGTGAAACTTTTTTTGTCGGAAACGGAGTTCTTATTCCGAGACCCGAAACGGAGCTTCTTGTCGATTTTGCTTCGGAATATCTTAAGGATAAAAAAAATCCTGTTATTATTGATTTATGCTCGGGAAGCGGATGTATCGGTCTTACCGTTGCAAAGCTTTTTTCAGATGCAAAAGTTTTTCTTCTTGAAAAATCCGATGATGCAATGAAATACCTTCTGAAAAATATAGAAAGACTGGCTGTTTCAAATGCTGAGGTTATTCACGGAGACTTGTTTGACGGATTTGAATTTTTTGACATTCCGTTTCCTGATTTGATTTTGTCAAATCCGCCGTATATCAATTCCGATGAAATTGCGGCACTCCAATCAGAAGTTCTGAAAGAACCGTTAATGGCTCTTGACGGAGGAATTGACGGACTTGATTTTTATAAGGCGATAACTGACAAATGGTTATATTATTGCAGCGGTGCAATTGCGGTTGAATGCGGTGAGGGGCAGGCTGACGATATCAGCAGAATGTTCTCACTTCAATGTTCCGATGTTTTTTCAGTTACCGATTTTAACGGAATTGAAAGAGTTGTTATCGGAAGAAAGGATAAAAAATGATTTTTGATATATTCCGCAACGGTTTTACTTTTGATACCGTTTTAAGTTTACTTGCAAGAGTGTTTGTTGTTTTCTGCACCTTGCCTGTTCATGAATATGCTCATGCTTTGGTTGCAACAAAACTTGGTGACGATACTCCGAGGCTCAAGGGAAGGCTTACTCTTGCCCCCCTTGCACATATTGACCTTATCGGCGCATTAATGATTTTTATTGTCGGATTCGGTTATGCAAAACCCGTTCCCGTAAACCCGAGAAGATTTAAAAATCCGAAAGCAGGAATGGCACTCACTGCTCTTGCAGGTCCTCTTTCGAATATAATCATGGCGTTGTTTTTTATGATACTGTGCAACTTATCACTGATTTTCTACGGTAAAACAGACATTATGTTTTTGAGCGTTGCATATTCATTCTTCCTTTTTGCAGCAAGAATCAATGTCGGATTAGCTGTTTTTAATTTGATTCCCGTTCCTCCTCTTGACGGTTCAAGAATAATTAACCTTATAATTCCGTCAAAATATTATTTTAAAATTATGCAATATGAGAGATATATCATTCTCGGAATATTTGCTCTTATCTTTTTCGGAGTTCTTGATGTGCCGCTTACATTTGCATCAAATCTGATTATGAAAGCTGTTTCGTTTGTTGCAGGACTCCCGTTCAGATTTTTTCTGTGATTATTGAAAGGGGTAAATCCTTTGGAAAAGTTTCAGTATAAGATTGAAGTATTTGAAGGTCCGATGGACTTGCTTCTTCAGCTTATTTCAAAAAAGAAAGTCAGCATAAATGATGTTCCGATTATGGAAATCATTGAGCAGTATCTTGAATATGTCCGAAAAATGCAGGAAGATAATCTTGATGTTTCGAGCGAATTCCTCGAAATGGCGGCAAGACTTCTTTATATCAAAACAGTTTCTCTCCTTCCCGTTCATGAAGAAGCTGAAAAACTTGTTGAAGAACTTCGCGGCGAACTTACCGAATATCAGGATTGCAAGCTTGTTGCAGGAAAGCTTCAGACTCAGGCAAAGGGTTTTGAATTCTATTCCAGAGAACCCGAAGAATTCGAAGTTGATATGACATATACAAGAATTCATGAACCTGTTGAAATCTTTAAGGCTTATATGTCTGCAGTCGGTAAGGGCAAAAGAAAACTTCCGCCTCCTATTGAAGCTTTCAAAGGAATCGTTGCTCATAAAATTGTATCGGTTTCATCAAGAATCAGCTTTATCATCGATAAATTCAAATCAAAAAAGAGCAGAAAATTTTCGGCATTTTTCAGTGAAGCCGAATCACGCTCCGAAATGGTTGCAACTTTTCTTGCGCTCCTTGCCATGGCTAAAGCAAAAAGAATTCAGATTGACGGTCAGGGTGAAGATGTCAGCGTAACATTGTTGCAGGGCAGAGGGGAGAGTATAGAAATTGACGAATGAACAAATAAGAGCTGCCTGCGAAGCAATATTGTTTGCTTCGGGTGAACCGGTTGAAGCTGTCAGAATCGCAGAGGCTCTTGAACTTGATACAGATGTTGTGACCGGAGCTTTGTGGGAGCTTTCCCGTTCACTTGATGAAAGACAAAGCGGAATATGCCTTTTGAAACTCGGCAGCAAATTTCAGCTCTGCTCAAGAGTTGAATATGCTCAGCAGGTCAGAAGTGTTCTTGATATTAAAAAGAACACACCTCTTTCTCCTGCAGCTTTTGAAGTTCTTGCGGTTGTAGCATATAATCAGCCGGTAACAAAAGCATATATTGAACAAATCAGAGGAGTTGATTGCTCGGGTGTTGTTTCAACTCTTTGTCAGAGAGGCTTACTTGAAGAAAAAGGCAGACTTGATTTGCCCGGCAGACCGCTTCTTTACGGCACAACTCCTGATTTCCTTCGCTGTTTTTGTTTAACATCACTTGCGGATTTACCCGAATTACCCGAAAAACCTGAAACGGATGTTGAGCAGGATGATGAAATAGATAATGAACAGGGTGAACAGATCAGAACATTTTTTCAATCCGAAGAATAAGGAGGCGATAGCTTGACGGCGCTTTATGTTTTAATCGGAATTGCAGCCTTTTTTATTATTTTGCTCTCAATAAGATTTGTTTTTACCGTACATTATGAAGACGATATAGCGCTTTCTGTCGGCTGGCTTTTCCTGAAATTCAACATTCTTCCCAAAAAAGAGAAAAAGGATAAACCTTCGAAAGAAAAAAAGAAGAAGACAAAAGAAAAAGAGGAAAAACCCAAGAGTGAAGTTATAAAAGAACCAAAGAAGAAGAAAGACAATATGTTTGTCAGGTTCTACAGAAACCGCGGCGTTTCGGGAGTTGTTCAGCTTCTCAAAGATGCTGCGAAAGCACTTGGCGGTATGTTCAAAAGAATAGCAAGGGCATTTATAATCGATGAGCTTTATATCTCTCTTGATGTCGGTGCCGGAGATTCTGCCGAAACCGCAATTAAATACGGCAAAGTTTGTTCGGCGGCATTTCCTGCAATGGGTCTTATTGTCAGCACTATGAGAGTTAAAAAATACAGCATTCAGATTAATCCCGATTTCATCTACGGTAAAAACGAAGCCAAGCTTCACACAAAAATCTCGGTCAGACCCATTGCTTTGATTTTTGCCGGTAATATACTTGTATTAGAGCTTTTATTCAAGGTGGTTATAAAACTGCTTAAGCATAGCAAGGCACCCAAGCCTACGGTGGAAAAGCAGGTTATAAATAATAATTAATTCAGAAAGGCGGAAAGCAAAATGAAAGAACAGTCAGCATCAGGAATTCTCGGCACTTCAATCGAAAAGATAAAAGATCTTGTAGACGTCAGCACAATTATCGGTGAACCTATCAAAATCAGCGATACAATTCAGATAATCCCCGTTTCAAAGGTAACATACGGCTTTGCATCGGGCGGCACAGATTTTCCCTCAAAGAATAACAAGGAGCTTTTCGGCGGCGGCGGTGGAGCAGGTATCACAATTTCTCCCGTTGCATTCCTTGTTGTTAATAACGGCAGTGTTTCTGTTAAATATATCAATGCTGCTGAAGGTTCTGTTGAAAGAGTTATCGGTATGGTTCCCGATATCGTTGATAAAGCAACAGATGTTATCAGCCAGCTTAAGAACAAGGATAAGACTGTTGATGATGCAATCAATGACTATATGAATGCATCAGAGCAGACAAACTGATAATTAAAACAGCTTGCCTTTGCATATATTTTAATATTTGAATTATGCAAGGGTGAGAAATGTGAAAAATAAAATATTCTCTTTGGTATTATCGGTTGCAGTTTTTTTCGGTGCTTCAGTTTACCCCGATGCTTATGAAATCGGTGTTTCTGCTCAGAGTGCGGTTCTTATGTGTGTCAATGACGGAAAAGTTTTGTATTCTAAAAACGAAAATAAAGAGCTGTCTATGGCAAGCACAACCAAGATTATGACTTCGCTTATTGCACTCGAAGCTGCAACTCCGGACAGAGAAATCGTTGTTACCGATAAAATGGTTTCTGTGGAAGGAACTTCAATGGGATTAAAACCCGGTGACAGTGTTTCTCTGATTGAGCTTGTATACGGAATGATGCTTCAATCGGGTAATGATGCCGCAAACACGGTTGCATATGTTCTCGGAGGTAATCCCGGAAACTTTTCAGAGATCATGAATAACCGTGCAGCTGAAATCGGAATGAATAATTCACATTTTGTAACTGCATCGGGACTTGATGATAAGAATCATTATTCAACTGCCTATGATATGGCGTTGCTTGCTTCCGAGTGCATCAAAAATCCAGAATTCAGATTTATCTGTTCCAGGAAAACCGCAAGACTGACTTACGGCAATCCTCCTTATTTGCGCACTCTGACAAATCATAACAGACTTTTATGGCGATATTCCGACTGTATAGGTATTAAAACGGGATTTACAAAGAAAAGCGGAAGATGTCTTGTCAGCGCTGCGGAAAGAAACGGTATTATTCTTGTTGCGGTAACTCTCAATGCAGGCGATGATTGGAATGATCATGTTTCAATGTTTGAATACGGGTTTTCTGAATGTAAACCGTTGAGAATAAGCTGTGATTTTAAGAATGTGAAGCTCTCGGTTTGCGGAGGAATAAAGAATTCGGTTCGGTTGAAACTTGCCCGTGAATGCATTATTCCCGAAGGTCTTGTTTGCAGTTACAGACTGAATATAAGACCGTTTGAATACGCTCCCGTTGAAAAAGGAAAGATAGTCGGAAATGCTGTTTTTATATCCGATAACGGCGTTGTTGACGAAATTCCCGTTATAACCGACGGAACTTGTTTTCGTGCAAAATATGAAACGACTGATACCGATAACAAAGAGAACGGTAAATCAATAATTGAAAGAATTAAACAATTTATAAATAATGCCCTGTTTCGGCGTTAAGAGGTGAACGGATTGGCAGACAATAAAATAAGATTACAGAAATTTCTTTCCGAAGCCGGTGTTGCCTCAAGACGCAAGGCGGAGGAAATGATAAAAAACGGTTCGGTAAAGGTAAACGGTCATGTTGCTCAGGTCGGTGACAGCGTTGATCCTAAAAAAGATACCGTAACCGTTAAAGGCAAAAAAGTAATAAAGCAGTCAAACCTCAGATATATTCTTCTGAATAAACCCAGAGGTTATGTAACAACAACAGATGATGAACTCGGAAGAAAATGCGTTCTTGAGCTTGTTAAGGATATCAAAGAGCGTATTTATCCCGTCGGCAGACTTGACAGAGTTTCCGAAGGTGCGCTTATATTGACCAACGACGGTGCATTTGCCAACGCAATGATGCATCCCTCAAAGCACGTTCCGAAAACCTATCGTGTAACAGTCAGACCCGAACCGACATCCGAGCAGGTTGACATCCTTTCAACGGGTGTTGAAATCGACGGCAGATTAACTGCTCCTGCCGATGTTTATGTTGTTTCGAAGGATGAAGGAAGAGCTGTTCTTGAAATCGTTCTTTATGAGGGCAGAAACAGACAGATTCGCCGTATGTGCGAAGCCTTGAATCTTGAAGTTGCAAGACTCAGAAGAATAGCTGTCGGTTCAGTCAGGCTCGGAATGCTTCCGACGGGTCAATGGAGAGATCTTACTCCTCAGGAAGTAGAATCCTTGTTCAAATCCGCAGGAATAAAAACAGGCGGAGGTTCAAAATGATTAGATTTATTCCGTTTGAGAAAGATGATGTTATCGGTATGAAAGCTGTTGAGAACGATATTGATATCGGATTTTGCACATTCATAATCAACGGATTTGATATGGAGTTTATCAGTGTTGAATGCGAAGATGATATCATTGTTGAAGGTCTTGCAAGAGCAGCAATGAATTATGCCGCTAACAGATATGCATATATTGCTAAAATTGATAAGAAATATATTTCCCCTGCATTTTTAAGGCTTGGTTTTTCAGGTGAAGAAATACTTTCGGTTGAAATTCCCGAGGCTCTGACTTCCGGATGCAGCTGCGGACATTAATGATAAAAATTGGAGATGTAAAAAATGATAAAAAGTATGACCGGATACGGCAGGGCTCAAGAGCTCGTAGACGGTATGAACATTACGGTTGAAATCAAAAGCGTCAATCACAGATATTTTGAATTTTCATCCAGGCTTTCAAGAACCTACGGTTTTCTTGATGAAAAACTTAAAAGCTTTTTCAACGGTAAGCTGACAAGAGGCAAGATGGAATGTTATGTTCAGATTGAAGCCGTTGAAGAACCCGACACAATAATTACGCTTAATCATAATCTTGTTAAAGGTTATCTTGATGCATATAAAGAACTATCAGAAACATTCGATCTTGAAAATGATATCAGAGTTTCCGACATTTCAAGAGTCAGCGATATTTTCACCATCCGCAAGCAAGCTGCTGATGAAGACAGAATATGGGCTGCAGTCAGTGTTGTTGCACAGTCTGCTCTTGACGGTTTCATTTCAATGAGGGAACGCGAGGGCGCAAGACTTAAGGCTGATGTTCTTTCAAGACTTGATAATATTATTTCCAATGTTGAATTTGTTGAAGAACGTTCACCACAGACTGTTGCCGAATATAATGAAAAGCTACTCGGAAGGCTCAGAGAGCTTCTTTCCGATGCTCATATTGATGAACAGAGAATATTAACGGAAGCTGCAATATTTGCCGATAAGATTGCAGTTGCTGAAGAAACAGTAAGACTTCGCAGCCATATTTCACAGCTTCGACTTTTCCTTGATTCTGATGAAGCGGTCGGCAAGAAAATGGATTTCCTTGTTCAGGAGCTCAACAGAGAAGCCAACACAATCGGTTCAAAAGCTCAGGATGTTGAGATTGCACGCAGAGTTGTTGATATCAAAGCGGAAATCGAAAAAATCCGTGAACAGATTCAGAATATCGAATAACGGAGGAATTTGCAATGAAGTTAATCAACATCGGATTCGGTAACATGGTCAATGCCGGTCGTCTTGTTGCCATTGTAAGCCCCGAATCGGCACCGATAAAAAGAATTATTCAGGAAAGCAAAGAAAAAGGAACTCTCATTGATGCAACCCACGGAAGAAGAACGCGCGCTGTTATTATTACCGACAGCGACCATGTTATTCTGACATATCTTCAGAGTGAAACCGTTGCAAACAGACTCAATGATGATATGGACGAGCTTGATGATGAGGAGGATGAAGATGACTGATAACGGTATTCTTATTATATTTTCAGGCCCTTCAGGTTCCGGCAAAGGAACAGTTCTCGGAAAACTTCTTGAAAAGCGTGATGATGCAAAATTGTCCGTTTCGATGACAACACGAGAAAACAGAGAAGGGGAGATTGACGGCGTTCACTATTATTTTGTTACCCGTGATTATTTTGAAAAGAAAATTGCCGATAATAAAATGCTTGAATTTGCCGAATATGCAGGTAACCTTTACGGAACACCTAAAGACCCTGTTGATGAAATGCTCAGAGCAGGTCTTGCCGTTATTCTTGAAATTGAGGTTCAGGGTGCTGAAAAAATCAGAAAGCTCTATCCCGATGCTGTCAGCATTTTCCTTGCTCCTCCTTCAACTGCTGTTCTTGAAGAAAGACTCAGAGGCAGAAATACGGAAGATGAAGAAACAGTTAATCATCGTCTTGTTATTGCTCTTGAAGAAATCCGCAGAGCTGTAGAATATGATTATCTTGTTATTAACGATACGGTTGAAAATGCCGTTGACCGTATCGAAACAATAATCGATGCAGAAAGATTAAAACTTATCAGAAATAAAAAAATATTAAGCGAGGTAATTAATAATGTTTAATCCCGATTTAAGAGGCGTACTCACAAACCATCTCAGCCGTTACTCACTCGTTACCGCAACAGCAAAAAGAGCAAGAGAAATTGCTGAAGAAGCAGAAGAAAACAAGGTTATCATGACCGAAAAACCCGTAAGCGTTGCGCTTGAAGAAATTCTTGCAGGTGATTATATAATTGTTGAACCTGAAGAAATCAGAAACATCTGATTTGTTTCAAAATAATTGAAGGGAGGATAATCGGATGAAATATGCGAAGGTTGCGGTTGAATCAACAAATTTTTCCTTCGATAAAGAATTTGATTACATTATTCCTCCCGACCTTGAGGCATCTGTAAAAAAAGGATGCCGTGTCACTGTTCCTTTCGGACAGGGTAACAAAAAAAGAATCGGATTTGTTTTTGATGTAACCGATTATTCCGAAGGCAAAAGACTCAAGAAAATTATCGGATTAACCGATGATTATCCTCTTTTGAGTGAAGAAATGATTGAACTTGCCCGTTTTATAAAAGACAGAACATTCTGCACTTATTATGAAGCCGCAAAAGCAATGTTGCCTTCCGGAATTAATAACAGAATTGTTGTTTCTTATGCCGTAAACCCTGAATGTGACGAAAAGAAAACAGAAAAGCTTGAAGGTAATGAAAGGGAAATTTTTGATTATCTGAAAAACAGAGGCGTGTTTGTTAAAGAAGAAAACATCTACAAGGCTCTTTCTGTTAAACCGTCTTGTTCCGTAGCGGAATCTCTTTCAAAAAAAGGCGTTTTGCTTTCGAGTGCCGATGCAATAAGAAATCTCGGTGATTTGACAGTTAAGATGATAAGAGCTTTACCCGATATTCAATCTGTAAGGCTGACTGCCAAACAAAGCGAAATGCTTAAGGTCATCAGAGACATGGGTTCATCGAGTGTTAAAGAGGTTTGCTATTTTACGGGTCTGACTCCCGCTGTATGTGAATCTCTTGTCAGAAAAGAACTCTGTGAATATTATGAACAGGAAGTTTTTTCCTTGCCTGATTTTCGTGATAAAAAAGGGTTCAGAAATGAAATTCTTCTGACTGATGAACAGAAATCGGCATATGATAAGCTTTCGTCTCTTGCTTTTTCTGATAAACCTTCCGTTTCTTTGCTTTACGGAGTAACAGGCAGCGGTAAAACATCTGTTTATATGAGTGTTATTGACCGTGTTGTCGATTCCGGAAAATCAGTTCTTGTTCTTGTTCCCGAAATCGGTCTGACCCCTCAGACGCTTTCGCTTTTCACTAAAAGATACGGCGGAGATGTTGCTGTTTTTCACAGCGCACTAAGTATCCGTGAAAGACTTGAACAGTGGAAAAGGGTCAAAAACGGTGAGGCAAAGATTGTTATAGGAACGAGAAGTGCTGTTTTTGCACCTGCAGAAAATATCGGACTAATAATTGTTGATGAGGAACAGGAGCATACTTATAAATCCGAGCAGACCCCGAGATATAATGCGATTGATGTTGCCAAGTTCAGAGCTGCATATAACAAATGTCTGCTTTTGCTTGCATCAGCAACCCCGAGCATTGAAAGCTATGCTTCGGCATTAAGCGGTAAGTATGAGCTTTGCACATTGACTCAAAGATACGGAAATGCTGTTTTGCCCGAGGTAATAACTGTTGATATGCGCAGTGAACCTAAAGCAAACGGCAGCAAAGCAATCAGTAAAACTTTATATGATTTCCTTAAGGAAAATCTTGAAAACAAGAAGCAATCCATTCTTTTGATTAACAGAAGGGGATTCAATACCTTTGTTTCATGTAATTCCTGCGGTGAGGTTATCAGCTGTCCTCATTGCAGTATTTCCATGACTTATCATATTGCCAATAAACGGCTTATGTGTCATTATTGCGGTTATTCGGTTCCTATGAGTGAAATTTGTCCTTCGTGCGGTGAAAATGCCGTAAGATTTTCCGGATTCGGAACTCAAAAAATTGAAGATGAACTTGCAAGCCTGTTTCCCGATGCAAGGACCGTCAGAATGGATACAGACTCCACTTCCGGCAGGAATTCTCACGAGAGACTTCTTGACAGCTTTGCAAAGGGTGAATATGATATCATGATCGGCACTCAGATGGTTGCCAAAGGTCTTAATTTCCCGAATGTTACTCTTGTTGGAGTTGTTTCGGTTGATCAGCAGCTGTATAACGATGATTTCCGCAGTCTTGAAAAAACTTTTTCTCTGCTTACGCAGGTAGTAGGCCGTTCAGGCAGAGGTGAATTCAAAGGCACTGCAATAATTCAGACTCTTACTCCAGAAAATGAAATAATCAGACTTGCCGCAAAGCAGGATTATGATGAATTTTTCGAAACGGAAATAAAACTCCGTAAAGCTCTGACTTACCCTCCGTATTGCGATATTTGCGTAATCGGTTTTGTCGGAGAAAGCGAAACTGCAGTTAAAACTGCATCGAAAGAAGTTCTTGAACAGCTTAAGATATATCTCAACGGTGAACACAGCGGAGAAAAGGTTATTACTCTCGGTCCTATGCCGTCGAGAATTGCGAAAGTTAATGAAAAATACAGATACAGATTGATAATTAAGTGCAGGAATTCTCCGGGCTTCAGACAGATGATTTCAAAAATACTTGTTTTAACGGGTACGGATTCCAGGTTTTCGGGTGTTACGGTTTATGCCGATATTAACCCCGACAGCACTCTTTAATAAAACATTATATATCAATACATGAAAGGATTGATATTTATGGCTATCAGAAATATTGTTAAAATCGGAGATCCGATATTAGCCAAAACTTCACGAAAAGTAGAAAAATTTGATGAACGACTCTGGCAGCTTCTTGATGATATGAAGGAAACAATGTATAACGCAAACGGAGTTGGTCTTGCAGCTGTGCAGGTCGGCATTTTAAGAAGAGTTGTCGTTATTGATTGCGGCGACGGATATATTGAACTTATTAACCCCGAAATTATCGGAACAGAGGGAGAGCAGTTTGAAGAAGAAGGCTGTCTTTCGCTTCCCGGTGAATCGGGTGTCACCTGCAGACCTGCTGTTGTTAAAATACAGGCTCAGGACAGAAACGGCAAATGGTGTATTTACAAAGGTGAAGGTCTTAAGGCAAGATGCTTCTGCCATGAAACCGATCATCTTGACGGCGTTGTTTTCACTCAGCGTGTTATTAAGGAGATTAAAGAATGAGAATAGTTTTTATGGGCACTCCCGAATTTGCCGTGCCCTGCCTTCAGAAACTTATTGATCTGGGTCATGAAGTTACGGGTGTTTTCACCCAGCCTGATAAACCCCAGGGAAGAAAGATGATATTGACTCCTCCTCCCGTAAAACAGCTTGCCGTTGAAAACGG
>JAZSAH010000131.1:0-7336 GCA_045601745.1 Acutalibacteraceae bacterium
GAGCTTATCAAGGATGAAAAAGTCAAGGGCATCATCTGCGTTCCCATGTATTCAAATCCCACGGGAACAACTTATTCGGATGAAACGGTTCGCCGTTTCGCTTCTCTCAAACCTGCAGCAAAGGATTTCAGAGTTATCTGGGATAATGCATACTGCATCCACCATGTAAACGATACCCATGATAAGCTTCTCAACATCTTTGAGGCTTGCAAGGAAACGGGCAACGAAGATTATTTTATCGAAGTTACTTCAACATCAAAAGTTACCTTCCCCGGCGCAGGCATTTCGGTTCTCGCCGCTTCCGATGCAAACATCAAGGCGGTCAAGAGCAGAATGACAATACAGACAATCGGTTATGATAAGATTAACCAGCTCCGTCATGTCAATTATCTTAAGAATAAAGCAGGCGTTGATGCTCATATGGATAAGCACGCTGCTATTCTCAAGCCCAAGTTTGATGCTGTTCTTGATGCATTCGAAAAGAATCTTGCAGGAAAGGGCATTGCTTCATGGACCAATCCCAACGGCGGTTACTTCATAAGCCTCGATGTTTATGAAGGCTGCGCAAAAAGAACTGTTGCTCTCTGCAAGGAAGCAGGGGTGACTCTTACGGGTGCAGGCGCAACCTTCCCCTACGGCAAAGACCCCGAAGATAAAAATATCCGCATTGCCCCCACCTTCCCGTCAAGGGACGAACTCTGCAAGGCGGTTGAGATTCTTTGCCTCTGCGTTGAGATTTCCGCAATTGAAAAGATTCTCGGTTAAGTCAAGCTTAACAAATTCCCGTTTTTTCAAAGAAGCTCTCTGAGCTTATACCCTCAGGTCTGTTATATCTGCCGAGCCCGATGATTGATTCGGGTTCGGCTTTTTTGATTATGTTAACCCTCTCCTCGCAGGTGAGGGTCATTTTAAATCCGCATTCCTTCAGAATTTCCGTGCTTTCAGAGCAGAAGCTGCCGAAAGGAAATGCAAATGCAACGGGATTTTTACCCGTGTTGCTTTCCATTGCTGTTTTCATTTTTGCCACATCGGAGCATAAAAATTCACGGTATGCTTCAAATGTTTCTCCTTTTTTCTTGTTTATCCCTGAACGGTCTCCCGTATTCTTATGCAAATCAAAGGAGTGGCTTTCGATTTCAATTATATTTCCGTCGGACATTTCTTTTATCTGCTGCCAGTTAAGATAAGAATAATTCAGATTATGGTCATTTATTCCGGAATAATAATCCGCCAATGCACCTACAACAAAACCGACTGCCGTAAATCCGTATTTCTTCAGCAAAGGCATTGCATATTCATAAAGAGTTTCCTGACCGTCATCAAAGGTTATTAAAATTGACTTTTCGGGGATGTCACCTCTGCCTTGCGAATAATCAATAAGCTGTTTTACGGAAACAGAATGATAGCCTCTTGATTTGAGGAACTGCAAATCCTTTTCAAACGTTTCTACCGTCAGAACATATTTTCCTGATTTTGACGGATTTTCCGTCAGCTGATGATACATGACAACAGGCAGTTTTCTATCGTTTTCATCAACCGTTAATGAAACGGGTAAAACATTGACTGCCGTGCATATCAGAAGCAACAACACCAACGATAAAATCAATACCGTTCTGCTCAGTTTTATAACCATAAATCACACCTCATTGAAATATATTCGGATTAAACAAATTTAAGAAGAAAGAAATCGGATAAAATATTATAAAATTACCTAAAAGCATTGAAATCAGACGAATTTTGAATTATATTAGTTGTTGATAGGATTTTCCGGAGGTTGAAATTATGACTGTATTCAATTTCATTTCTCTTCTCGGCGGTCTTGCGCTATTTCTTTTCGGAATGAACACGATGTCGGGAGGTCTTGAAAAAACAGCAGGCGGTAAGCTTGAAAAAATTCTCAAAAAAATGACTGACAGACCTATCAAGTCACTGTTTCTCGGTGTGGTTATAACCGCAACAATTCAGTCATCATCGGCTGTTACGGTTATGCTTGTAGGTCTTGTTAACTCGGGAATAATGCAGCTCGGTCAATCCGTCGGCGTAATCATGGGTTCGAATATCGGAACAACGGTTACGGCGTGGATTCTCAGCCTTGCAGGCATTGAAAGCGATAATTTCTTCGTCAGTCTGCTAAAGCCATCGAATTTTTCGCCCATAATCGCATTCATCGGAATTCTGCTGGTTATGGTCGCAAAAAAAGAAAGACTTAAGGAAATCGGCGGAATCTGCCTCGGCTTTGCCGTTCTCATGTTCGGCATGGAAATGATGAGCGACTCCATGGCACCGCTTTCAGAAATGCAGGAATTCCGTAACCTTATGGTTAAGTTTAACAACCCGCTTTTGGGACTGCTTATAGGTGTTGTTATGACTGCCGTTATTCAAAGCTCATCCGCAACAGTCGGTATTTTGCAGGCACTTTCTCTGACGGGTGCGCTTTCATATTCAATGGCAATTCCCATTATCATGGGTCAGAATATCGGCACCTGCATAACTGCACTCATTTCAAGCATCGGAGTCAGCAAAAACGCAAAAAGAGTTGCTGCAATTCATGTTTATTTCAACCTTATCGGAACGGCTGTTCTGCTTTCTTTGTTCTACGGTATCAACTCAATTTTTGACCTTGCATTTGCTGATTCGGTAATTGACCCTGCAGGCGTAGCGGTTGTTCACAGCATATTCAACCTTTCAACAACGGCACTTCTTTTCCCGTTCACAAAACAGCTCGAAAAGCTTGCCGTTAAAACCGTCAAAGATAAAGAAAACGAAGAAAAGCAGACTTTCATCGACGAAAGACTGCTTCTCACTCCCGCAATTGCCGTTTCCGAATGCCGAAATCATACGGTTAAAATGGCAGAACTTGCTGTTGATACAATTCTGGATTCAATTTCCATCATCGGAAAATATGATGATAAAACATCAAAAAATATTGTGGAAAACGAAAAAAAGCTTGATGAATATGAGGATAAGCTCGGCTCATTCCTTGTCAAGGTTTCAAGTCAGGATTTATCGAATGATGACAGCAACACCGTTGCACTGCTTCTTCACGCCATAGGCGATTTTGAAAGAATCGGCGACCATGCGGTCAATATCATGAAGGTTGCAAAAGAAATGAACGATAAGGACATCGTATTTTCGGACAATGCAACTTCGGAATTGGAAACAGTAACAAACGCAATAAAAGAAATCCTCGATATATCCGTTAACGCGTTTTCTCAGAACAACATGGATTATGCTCTTGAGGTTGAACCTCTTGAACAGGTTATCGACGGTCTGCTTTCAGAAATAAAGAGCAGACATATAAGCCGTCTTACGGGCGGTGACTGCACTATTGAGCTCGGTTTCGTTCTTTCCGACCTTATAACAAACTACGAAAGAGTTTCAGACCATTGCTCAAACATTGCCGTTTCACTTATTGAATTGAGCAACTCGGAATTCAACGCTCATAAATATCTCAACAATTATAAGCTTTCCGGAAGCGAAGAATTCACCGGAAAATTCGAAAAATACAACACCAAATACAGCTTATCATAATAAAGAAACAGTCGCCGGACAAAAAATCCGACGACTTTCTTTTTGTCTGATTATAATTTTGAAGCAAGATACGCTGCACCGAGTTTATTTGCATCATTACCCATGAGAGCTTTGACAATTTTAACTTTTCTGAAGCTCGGCATCAGCTCTTTCTGAAGACGTTTGTTAACCTCGTCCGTAATGTATGCTTCGTTCATGATTCCGCCTCCCGCAACGATAAGCGACGGATTGAACACATAAACAATGCTCTTTAATCCGATAACGATTTCATCAATCCAGTTATCGATAATGTCACGGATTACCGGGTTATCAAATTCGGCAAAAATCTCTCTGCCGTTCATTTTTCTTCCCGTTTTTTCGGCAACATCCCTGACAAGTGCACTTGCCGATGCATATGCTTCATAGCAGCCGCTTCCTCCGCAGGTGCAGCTTCTTCCGTCTGCATGGGTTACGATATGACCGAATTCACCTGCAGAAAATGATGCACCCGTAAACAGCTTGTTATCAAGATAAACCGCACCGCCTATTCCCGTGCCGTAAGTCAGACAGACAAAGCTGTCAATCCCTTTTGCAGCACCGAATTTTGCTTCGCCGATTGCGGCGGAATTAACATCATTTTCAACCGCTGTCGGAATACCCGTTTCCGTTTCGATTATCTCTTTTATTTTAGTTCCCGTATAACCGGGGATGCTGTCTGTCGCAAAAATAATTTCGCCTTTTTTGCTGTCAACCTGACCCGCAGTTGAAACACCTATACGGTCAACGCCGTCACAGCTTTTTACAATTTCGACAACCCTCTCAATTATCCTTTTACCGCCTTCACCGGCGTTTGTGGGGATTGATTTTTTTCCGGTCATATTGAAATTTTCATCACAGAAAGCATATTTGATTTCCGTGCCGCCGATATCAAATGCAAGAATTTTCATGCAATTCCTCCGATAAGAAAACGGCGGGAGCAAGCCCCCGCCCTACATTATTTTTTTGAATCCTCAAGAGCTTTGACAAATCTCTTGGTTATATCCATGGGTCTTGTTATAGCCGTGCCGACAACCGCTGCGTGTGCACCGCTTTCGAAAGCTTTAACAAGCTCATCGGGCGCCCAGATGCCGCCTTCGGCAATAACGGTTGCTCCGAGTTCTTCCTTATAGCGCTTCATAAGTGTGAAATCGGGCAAAGAAGTTCCTTTGGTATAGGGAGTGTAGCCACTCATTGTTGTGCCGAGAAGGTCAAAACCGAGTTCAAGCGCAAGCTTGCCTTCTTCGAAGCATGAAGTGTCTGCCATGAAAAGCTGGTCGGGATATTTTGCACGCACTTCTTTGAAAAATTCTTCAAAGGTTACGCCGCCGGGTCTGAGCCTGTTTGTTGCGTCAACAGCAATAATATCGCAGCCTATTTCAACGAGGGCATCAACTTCTTTCATCGTCGGGGTGATGTAAACATCGCTGTCATCATACACTTCCTTGATGATTCCGATAATCGGAAGGTCAACTCTTTCCCTGATAGCGAGGATGTCAACAACAGTATTTGCTCTTATTCCCACGGCACCGCCGAGGAATGCAGCATAAGCCATTTTGCTCATTATGTAGCTGTCATATAATGGCTCTGTTGACAGGGCTTGGCAGGAAACGATGAGTCCGCCTTCGATTTGTCTGAGTATTTCTTTGTTTGTTTTCTTTTCCATATTTGCGATTATATCACAAATTCTCCATAAATTCAACTTTTTATCGATATTTTTTGTAAACTATAATAAATATTTTATATATATAGTATTATTTACAATTTGTTCATAAAATAAACACTATATTTTGATATTATATGATGGATTAAGTATGATATAGGGTGAAATTATGCCCTTTTTACGGAGGAGAGAAAATGAAAGAACCGTTCCTTTACAGATTAATAAGAATTCCCCTCGGCGGAATATTCAAAGCAATTTACAAGCCGACCATCATCGGCAAAGAGTTTATTCCTCAGGCAGGCAGAATCATTCTTGCCGGAAACCACACAAACTATTTTGACTGCATTCTCGTCGGCTGTGCAACAAAAAGAAGCGTTCATTATCTTGCAAAGGATGAACTGATGAAGGGTCCTCTCAAGATAATCTTCAAAAACATGGGTATTATTCCCGTTAACAGAAGAACAAAAGACAAGGCAGCTCTCGATACGGCAGTTCAGTATCTCAACGACGATAAGCTTATCGGTATTTTTCCCGAGGGAACAATCAATCGCACCGAAGATATCATCATGCCGTTCAAATTCGGTGCCGTCAAGATGGCAAATGAAACCGGAACTCCGATTGTTCCCTTTGTCATCACAGGCAAATATAAGCCGTTTGAAAAAAACATAAAAATACAGTTCATGGAGCCTCTTACGGTTTCCGACAATCTTGAAGAAGCAAACAACAAGCTTATGAGCATTGTTTCGGAAGAACTTATGAAAGCAGGTGTTACAAAATGAGTAATAACGAAAAAGCAAGACCTGAAAACAGAGAAACAGGCTATAAATTACTCACTCCCATAATGCGACCCTTATTCAGATTTTATTATAATCCCAAAATCATCGGTGCCGAAAACATCCCCGCCGAAGGTTCGGTTATTATAGCAGGAAACCATAAGCACGTTTTTGACCAGTGCCTCACAATCATGGCAACAAAAAGAGTTATCCACTATATGGCAAAAAAAGAATACTTCGAAGGCGGTCTTGCACCGTTCTTCCGACTTGTGGGCTGCATCCCCGTTGACCGTTCAAGAAAGGATTTTTCGAGCGCAAAATCCGCACTTACCGTTCTTAAAGATGACGGTGCAATCGGAATTTTCCCTGAGGGAACAAGAAACAAAACCGATAAATTCATGCTTCCGTTAAAACACGGTGCAGTTTCAATGGCAAAAAAGACAGATGCTTATATTGTCCCCTTCGGTCTTACGGGTGAATATAAATTCCGCAGTAAAAATCTGCAGGTTATATTCGGAAAGCCTTTCAAAGTCGGCGATATGACAATAGAAGAAGCCAACAAGAAGCTTCACGATGAAATAGAAAGGCTTATGCTTGAAAGCCTCGGAATTCCTGCGGATGAAGTCCGCAAAGATGCATAGGAGGTTTAACCGTAAATGAGAATAGGTATGGACGTCGGTTCAACAACTCTCAAGTGCGTTGCAATCGACAATGATAACAACATAAAATATAAAGCATACGAAAGACATTATTCAAAAATCGCAGAAAAGAGTGCAGAAATGCTTTCCGAAATAGTGAAGCTCAACCCCGAATTTGCAAACGCTTCCCTTACCGTTTCGGGTTCTGCGGGCATGGGCTTTGCAAACGCTCTCGGTCTTGATTTCATTCAGGAAGTTTACGCTTCAAGAATAAGCGTTTCAAGACTCCTTCCCGGAACAGATGCAGTTATCGAACTCGGCGGTGAAGATGCAAAAATTCTTTTCTTCACAAACGGTGTTGAAGACAGAATGAACGGTTCATGTGCAGGCGGTACAGGCGCATTCATCGACCAGATGGCTTCGCTCCTCAATGTTACTCCGACCGATATGAATACTCTTGCGGAAAGCCACGAAAAAATCTATTCAATAGCTTCAAGATGCGGTGTTTTTGCAAAGTCAGATATTCAGCCCTTGCTTAATCAGGGTGCAAGGAAAAACGACGTTGCTGCAAGTATATTTACGGCTGTTGTTAACCAGACGGTTTCGGGTCTTTCACAGGGCAGGAAGATTGAGGGCAACGTTGTTTATCTCGGCGGACCTCTTTATTTCCTTTCCGAGCTTCGTAAGGCGTTTGACAAAGGTCTCGGCGTAACGGG
>JAZSAH010000132.1:0-5797 GCA_045601745.1 Acutalibacteraceae bacterium
CGGTGCTGAAAAGCTCGGCGAGAACTTCAACACTCTCCTCGATGCTATCATCAAGGCTAAGCCCGCTGCATCAAAGGGTCAGTATATCCGTTCCTGCGTTCTTGCTACCACAATGGGCCCCGGAATCAAGGTTAACCCCAACAAGGTTGGCACCGCAGCAACAGAAGCATAAAAAAACTCTTGACAAGCGCAATTTATTGTGCTATCATATTTGAGCTGTCCTTTTTAAGACAGCAGGTGCTTTTCGCATAAGGGTTATTCAACCGCCTGCCGAGAGAGGATGCATACAAAAAGCTCTATAGCTGAATTATGTATGTTCATGCCCTTTCCGGTGATGCGGAAAGGGCTTAAAATTTTGTAATAAACCTACGGAGGTGAAACATAAATGCCCAGCGCAAAGGTTTTGGAACAGAAAAAGCAGATCGTTGCTGACCTCACCGAGCAGATTCAGAATTCAGTAGCAGGTGTTATCGTTGACTATAAGGGTATCAACGTTGCTGACGACACAAAGCTTCGTAAGGAACTTCGTGAAGCAGGCGTTAAGTATTCAGTAGTTAAGAACACACTCCTCGGTCTTGCAGCAAAGAACGTTGGTCTTGATGACCTCTGTGACGTTCTCGAAGGCACAACAGCTATCGCTGTCAGCCCCGAAGACCACACAGCAGCAGCAAGAATTCTTTCAAAGTTTGCTGAAACACACAAGAACTTCTCAGTAAAGAGCGGTTATCTTGACGGTAAGGTTGTTGACACAGCAACAATCGATTCACTTGCAAAGCTCCCCACAAGAGATATCCTTCTTGCAACAGTTTGCAACGCATTCAACGCTCCCATTTCAGCATTTGCCCGTGTTATTCAGGCTATTGTTGACAACGGCGGCGAAGCAGCTCCCGCAGCAGAAGCTGAAGCAGCTCCCGAAGCAGCAGAAGCACCTGCAGAAGCATAATCAATTAATTTAACTATTATTAACAAATTGGAGGAAAATAAAATGGCATCAGAAAAGATTGCAGCAATGATTGAAACAATCAAAGAACTCACAGTACTTGAACTCTCAGAACTCGTTCATGCAGTAGAAGAAGAATTCGGCGTATCAGCAGCAGCAGCAGTTGCAGTAGCAGCTCCCGTTGACGGTGGTGCAGCAGCAGCAGAAGAAAAGACAGAATTCGACGTAATTCTTGCTGAAGTTGGCGCAGAAAAGATTAAGGTTATCAAGGTTGTTCGTGAACTCACAGGTCTCGGTCTTGCAGAAGCTAAGGCTGCTGTTGACAGCGCTCCCAAGGCTCTCAAGGAAGGCATCTCCAAGGAAGATGCTGAAGCTGCTAAGGCTAAGCTTGAAGAAGTTGGCGCAAAGGTTGAAATTAAATAATTTAGTTTTAACGATTCAATCCGTTCTGCTTCGGCAGGACGGATTTTTTGTTTTACCTGCAGGGATCGGCGTGGCGGATTAAATCTCAATTCCGTTGTTCTCTCAAAAAAATCACGGTTCGGTTATCCCGTTCAACTTAAATAACTGACGGGGATTATTCTCGGTTTTCCGGCAAAAACAGAGCTGTTGAAAAATTCTCCTATCAAGAGAAATCGCTTCAAAAAACAGGTTATTGTTTCTTTCTGAAAAAGCTGTTATTATCTGGTTGTAACCACCGGCCGGGTTATGAAACAAATATCAACAATAACTTCAACAATTGAAAGGTGATTTATTATGACAATCTATTTCGGTGAAAATCTCAAGAAGCTCCGCAAGTCCAAGGACCTCACTCAGGAAACTCTCGCAGACTTCCTCGGTATGTCATTCCAGGCAATAAGCAAATGGGAAAGAGGCGAAACCTATCCCGACATAACCATGCTTCCCACCATCGCATCCTTCTTCGGAGTTACCGTTGACACTCTTCTCGGCACGGACAAAATCGAGAACGAAAACAAGATTAAGGAATATAAAGACGAATATCAGCGCCTTTGCAGAGAAAACAAATTTGATGAAGCTATTGTTCTGGCAAAGCAGGCTTCACATGAATTTCCCGGCAACTACGAACTTCTTGCCAACTATTTCGGTTCACTCACCAATTGCCGTGATTACAGAGACGGCGAATATCTTATCAGCATCAGAGCAGAAAAACAGAGACTTTATGAAATCATCTGCAACTATTGCACTGACGACAGCATCAGAATGTGGACAAAGAGAAATATGTGCTACTTCCTGCGTGACCTTAGCCTGGTTGAAAATTCAGGCGTTGATTTCTCGGAAGTAAAGGCTATCCTTGACGAAATGCCCACTATGCGTAACACAGGCGATTATGTTGCCATGTATATGTATCCTTTCGATGACGAAAAGCGTGCAATTGCCTGCGCAAACGGCACATCGGAAATGCTCCGTCTTTTCGGCGAAATCATGAACAGAAAATATAAAAGCTTCCTTGATGCCGATGACAACATCGCAGAAGCATATATCAATCTTGTTGAGGCTGTTATGCCCGACGGCGACTACGGAAAGAGCTGGTATCTTGTTGTTATCCATACCCAGAGACTCGGTCTGAAGAAATATCTGAAAGGCGACGAAAAGGGTGCTCTTGAATATTTTGAAAAGGCTGTCAGACTTGCAGAAAAATATGACGAATTGCCCGAAATCAGCGTTCACACCTCCCCTGCCGTCAAGGGTCTTGAATTTGACAAAACAAATGCTTACAGATATTGGGAAGGCTCATTCGCTGAGGATATCAGAGACGGTCTGCGCAACAGACCTCAGCTTTCCGAAGAATTCAAAAACAGCGAAGAGTTTAAGAGAATAGTAGGATAAACGCAGGTGAGATTGTCTCAATAAGATGAAGAAGCCGTTTTCTCTGAACAACAGGCATATATAAAAATATGTCAAGTTCGGAAAACAGCTGAAAAGAAACACACAAACCTGAAATAATAAAAGTGGTTTGCAAAGGCAAATGTCTCTGCAAGCCACTTTTTTTCGGAGTGATGCAAACATCGCCCCTATACATAAATTGTTTCTTTTGTTCTTCGCTTAGTGAGACAATTCTCACTTTTTCCTGTCCATGCCCCAGAGGTGAATAATCCCCTCATCATTGAGTGCTTTGACAAGCACGAAGGTTATCGGCAGAAGAAAAATTCCGAAGAAACCGAAAAGCTGAACGCCGAGATACATTCCGAAAAGCGTTATTGCGGGATGAAGACCGACATTCATGGCAACAAGTCTGGGTTCAAGCACCTGACGGATAACGGTTATCACCGCATAGAGAATGATAAGTCCGATTCCGAGACCGATGTTGCCAGTAAAAAGATTGAAAATTGCCCACGGAATGAGGATTGTGCCCGTTCCGAGAACGGGAAGAATATCAACAATCGCTGTTATAATTGAAAGAACAAGGATATATCCGCCCTCATAAACGCCGATAAGCCTGAGGATATTCAGACCAATCGAAACCTCGCAGAAGGTGATAAAAATGAGCGTTGCATAGGATTTGAGCATCTTGCCCAGGATATCGCCGAGAAGCCTTCTTGTTTTGACTATAGCCACTTCATGCTCACGGGAAATATTTTCGCTGATAAGTATTCTGAACTTATCATAGTCACAAGTTATGAAGAAACACGCTATAATACTCATGAAGACTGCTGCAAAAATGCCCGGGATTTCCTTGGCGGTTGAAAGCAAGCCGCCGAGAGGCGTTGCAAGGAAAGACAGGTCAAATCCGCCGTCACCCGACTGCGAAACATTTGAAACTTCTTCCTCGGAAACCATCAGAATTCTGTCAACAATGCCCGTCACGGAATCAGAAACGGTTTTTTCAAGCGAATCGGGCAGAACGGTTATCTTTTCAAGAATCCATGCCTCGGCAGAACGGGTCAGCTCAGGAATATCCGACGTTTTTGCCATGATATATTCGCCGAAGCCCTTGAATTCAACAAAAAGTCTGTAGCCGACAAGCACAACAGACGCTATAACAACCGATATAATCAGCAAAACGGCAACCGCACCGAGAATGTTCTTTTTGATTTTTGTTTTTTCGGAAATAATCCTCAGCGGTTTCTGCAGAAGTATCGCAACGGCAAACGCAAAAATAAACGGTGCAACAAGTCCGAAGGCATACTTCATAAAGAGATAGAAAAGCGCAACAATGACGGTGTAATAAGTAATATTAATCAGCGTAGCCTTTCTTCTTTCCGTAATCTCCATTCAAATTCCCCCTCTCAAACGGGATTACCTTGTTATTTTACACCATTTTTCATAAAAAGGCAATTATTGTTATAAAAAAGACATAAAAATTTAACAAAAGTTAAAAATAGCTCTTTATTATTTTGAAAAAGTGTGTTAAAATCTTTTTAATTAGTTATTTTTTAAAGGAGCGATTCGGATGTATGTTGCCATAATGGGTTACGGCGTGGTCGGCTCGGGTGTTGCAACCCTTCTTAATAAAAACCACGAACACATCGTTAAAAAGAGTCTGCAGAGCGATATGCAGCTCAAATATATTCTTGACCGCCGTACATTTCCCGGTGACCCTTATGAACATCTTCTCATCTCCGATTTCTCAAAGATAGTTGAGGATGACGAGGTAAAGATAGTTGTTGAAACCATGGGCGGACTTCACCCTGCTTATGAATATGTTCTTGCTTGCCTGAAAGCAGGTAAGAATGTTGTAACCTCAAACAAAGAGCTTGTTGCCGCAAAGGGCTGTGAGCTCCTTAAGGTTGCAGACGAAAATAATGTTAACTTCCTGTTTGAAGCAAGCGTCGGCGGCGGTATTCCCATCATCAGACCCATCAGCCAGTGCCTTGCGGCAAACGATATTGATGAAATTGCAGGCATCCTCAACGGCACAACCAATTTCATCCTCACAAGAATGATTGTTGACGGAATGACCTTTGACGAGGCTCTCCTCCTTGCCCAGAAAAACGGCTATGCGGAGCGTGACCCGTCTGCTGACGTTGACGGTCATGACGCTTGCAGAAAAATCTGCATTCTCGCTGCTCTCTGCTTCGGAAAGCACGTTTATCCCGACTCGGTTTATACCGAAGGCATCCGTAAGATTGACCTTGCAGATGTTGACTATGCACGCTCATGGGGCGGCGTAATCAAGCTTATCGCAAGAGCAAAGATGCTTGAAAGCGGCAAGGTTTCCGTTATGGTATCCCCTGCTTTTGTTCAGAATCACAGCCAGCTCGCTTCCGTTGATGACGTATTCAACGCTATCCTTGTAAGAGGCGACGCTATCGGCGATGTTGTGTTCTACGGCAAGGGTGCAGGCAAGATGCCCACCGCAAGCGCCGTTGTTGCCGACGTTATCGACTGCGCAAGACATATGCAGCGCAAGAAGTTCTTCGGCTGGGCTGACAGCGAAGACGGCTATGTTGCAGACCACGGCGAAAGCGCATCCGTTTTCTATGTAAGAGCAACCACAGAAAACGCTGCTGCAGCTCTCACTCAGGTGAACTCACTCTTTGGCGCTGTAAAGATGCTCACAAGAGAAAATGCGCCCGACGGCGAATTTGCTTTTGTTACCGATATCCTCACCGAAAAGGATATGGCGGAAAAGCTCGCTCTTGTCAATGAATCAAAAATCGAATCGGTTATCCGCATAACCGATTATTAATCCCTGTCAGGAGGTTCAGTTATGGGTTTAATAGTTCAGAAATTCGGCGGCAGCTCGGTTGCCAATGCCGAAAGAGTTATGAATGTTGCAAGAATCGTTACCGATACTTATAAGGAAGGTAA
The DNA here is from genome assembly GCA_045601745.1 of Acutalibacteraceae bacterium. Taxonomy (GTDB): domain Bacteria; phylum Bacillota; class Clostridia; order Oscillospirales; family Acutalibacteraceae; genus CAG-177. The sequence goes on from JAZSAH010000132.1 coordinate 5,714, forward strand.
TGACGTTGTTGTTGTTGTTTCCGCACAGGGCGATACAACCGACGACCTTATTGCAAAAGCTAACGAAATCAATCCCAAGGCATC
>JAZSAH010000133.1:0-4328 GCA_045601745.1 Acutalibacteraceae bacterium
CTTGCAGCGGATGAGGTGGTTTTGCAAGCAACATAAGTAACAACATCTGTTGTCAAATCAGAAACACAGTTTTCTCTCGGTATATCATATCTTTGACTGCGAACTGTATTTTTAATAATTTTCCACCCGTCAAAAGCTTCGTTAAGCAAATCAAGCAGTTCAGAGGTCTTTAAATTAACCTCAAACTGCGGAATAAGCGGTTGACCGTTTTTCTTATTGATCTCGCTTATCTGAGAATTGATTATCAGACATACAATACCGTTTTCTTTTATTCCTTTACTGATTTCAGTCAGTTTGTTTTTAAAAGATTCAACATTGTCAACGTGTTCCAAAGCAGAAACGGCAAAAATCAAATCATAGCTGTTTTCGGGAATTGTGAAATTGTCAATAGAAGAAACAATGCCGTTGATTTCATTTTTAACATCAAATTCGGAAGAATTGTTAATCAATTCTTCAATTGCAAATTCAAGGATATCAACGCAGTCAATTTTGCATTTGTACTTGAATTCCCGTGCAAGAGGTATGCAGTTTCTTCCGACTCCGCAACCCAAATCCAAAAAATTGACAGATTGATATTCTTTAAAATAAGAAATTAAATCCATAACTGTTTTTACAGGTTTCTGAAGCCAACTTCCGCTTTCAAAAAGTTTTGCGGTGGAGTATATTTCAATATGCGATGCTTTTTCGGCGTCCCGAATTGATTTCAATGTTGTGTTATCCATTATTTTTTCTTCTTCAACCTTTCACACAGCTCTCTGTCGGGAGTTACCCACATGGTGTTATATGTGTGATAAATAACTTTACCCGGTTTTGCGCCGACAGGTTTTTTGAGTGAACGGACTTCCGTATAGTCGACCGCAACCTGCGAGGATTCTCTTCCTCCGCTGTGATAAGCTGCAAGAATTGCCGCCTGACGGCAGGTGAGTTCAGGTATGATATCACCGTTGCCGATAACAACAACATGAGAACCGGGGATTTTCTGTGTGTGGAACCATGAATCGTCTTTTGCGGCGGTTTTGAATGTCAGCAAATCGTTCTGAACATTGTTTCTGCCAACTAAAATCGTGTATCCGTCATCCGAAACATATTCCATGGGCGGCATGGGTTTTGCCTTTTTTGTTTTATCGTTCTTTGCTTTTTTCAGATAACCCTGTTCATAAAGCTCATTGCGGATTTCTGCAAGCTCTGTATATCCGTCTGCACGGTTAACGGAGTCAATTACCGTTTCAAGATATGCAAGCTCCTGCTCGCTCTGCTCAATAAGTTCACCGAGCATCTGCTCCGCTGTTTTCGCTTTTCGGTATTCCTTGAAATATTTCTGTGCATTTGCGGAAGGGGAAAGCGCAGGGTCAGCAGAAATTCTTATGGGTTCATTATTATTATAAAAGTTTTCCAAATCATAGAAAAGTGAGCCTTTTTCAAGACGGTATTGATTTGCGAGAATAAGCTCAGCGTTGATTCGGAGCGAATCTTTATCTGCGCAGGCTTCAAGCTCTGCCTGACGGCTCTGGAGTTTTCTTGCAGCTCTTGCAGCCATATTGTTCAGCAGCTTGAGCAATGTCTGACTGCGCTGCTTTGTTCTTTCAAAACGGTCTTTTTCATAATAAAAATCGTCAAAAAGCTGCGAAAAGCTGTCAAAAGTTTTTGCGGAAACTGCAAAACCGTACTGTGTGACATCCATAAATGTAAAGTCATATGGCTTTACAGTATCACGCATAAGCATGGTTGGTGTTCCGTTTCCCGAAATAAGAGCTTCTCTTATTTCTGTCAGCTTTCTGAAAAGTCTTTGCTCGTATAATTCATTCAGCTCCGAAACGGCAATATCGCCGCCGCAGGTGAATGATGCAATTTCACGGCTTATCAAGGGAGAAACGCCTTCAAGCGATTCAAGAATTGCGCCCGAAAGACGCTTCCCCGTGCAGTTTTTTATAAGCTTAAGCGCAGTTTCGGGTTCGATTTCTGTCAGATTTGCCTTGCCCTGACGGGGCGGATACTCATATTTGAACATCGGCAAAATCTGTCTGACGGATGACTGTGTAAAGTCAACTCGCTTTACAGCATCAACAATATTTCCTTCGGAATTGACGAGAATAATATTGCTGTGCTTTGCCATGATTTCAATGCAGAGGGTGAATGTTACCGCATCGCCGATTTCGTTTGTTCCGGCAAGGTCAAGAAAAACAACTCTGTCAAGACCGAGCTGTCTTATATCCGTGATAACCGCACCCGTGAGATGCTTTCTGAAAAGCATACAGAGCATGGGGGGCGTTGCAGGGTTTTCGGGTGCATTTGCAGTGAGATGAATTCTCGGACTGTTTGCTGATGCGGAAATAAGAAGACGGTATGCGCCTTCTCTTGAACGCAGATGAAACACCAGCTCATCTTTTGAAGGCTGATGTATCTTTTCTATTCTGCTTCCGATTATGCAGCCGGAAAGCTCTTGTTTCAATAGGTTTATGGTAATTCCGTCAAGGGGCATAGTTAATCCTCATTAATATAATATTTTACAGGTGATTCCTGCGGAATAATCTCAATTTCACAATCAAAATTATTTTTTAATTTATCAGCTAAAACGGTAACAACGGGATTTTCCGTTTCGAAATGTCCTGCAGCAATAAGCGTTATTCCGATTGCTTTTGCTTCAAGGAATTCATGGTGCTTTGCTTCTCCCGTTATGTAAGCGTCACAGCCTGCATTGAATGCTTCATGCATGAAATCCGAACCTGCACCGCCGCAGAGAGCAACCTTTTTGATTATTTTGCCGCTGTCTGCAACAGATGCGGCTGTTGAAAGCTTATCTGCGCAAAGTTTTGCAAGCTGTCTGCCCGAAAGAGCGTTGATTTCCGCAACCCTCACCATTTCTGTTTCACCGCAATCGGAAAGGGGAATCGCATTGCTGAATCCGAGTGCATCTGCAAGTGCATCGTTGACTCCGCCTTTTGCAATATCAAGCGATGTGTGGGCACATATTGCCGAAATTCCGTTTCTGATGAGCATATAAGTCGGGTCATCTGCCGTAACGGATTTTATGCCTCTGAAAATAACGGGATGATGGCTGACTATAAGGTCAAATCCGTTTTCCGATGCATATTTAACGGCATCATTTGTGATGTCCAGCACAACACCGATTTTTGATATTACAGCATTTTTATCGCCGACAATGAAACCGCTGTTATCCCATTCGCATTGCTTTTCAAAAGGCGCAATGCTGTTTAAATATTCATATACATCATTAACCGTAGGATTGCATTTCATTGATAATTTCCTCCGTTTCGGAAATAACTTTTTCAAGGTATGCGGCAGTTTCAGGGTTGCCGTGAAGCTTTTCCGCTTCGTATTTTGTTCTGAGTCTTGAAACAATGCTTTCAAGATAAAGCTTCGCTTCGGGTTTTCTGCATTTCGGCAGTTCTCCCGTATATATGTATGATGCTTTTCTTTCTGAAATAATTCCTTTATATTCAGCCGTTATGGCACAATAAATTTTTCCCGAATCGATGCACGCATCTTCAAAAAGAATTTCGAACCCGTTTTCAACAAAGTATCTGCGGATATCCTCGGCGTGTGACTGAGGCTGAACGATAATCCTTTTTGCTGTATCCTTGAGCCATTCCGTTCTCGAAACAAGCTCCTCCATGAGAGTGCCGCCCATTCCGCACATAACGAAATCGTCGGCTTCGGAAGGATTGATTTCATCGAAACCGTCGGATAACCTGAGCGTTATTTTATCGCTTATCCCGTATTGCTCAACCGTCTTTTTGGCATTATCAAGCGGACCCTTGCGAACATCGCACGCAAGAGCCTTCGGTGAAATGCCGTTTAAAACAAGATAGGCGGGGAGATAGGCGTGGTCCGTGCCGATATCGGCAACGGTGTTACCCCGACGCACCATTCTCGCCGCCATAAGCATTCTTTCCGAGAGATTAAGCATTCTGAGCAAGGAAAGCGTTGATTTTTGCGATAAGTTCGTCAGCGTTCACGCCGTGAACCATGCAAGCCTGAGCAACGGATTCGTTTCTTGCTGAAGGGCAGCCGAGGCAGTGCATTCCCATTTCAAGGAAGAAAGGAGCAACTTCGCGGTTAGCGTCAAGAATTTCGCCGATTTTCATATCCTTATTGATTTCTGTCATAATTAAAACATCCTTTCGATTAAAATTTACTTTAATATTTTATCATAAACTGCTTTAAATATCAATAGTATTTGACATTCTTCTTATAACATTGTAAAATATATAATCAGAGTAAACCGAAAGGGGGCACAGAATTGAAAAGCTACGATTTGATAATTGTCGGCGGATGTGCATCGGGAATTGTTGCAGCGATAAATGCAA
>JAZSAH010000134.1:0-2485 GCA_045601745.1 Acutalibacteraceae bacterium
TTCGGATTTTCAAGCACATATGTCTGAGTCAACTCATTAAGCTCAAACTCATGAACGATTCTGTCGTCTTCAAGCAGAACGATTTTAAAATTACCCGAATCAACCCTTGCGTGATTGATTGTTATTTCAAAGCGGTTGCCCCATATATTCGTTCCGTAGATTTCTTCAACACCCGTAAATTTTTTTGAAGAATATGTTGCGGTGTTCGAAATAGCATCGGTGGATTTTTCAAGACCCATGGCACCGACATCACGGTTGATTATGTTTGAATCCGTAATTGTCTGAAGTCCGAAATTATCGGCACCGTTGGTGTCTTCAATATGCTCCGGATTACTGCTCAGAAACCATACGGCACAAACCGCAACAAGCACAACCGCACCGATAACCGCAATTATCTTTTTGATTTTTTCATTCATTTCAAACCACCTCTTTCTTCTGTTCAACATATTCCCTGAACTCTTTGAAAATCCGTTTGCCGATTGAAAGATAATCCATTGCAAGAACCTTTTCAATGTTTTCTTTGCGGATTTCTTCGGGTACACCGTATATCATCATAATGGCATTCAGCGCTCCCGATATGCGTGTTTCAAGCGGAATGTTTTTTTCAATTGTGTTGAGGGTTGAATGCTCTATGCCCGAAACAAGAATTTCAGCTTCAATGAACTGCTCGTCTGTCCATCCGGAACAAAACTCCGCAAAAACCTCTTTTGCCCTTTCGGAGTCATTTTTATGGATGATTGCAAGACATACGGGACTCTGATACGCCGAAACAAAAAAGTCCTTTGCAACCTCATTCTCTTCGCAGGCAGATGCCATTGACATAAGCTCAAAACAAATTGCGGTCAGACTGTTTATTCCGCCGTCAACGCTTTCTTTTATCAGCTTCCACTGAAATTCGCAGAGCATATTGGTGAGAACCGCAAGCAAATCCTCCTTGGAAGGAAAATAAAAGGAGATATGCCCCGGGCTTGTGTCAAGCTCATCGGCAATGATTTTCAGAGTTGTTGCCGAATAGCCTTTCGTCACAAACATTTTTGTTGCAACCCTGATGATTTCAATTTTTGTTGTGTTGATTTTTCTTGTTCTTATTCCGATCACCCTTCCGTTGCGAACGCAGTTATTTGGTCGCAACCAAATTTGGTTATGACCAAATTATAAAATATACGGATAAATTTGTCAATACAGAATTATAAATTACGGATATAAAAATGCGGTCCGGACTTATACAAAAATCGGGCGTGCGGGGAACGGTAATACGCACCTGCTGCGGACCCGAAGACCCCTGCCGACACTCTGCAAAGACAATCTGATTGAACCCAGCAGATTTTCCTTGAAGATTAAAATTGAAATATTATATTATTCATGTTACAATACATACTGTGAAATCCGTTTACAAGGAGAACAGATATGGCAGACACAATTTACAAAGAAACCCGAAAAAAGCATGATTTGACAAGAGATGATGTTTGTGACAAGGCATCGCTTATGGATAATCCCATTCAGCCTGAGCGACTTGAAAGAATTGAAAACGGCAAATTTCCGATAACTCCCGATGAGGTAATGCTTCTTGCCGAAATTTACGGCGAGCCGACTCTCTGCAACCATTACTGCTCAAAGGAATGTCCCATCGGTGAAAAATATGTTCCCGAAGTCAAAGTCAAAGACCTCGCACAGATTGTTCTTGAAATGCTTTCATCTCTAAACTCGATGAAAAAAAGGCAGGAAAGACTCATCGAAATCACTGCCGACGGTATGATTGACGACGATGAAATCAAGGATTTTGTTTTCATTCAGAAAGAACTTGAACGCATTTCAATCACAGTTGAAACCCTGCAGTTGTGGGTTGAGCAGATGCTCGCAGACAAGAAAATCAACATAGAAAAATACAATCAGATCAAAGGCGAATAATAAATTACGGTGTCCGGAATTAAACCGGGCACCGTTTTTGCATTTATTGTGAAAAAACAGGGTATGTTTTCCGCACAAAGTGTAATTCAGTTCTGCGATTTTTTGAGCTATCATATAGTCAAGGAAACACAAAGGAGTGTTGCATATGAGTCCGAGACAGAAAATATTGGCTATCAGGCTGACAGAAAAACTTGCAAAAAATCCCGATTATGCACAAACTATCGGGGTAGAGATAACAAACACCAAAAAGGAGGCGGAAAACAATGAGAACCGCAATTAAGATGAGAAATCAGGCTCTTGCCGTAAGAAACGATAATGTCGTTGAGGTTGAATTTCAGAATGCCGATGCACCCGTAACTCTCAAAACCGAAAGCTTTTCAATTAAAATGATGTTCGCATTTCTGAAAAGAAAAGCGGAAAAGATACTTAAAAACAACGAAGCGGTCCGCAATCTTGCAACAAGTGTGTTGACATTCACCAAGAAATTAGGCAACGTATCATTTCTGAAAAAGTGGTTTGTGGATGTGCCGTCTGTTTGTGATATGCTGATTGACACAATCAACGGAGTTTACAAAAA
>JAZSAH010000135.1:0-8830 GCA_045601745.1 Acutalibacteraceae bacterium
ATTCCTGCAGGCGTTGATGTCTATGAAGGCATGATAGTCGGCGAATGCGCCAAGAATGAAGATATCGTTTGCAATGTCTGCAAAACAAAGCATCTCACAAACACCCGTGCATCAGGCTCGGATGATGCTCTGCGTCTTGTACCGCACAGCGTTCTCAGCCTTGAACAGTGCATGGAATTCATAAAGGATGACGAGCTTTTGGAGGTAACTCCCGATTCGCTCCGACTCCGCAAGAGAATCCTTTCCAAGGAACTCAGAATGAAACAGCAATTCAAGAAGAAGTAATATTATGATGAGAAAAACCGCCGTAGCCCTCGGAAGCTTTGACGGACTTCACAGGGGTCATATGTCAGTTATTGCCTGCACAGCCGATTTTGAACGGGAGTGTGGGCTTTCTCCTCATGTTCTTTTATTCGACACCCATCCCATGCTTGTTATAAAAGGCACTGCACCGGACAAAATCCTGCAGGAGTCTCTGCGTGATGAAATTCTTTCGGAATCGGGCGTGGAAACAACCGTTATACCTTTTATATATATAAAGGACATGACCTGCCGTGAATTCTTTGAAGAAATTCTTGTCGTAAGGCTCAATGCAGGTGCAGTCTGCTGCGGATGGAATTACCGTTTCGGAAAAGGCGGCGAGGGTGACTGCGAAACGTTCAGAGCACTCTGCGAAGAATACGGCATAATGCTGAAAATTGTTCCCCATGTTGATTTTGACGGCGAGCCGATAAGTTCAACGAGGATAAGAAAAGCTGTTGAAAACGGCGATATTCCTCTTGCAAATGAAATGCTCGGCAGAGAATTCCGTTATAAATCAACGGTTGTCAGCGGTCATCAGAGGGGCAGACTCATCGGTGCGCCGACGATAAACCAGCATTTCGACAAGAATTTTGTTCTCCCCAAAAAGGGAGTTTATGCCTCAATAACCGTTGTTGAGGGAAAAGAATATCCGTCGGTTACTAATATCGGTCTGCGTCCGTCGTTTGAAAACGAGGATTTCAGAAGCGAAACCTGCATTCTCGGTTTTGCGGGTGACCTCTACGGGCAAGATATCGAGGTCAGACTTGCCGAATATCTCCGTGACGAGATAAAATTCGACAGCATGGAAAAACTCAGTGCACAGATAGAAAAGGATGCTGAAAAATCCAAGGAAATATTTGCAAAAAGGGGTGTATAAGACGATGTATGATAATTGGGAACAGCTTAAGGCTGACTGCATGGAGTGCAGAAAATGCTCTCTTTGCGAAACAAGAACAAATCTTGTTTTCGGCGTGGGCAATGAAAATGCCGAGGTAATGTTTATCGGCGAGGGACCGGGAGAAAACGAGGATTTACAGGGCGAGCCTTTTGTCGGCAGGGGCGGAAAGCTGCTTGATAAATATCTTGACGCAATCGGTCTTGACAGAAAAAAGAATATCTATATCGCAAATATGGTGAAATGCCGTCCGCCGAAAAACCGTGACCCTCTCCCCGAGGAGCAGGAGCAGTGCATCGGCTGGCTGCGTGAGCAGACAAGACTCATGCGCCCGAAAATCATCGTTTGTCTCGGCAGAATTTCTGCCCAAAGGCTCATTTCCAAGGATTTCAAGGTCACGAAGCAGCACGGCGATTTTATTGAAAAAGGCGGAATTCTATTTATGGGAACATTCCATCCTGCCGCACTTCTGCGTAACCCGAATCAGAAGCCCGATGCGCTCGAGGATTTTCTTGCACTCGAAAGAAAAATCAAGGAAATCTGTGAACGCACCTATTAAATGACACAATCCGGCGTTTTTTAGGCAATATTTACTAAATTATTTTTCAATGTATGAAAAAAGTTGTTGACAAAATTCAAAAATTGGCTTATTATATAGCTTACAAGGATTTTGAGAGGTAGTTTATAGTGCGAAAACAGAAAAAATCTTTGGACTATGATGAGTTGGCGGTGCTTGCCGCACAGGGTGATGACGAGTCGATGGCTCAGCTCATTTCTGCGATAACTCCCATTGCAACGGCAAAGGGTTATGCACTTGCGAGTGCCGGAGTGGCGGGCGATGACCTCACTCAGGAAGGCATGCTCGGATTTCTTGAGGCAGTCAGAAGCTTTAATCCCGAAAAGGGGAGCTTCAAGGCTTATGCCGAAACCTGCATAAACAACAGAATTCTTTCTGCTGTTCGTGCAAGCTATAACAATAAAAATGCCGCCCTTTCAAAGGCGCTTCCTCTTGAGGAGAGCGAAAATGAAATCAGCGGCGATGAATCCGACCCTGCGAAGGTTCTTTCTTCAAAAGACGGATTCGAGCATATCACGGGTCTTATAAAAAGCAATCTTTCGGAATTTGAAAGGCAGGTTATTTTCCTGCGTTTCTTCGGTCTGAGCTATTCGGAAATTTCTTCACGGCTTGAATGCAGCGAAAAAGCGGTTGACAATGCTTTGCAGAGAATACGGAAAAAGATGCGTGCAGAACTTAATAAATAAACGCTTCAATGAAGCGTTTCAATATGCCCCCGTAGCTTAAAGCAGAGCGTTGTTCAACAAAGGTGACGGTGCGATTCCGTCCAAGGGCGAAAATATTTTTCAAGCGAGGTTAAAAACAATGTACGAAGACAAAACTCTCATCTGTAAGGAATGCGGCAATGAATTCACTTTCACAGCCGGCGAACAGGAATTCTATGCTGAAAAAGGCTTTGTAAACGAGCCCCAGCGCTGCAAGGCTTGCCGTGACGCACGCAAGAACGCAGTTCGTGGTGAGCGCGAATGGTTTGAAGCAACATGTGATTCCTGCGGTGGAGTTGCAAAGGTTCCCTTTAAGCCGCGTGAGGACAGACCTGTTTTCTGCAGCGAATGCTTTGCAAAGAAGCAGGAAGAACAGGCATAATTTAATCCTGAACTAAATGCGAAGCCCCCTCTTTTTGAGGGGGCTTAAAATTTTGTTATGCATAATCCTCTGCAGGAGAAAATTCGTCTGAACCGACTCCGCACAGAGGGCAGACCCAATCATCGGGAATATCCTCGAATTTCGTTCCTGCAGGTATTCCGTTGTCGGGGTCGCCGATTTCTTCGTCATAAACATAACCGCAGATATCGCATATATACTTCATAAAACGCTCCTTTGATTTTTTATTATCATGTGCGTTTCATGCGTGATTTATTTACAAAGTTCTTCCGCAAGAGCCTCAATTTCCGAAATATTGTTTTCGTTCATTGCTGATTTGATGTGAACGCCTGCTTCGGTATAGTTAAGATTCTTGCAGCTTTCAAGTGACCTTCTCATGAACTTTTCAGCCATGAGCGCCCATGTTCCGTTTTCAATGAAACCGACAGTCTTATTCTGGAAGAATCTTTCGGAAAGATGCTTTAAGAATTCATGCATGAAGGGGAACATCTGGCCGTTGTATGTTGTGGTTGCAAAAACGATTTTTCCGTAGCGGAAGGCATCTTCAACAGCTTCTGCCATGTCGCAGCGTGCAAGGTCGTTGACAACAACCTTCGGGCATCCCTTTTCACGGAGTTTTTCTGCGAGAAGCTCAACCGCCTTCCTGGTGTTGCCGTAAACCGAGGTGTAGGCAATAACAACGCCTTCTGTTTCAACGCCGTAGGATGACCAGATATCGTAGAGGTTGATGTAATAACCGAGATTTTCCGTGAGTACGGGTCCGTGAAGGGGACAAATCTTTTCGATTTCAAGAGCAGCTGCCTTTTTGAGAAGCGCCTGAACCTGAGCGCCGTATTTTCCGACAATTCCGAAATAATAGCGGCGTGCTTCGCAAGCCCAGTCCTCATCGGCATCCCATGCTCCGAATTTGCCGAAACCGTCAGCCGAGAAAAGAACCTTATCTGCGCTGTCGTAGGTCACGATAACCTCGGGCCAATGAACCATGGGTGCTGTAACAAATGTGAGCTCACGGTTGCCGAGAGAAAGGGTTGAGCCTTCGCCCACAACAATCTGTCTGTCGGGATAATCAGAGCCGTAAAACTGCTTCATCATAACAAAAGCCTTTGCCGATGCAACAATCTTTGCTTCGGGATAGGTCTGCATGAAAAGGCTGATGTTTGCGGAATGGTCGGGCTCCATATGCTGAACAACAAGATAATCGGGAGCCTTGTCGCCGAGAACGCTCTTTATGTTGCCGAGCCATTCTTCGCCGAATGCAGCGTCAACGGTATCCATGATTGCGATTTTTTCGCCCATAACGGCATATGAATTATATGCCATGCCGTTTTCGACAACATACTGTCCCTCGAACAAATCAATTTCTCTGTCATTTACGCCGATATATTTAATGGTGTCTGTAATAATCATATTAATCTCCTATTTCAAAAAGCCCTGAATGATAACTTCTTCAGCTTCTTCTTCATTCATGCCGAAGGTCATGAGCTTTATAAGCTGGTCGTTATTGATTCTGCCGATTGCCGCTTCGTGAACAATCTGTGCATCTGCGGAATTGGCTGTTATTGCGGGAATTGAGCTGACGGTTGCCTCGTCCATGATAATCGAGTCGCACTGCACATGAGCTCTGCACTTTGCATTACCGATTGCATTGGGATGGAAAACCTGTTTTGACTTATCCTTTGCAACCGAGCGTGAAATAATCTGTGACGATGCATCCTCGCCGTCAAGATAAACATCCATATCCGAGCGTGCATACTGATTTCCGTGGGTAAGAAGACGCTCCGTCATGATGAGCTTTGCGCCTGCCTTGAGATGTGCCTTTGTATCTCTGACGGTTGAGTCAACGCCCTTTATCTGTACCATTTCCATTTCGCAAACGGAATTTTCATCCTGCTCAACAACGGTAACGGGATTGAGCACTCTTTCACCCTTGCCGTCACCTTCGCCGTAATGTTTTTCGACATATTTCACCCTTGCATTCTTGCCGATATGGAAGGTGTGAATGCAGCCGTGCTGCGATTTCTCATCGCCGCTGTTGTGGATACCGCAGCCTGCAACGATAAGCACATCCGCATCGTCACCGATGAAAAAGTCGTTATAAACAAGGTCGTCAACGCCCGTTTCGGTTATGATAACGGGAATATGAACACTTTCATTTTTTGTTCCGGGTTTAACGATGATATCAATGCCGGGCTTGTCCGTTTTTGTTATAATTTCAATGTTTGCGGTTGAGCGTCTTGAAAGACCCTCGCCGTTTTTTCTTATGTTATATGCGCCTGCAGGAATTTCGTGGAGGTCGGCAATGGATTCAAGCAATCCCATATCTCTTTTTTCCATTGATTAATTCTCCTTTCCTCTGAAGCCGCAGTTTTCGCTGAATTCGCCCATAAGCTGCGGGAAAATTTCGTCTTTTGTGCCTGTATTTCTGACCTTGCCGTCGGCGATAACAATCATCTTGTCGGCAAGCTGCATTATTCTTTCCTGATGTGAAATGATGATAACGCTTCTGTGGCTGCCCTTGCTCATCGCCTTGAAGGACTCAACGAGCATGGAGAAGCTCCAGAGGTCAATCCCTGCTTCGGGTTCATCAAAAATAGCAAGGTCGAGCTTTCTTGCCATGAGAGTTGCGATTTCTATTCTTTTTGCTTCACCGCCCGAAAGGGAATAGTCCATCTCACGGTTGAGATAGTCCTTTGAGCAAAGACCGACGCTTGTCAGATAACCGCAGCATTCGTCAACGGGAAGCTCGTTTCCTGCTGCAAGCGAGAGAAGTCTGCGCACGGTCAGACCCTTGAATCTCGGAGGCTGCTGGAATGCATAGCCTATTCCGAGCTTTGCTCTTTCCGTTACCGACATATCCGTGATATCGGTGTCATTATAATAGATTTTACCGCTTGTGGGTTTTTCGATGCCCATGATAAGGCGTGCAAGAGTTGACTTTCCGCCGCCGTTGGGACCCGTTATAACTGTGAATGCACCGTCAGGGATTTCGATGCTGATATTATCTATAATTTCAAGGTTTTTGCCGTCAACTTCAACCTTGAACGAAACATTTTCAAGTTTTAACATACATCTTTCTCCGTTTTATTTAAGTATTAATTTATTATATATCAGATTTTCATTATTATCAATAGAAATTCATCGGAATTTTCTGTCAAGGCTTCTGTACTGAACAGCGAGCGCAACATGGGGGATTCCGATGCTTTCGCTTCCTTCAAGGTCTGCCGCAGTTCTTGCGATTCGAAGGATTTTGTCATATGCTCTTGCAGAAAAATCGAGCTTGTTGAAAACATCCTCAAGGAATCTTGTTGCTTTTTCGTCAAGCTTGCAGAATGTCCTCGTCTGTTCGGGCGTCATTTTGGCGTTGCAGTTGATGCCCGTACCCTTAAGGCGTTCAAGCTGGATTTTTCTTGCAGCGTTGACTCTTTTCTTTATGTCTGCCGAGCATTCGGAGGGCGCCCTGCTTGAAAGACTTTCAAAATCAACGGGCGGAACTTCGATGTGGATATCCATTCGGTCAAGAAGAGGACCCGAAACCTTGTTCAGATAACGCTTTGCGGAAATATCCGTGCAGGTGCAGCTCTTGTTGGGGTGACCTCTGTAACCGCAGGGACAGGGGTTCATCGCACAGACAACCATCGTTGTGCAGGGATAGGTGAGGGAAGCCGTGGCTCTTGAGATAGTCACTTTTCCGTCTTCAATCGGCTGACGCAGAACCTCCATTGATGCTCTTGTAAACTCGGGAAGCTCATCAAGGAAAAGAACGCCGTTATGCGAAAGAGAGATTTCGCCCGGTCTCGGAACGGCACCTCCGCCCGAAAGACCTGCAGGGGATACGGTATGGTGAGGCGATCTGAACGGTCTTTCACGGATGAGAGAAACGCCGTCGGGCATTGCGCCTGCGATGGAATAAAGCTCGGTTGTTTCAAGGCTTTCTTCAAAAGTCATATCGGGGAGGATTGAGGGCAGTCTTTTTGCAAGCATACTTTTGCCCGACCCCGGAGGACCTACCATTATTATGTTGTGACCTCCTGCGGCGGCAATTTCAAGGGCATATTTTGCATCCTGCTGACCCTTGACCTCCTTGAAATCGGGAGCAAAAATGCCGAATGCGTTTTCATTTTTGGCAAGCTCTTCATATCTGACGGGAATGAGTTCTTCGGTGTTATTGAGATGACCCGTAACCTGATTCACATTTTCAACGGCATAGATTTCGATACCGCTGACAACCGAGCATTCGAGAGCGTTGTCTTTGGGCACATAAACACGCTTAACTCCGCTTTTCTGCGCTCTGATGACCATTGACAATGCGCCGTTCACCTTGCGCACAAGACCGTCGAGCGATAATTCGCCGATGAATGCACATTCGTTGACGGGACAATGAAGCTGTCCGGTTGCATGAAGAATTGCAATAAGAATTGGCAAATCATAAATCGGACCTTCTTTTTTGATGTCGGCAGGGGAGAGATTGATTGTGATGCGGCTCTGAGGAAAGGAGAAGCCGCTGTTTTTCATGGCGGAGCGCACTCTGTTGCGTGACTCGTTGACGGATGCATCGGGCAGACCGACAATATCAATTCTCGGAAGACCCTGACCGAAATCAACTTCAACTCCGACCATGTAGCTTTCGATGCCGAAAAGCCCCATGCTGTTTATTCTTGCGAACATCATATCACCCCTTGTCATTCATCATTATATAATACCATATTATCAGGAAAAAGACAAGATGAAAAGCCGCCACATATGTGACGGCTTTTGGGTTATATTGAATTATTTACCGAACATCATGAGCAGGAAGCCTGCTGCAACGGCTGAACCGATAACGCCTGCAACATTCGGACCCATGGCGTGCATGAGAAGGAAGTTTGTGGGGTTATACTTTCTGCCTTCGGTCTGAGCAACACGGGCTGCCATGGGAACTGCGGAAACGCCTGCAGAACCGATGAGGGGATTGATTTTTCCGCCCGTGACAAGATAAAGAACCTTGCCGAAAAGGAGACCGCCGATTGTTGAGAAACAGAAAGCGGCAAGACCGAGGAAAACAATCTTGATGGTGTCGAGCTTAAGGAATTCGGTGCCGTTGGTGGTTGCACCGACGGTAACGCCGAGCATGATTGTTACGATGTTGGTGAGTGCGTTCTGAGCTGTTTCGCTGAGTCTTTCGGTAACGCCGCATTCCTTGAGAAGGTTGCCGAACATGAGCATACCGACGAGGGGAGCAGCGTCGGGAATAAGAAGGGCAACAACAACGAAAACAACAACGGGGAAGATAATCTTCTCTGTTTTGCTGACTGTGCGCAGCTGCTTCATCTCAACCTTTCTTTCCTTCTCTGTTGTGATAAGCTTCATGAGAGGAGGCTGAATGAGGGGGATGAGTGCCATATAGGAATAAGCTGCAAGAGCGATGGGTCCGAGAAGATGTCCTGCAAGTTTTGATGCAACGAGGATTGCCGTGGGACCGTCAGCGCCGCCGATGATTGCGATTGATGCAGCTTCCTGCGGAGTGAATCCGAGGAGAATTGCAATGATGAATGCGATATAGATACCGAGCTGTGCTGCGGCACCCAGAAGAAGGCTGACGGGGTTTGCAAGCAGAGGACCGAAGTCTGTCATTGCACCGATTCCGAGGAAGATGAGGCAGGGGAAGATTGAACTCTTTACACCTGCATAAATCAGTCTCAGAACGCCCGAGTCATACCAATGCGCGCCTTCAACAATGTTTGAGGTATCCATAAGACCGGTGGGGTCATCCATAAGACCTGCGCCGGGCATGTTTGCAAGAAGAATACCGAATGCTATGGGAACAAGCAGCAGCGGCTCAAACTTCTTGACGATAGCGAGATAAAGGAATACAACGGAAACGAGAATCATGACTGCGTGCTGCCACTGAAGCAGCGCAAAGCCCGAGCTTTCCCATATTCCTTTGAGTATTTCTGTGATAAATTCCATAGCTT
>JAZSAH010000136.1:0-3153 GCA_045601745.1 Acutalibacteraceae bacterium
GAACAACGGTGTGTGCCGCCGCTTCATCTGCAGAATGAGCATCCTTTTCCGTGCCTTCGCCATAGGTAAAATCTTTGCCCGACTCGTAATAAACTATGTCATTTGCGGTATAAACGGCACTTGAATTGTTGCTGCTTACAGCTTCACCGTCAACCGTTATGCTGTTATCACTTAACACGATTTCAACGGCATTCGTTACTTTGTCGGTAATTTCACCTGTAGTTTCGCCGTGAATTTCTGCCGGAGCTTTTCCGCAAGCGGTAAGACCGAATATCAGAACAAGAATAATTGCCAAATACTTTACAGATTTCATATAATCAACCTTTCGTAGTATGTTGGGAATATTTTATCTTGTAAATATGAAATTTTTTACGGATTTTTGTAACGTTTTATTGCTTATATTTTTGAAAAAACGAACAGCTTTTTATCGGTTTGATTCAATTATGCGGTTACTGTTCGCAAAAACACAAACAAAACTTTAACATTCCGCATACAATTTTCTAACCGTAAAAATATATATTATCTCTGTTCTAATACTCGAAAATTGTATCAAAAGGGAGAAACTTATGAGTAAAGTCAGCGATTATTCGAAATTCCATACTGTCAGAGATCTTATTGACAACAGCGCAGAAAAATACGGCAAAAAGCCTTTTATAAAATATCTTGTTGATGATGAAATAATTGAAAAAAGTTTTATTGACCTTAAAGAAAACAGCCTTGCAATCTGCAGATATATCCGTTCCGTATGCCCTGAAAGAATGCACGTTGCAATCATCGGCAAAACGTCATATGAATATATCACCGCTATGACGGGTGCTCTTGTGAGCGGAAATGTTTTTGTTCCGTTTGCGCCGAACACTACGGTTGAAGAAGGCATTGAGCTTTTTGAAGCAGGCGATATTGAAGCTCTGTTTTATGAGAATGAGTTTGCGGAAACCGCAAAAGCAATTGCTGAAAAATACGGCAGGCTGAAAGTTCTTGTGAATATGGGCAATGCTGATTGGTTTGCTGATATCTATGAAAAATACGGTGACAATTCGGAATATGCTTCGCTTTCCGACGTTGAGCTCAATCCCGAAGAATGTGCAACAATTATTTACACATCCGGAACAACGGGCAAGAGAAAAGGCGTTATGCTCTCGTCGGAAAACCTTATTGCCAACATAACTTATACAGAATTTGAACACGAAAAAGACGAAGTTCTTCTTTCGGTGCTTCCGATGCACCACATCTTTTGCTTCACGAGCGATTATTTCAAATCGCTGCTCGAAGGCTTCACCGTTTGCCTTAACGGCGAAATCAGCAATATCGGTAAAAGCTTTCAGATATTTCAGCCGACAACAATGCGAATGGTACCGATGATTTGCGAAACACTTATCAGAAAGGTCGGTATTCTTCATAAAAGATTCCCCAACCTTACTCCGAGAGAAGCTGCTGAAAAGGTGTTCGGCAAAAATCTGAAATGGGTTGCGGTAGGCGGTGCTTACGTTTCACCCGCTCTTATTGATGAATACGAAAAATACGGTATCCTTCTGCGTCAGGGTTACGGAATGACAGAAACAAGCCCCAAAATTACAACGGGCGATAACGGTAATAATCATAAATACTCCTGCGGCAAGCTTATGAAAAGCATCTTTGACACAAGAATTGTTGACGGTGAAATTCAGGTTAAGGGCAAGTCGGTGATGATGGGTTATTACAAAATGCCTGAGGAAACCGCAGCGGCATTCACCGAAGACGGCTACCTTAAAACAGGCGACCTTGGCAGATTCAGCGACGACGGCGAGCATCTTTATGTTATAGGAAGAATTAAAAACCTTATTATTCTTTCAAACGGAGAAAACGTTTCACCCGAAGAGCTTGAAGCAAAATTTGCCGATGAAAAAGTTGTCAAAGAAATCATTGTAAGCGGCGAGAACGACAGAATTGTTGCCGAAGTTTTCCCCGATACGGAATTTGCGGCAGCTATGGGAATTGAAGATATCGAAGCATATCTTAACGAAAAGATAAAAGAAGCAAATGCAGGTGAAAAACCCGAAAGAGAAATCGCTTCTCTTCGCATCAGAGAAACTCCCTTCCCCAAAACATCATCAAATAAAATCAAGAGAAGCAATGTCAGCTTCTGAAATAAACGGAGGGCAGACTATGAAAATCAAGCTTAAAGACGGCAAAAAAGTCAGCGCATATCCTCTTATCCCTGCACAGTCGCTTATGCTCTATCTTTCAGAGCATCACAGTACGGATGCTCCCGTGCTTAACATTGTAACGGGTTATTACTGGCAGGGTGAATTTGATACCGGGCTTATGAAGGAAGCTCTTTACGAAGCTATGGACAGATGCGACGCAATCCGTCTGCGCTTCACAAAAAAGCCTTTCAACAAAGTCTATCAGTACCTTGCGCAGGAGCACGAAATTGAAATTATTGAAGAAGACCTTTCTGAAATGAAATGGGATTATGCCCACGAATTTCTCAAAAACCGTTCCCATTCAATTATTGATATGTGGGATAAACCCGTTAATGAAGTCAGAATAATTCATCTTGAAAACAACTATAACGGCATTTATATGAAGCTTCACCACCTTGCTTTTGACGGCTATTCAGCAAAGCTTTTCCTTGCGGATGCTCTGTCAATCTATCTTCACAAAAAATACGGAATGGCTTATCCCAAGCCGATGAGAAGATACCGGGATATGGTTGAAAAAGAGCTTGAATATCAGAAATCCGAACAGCACAAAAAAGACAAGGAATTCTGGAAGGGTACAATCAAAAACTATCCCGAGCCGATTTATACCGACTATGTGCGTCCGAGCAGACTTATTCAGCAGAGAATTGAAAAGAACAAACCTAACCTGCGAAAAGCGGAAGTGCTTGACGCAAATCCCGAGTCAAGAACAATCAAATTCAGCCTTGATGCCGAAACGTCTGAAAAGCTGATAAAAATGTGTGCCGAAAGAGGTCTTTCCGTTCCCTGCGTGCTGATGATGGGTATGAGAAGCGCAGTTTCATCATTCAATAATGACGAAAAAGACATTTCTTATAAGATTATGGTCAACCGCCGTGCAACCTTGCTTGATAAAAAAGCGGGCGGTGTAAGAATGCACTTTTATTCAATGCGCAATATTGTTGAGCCGGAAATGACTTTTACGCAAGCT
>JAZSAH010000137.1:0-2366 GCA_045601745.1 Acutalibacteraceae bacterium
GATGTCAACAAAAAAGCACTGTTCACGGATTTCAAGTACTATGACAGTCCCGATTTCTTTGTTAAGTTCATTTTCGCACAGGACAACTATCCTATTCATGCTCAGAATGTTGTGATGATTCTTCCCGATGTTCTGCGTGGAGTTGCAACGGTAATTGCTATGGTTGCCATTATTGCAACAACTGGTCCTGTTCTGCTTGGAATTACAGCGTTTTTTGTTATATTGAATGCCATTGCAGGACTTCCTATTATTAAGCCGACTGCTGATTACGAAGTAAGTCTTGCCGATGCATGGCGCCCGATGGAATATTCAAGCAGGGTTCTTAAAATTAAGGAAAACGCAGCTGAACTGCGTGCATCAGGTGCCGGATTGAAACTTTTAAACTCAATTAATGCGGCAATGAACAACTTCCAAAAAACATATAAACAGTACATTAAAAAAGTTGCACCTTTCCACCTCTTACAAGGAGCTGTTTCTCCCATACAAGCTGCTTGTATTCTTGCATATATTATATTCTTTGTTATCGCCGGCGATAAATCACAGATAGGGTTATATGCATCGCTTACCGTAGCTTCAACAGCATTGGCTTCAAGTCTGAACGATGCGGCAGGCAGTATAATTCAGATGATTCAATGCATAGCAAACGGTGAAAAAATCGCAGAGTTCTTTGAAGCTGAATCAGAAATTGAACCCCATAACGATAAAGCTCTGTCTGCTCCCGAAGAAAATTATGAAATTGAATTTAAAAATGTTTCGTTCGGATACGATGACAATTCTATGCTGTTCAAAGATTTCAATCTTCATATAAAACCCGGACAGAGAATAGCTATTGTCGGCGAAAACGGTGCAGGTAAAACAACATTAACCAAACTGCTGTTACGTCTGTACGATGTAAATAACGGTGAGGTGCTTGTTAACGGAAAGAATATAAAAGATTATGACATTCATCAGTTAAGACTGAATACAGGCGTAGTATTTCAGGACATTCGAGTTCTTGCAATGAGTCTGCGTGATAATCTGACGGTATATAACGATGTGTCAGACGAGAAACTGTATGAAGTGCTTGACAAACTCGGTTTATCTGAGGTTCTCAAGAAAGCAAACGGAAATCTGGACACGATGGTTTCCCGCGAGTTCACAGAAGACGGTATCTCTCTTTCCGGCGGTGAAGCACAGAAGCTCATGCTTGCAAGATTATTTACGGATACTTTCGGACTGCTGATACTTGATGAGCCTTCATCTGCTCTTGACCCGTTGTCCGAAGTTAAATTAATGCAAAACATTCTTGATATATCCAACACGGCAACAACGGTTATGATTGCTCACCGTCTTTCAACGGTGCGGGATTTTGATTGTATTTACCATATTGAGAATGGAAAAATCATTGAAAGCGGAACGCATGACGAGTTGATGGCTAACAAGGGCAAATACTACGAAATGTTTGTCAAGCAAGGCGAAAACTATCAAAACTAAAGTATCCAAGACAGAATAGGATAACATATTCAAAAATCGATTTGATAAGGTCTTATTTTGTGCGCAGACTCTTGATTTATGTGTAAATGAACATAAAAATGACCTCCTTGTATTTGGTAACACCAGTTTACAAGGAGGTCTGTATTTTGTCGAACAAATAAATTGTTTTTGTTTAGATTTTTTCAAAAACCATTGTTGCCTGAATGCGGTCTCCGCCGCCAAGGCCCTTACTTCCACCGGTTGCAGTAGAAATGGTGTGCAAACGATAACCTTTAGCAGCTTGCTTATTAATAACATTTTCTAATTCTGTAAGGTTGCCTGAACCGGTTCCAAATGCCTTTTCTTTTAAAGTTACCTGAAGCACAACATACTGAAGGTCATTTCCGGAAGCGGAAGAAAAAACAGATTCATCTTGTAATTTGTCAAAAAAGCCCATAACAAAATCTCCTTTTGTTTATTTTATTTAATTATTAACGATTTAGGCTGATTTGTCAATACAAACGCAAAAACTCCGTTTACCGATTGCTCGATAAACGGAGTTCATTATTTAGATATATACACCGATATTCATATCCTGCCATTTGGAAAGTTTGAAATGGTCAACCATTGACTTGGTTTTGATATAGTCAAAAGCAAAATCTTTGGTCAGGCTCATATCAACCAACTTCAGGCTGAAATTATCGGCTTTTTGCGGGAGATTTCCCTTATCCCTTATTAGCTGCCTGCGTCTCCGAAAGGAGTGGTTGGGAGGTGTCCCCCAACCGTTGATACAGAGCTGTTTTGGCGCCTTCTGCCCTCGGTTTTCAGGTGAAGCGGATCGTTCGGGTCGCCGTCAAATCTCAGGTACCAATCAAAGCCGTCTTTCTTCGCCACAATCTTCTCAACAAAGGCTT
>JAZSAH010000138.1:0-4212 GCA_045601745.1 Acutalibacteraceae bacterium
CTTGCAGGGACTTCTATGCCTGCTCGCTCAAAAGCACAAAGGACAGTTTCATTACTGCTTGATTTAATAACCGATTCATTTCCACGGTTAATAACTGTGATGTTAAACTCTTTGGGCTCTTCATCAGCTTTTTTACCGGAAGAAAAAACTTCAAAACGGATATGTTTTCTTTCTATCTGGAGTTTTGGAAGCTCTGCTTCAAGAAATTTATACATACCACCGGGTCCACAAACAAAAATGCTGTAAATTTCATCTGGAGCGTATTTCTTTATGATGTCTGCACCAACAAAGCCCTTTTCATAGCCATCTTCGTCGCTGTTGCTTAATACATAAACTACGTTGATTTTTTCGTTTTTCTCAGCAAGAGAGTCAAGCTCTGCTCTGAAAAGGATTTCGTCAGATGTTCTGCAGCCGTAAAGCAAAGTAAGATTGCAATTTTCTTCTCCCTGGTCTATTGCCCTTGCAAGTGAAAGGAAAGGAGTAATACCGCTGCCACCTGCAATAGCAACTATATTCTCGGCATCTCTTAATGGGCAGTATGTCATATTTCCCTCGGGAGCATAAGCGGTAACTTCATCGCCCACGTTCCAATTGTCAAGGATATAATCAGAAACAAAGCCGTCAGCAATACGCTTGACTGTAATCTGATATTCACCATTTAACGCACTTGCAGGGGATGATGCGATTGAATATGAGCGAGTAACAACTGAACTGCCGATTTCAAGCTTGAAGGTAAGGTATTGACCTGCTTTAAAATATGCAAGCTCTGATTCACTCTTGAAATAATAGCTTTTTGCAATATTTCCGTGTTCTTCAATTTTGCTGATTACAAGCTTTTGCTTTTTGGGGTGAAGGCTTTTAGCAACCTTGTTCACACCGAAATCATCAGTACGTGTCGGCAAAACTGCTTCAGCACTGGCAATAAACTGTTTTCTCTCTGTTAAAAATTTTATTGTATTAACACTATCCTTGAAAGTGCCGTTTACAGAAAACTTTTTCTTGCTCATTTATTTTACCCCCTTTTCCATAGCGAGAATGGCTGCCTTTGCGGCCATATCACCGGTTGTATAGCTTGGAGAATAACCCATATGTCTTGTAGTATAGCCACCTGCAAAATAAAGTCCGGGGATACCTTTATCTATCAGATCGAAAACAATTCTTTTGACGATACCGTCTTCTTTGCTTGCTTCATATCCGTAAATAGTTCCTGCAGGAGCATCGGTGTAACGACCATAAGTCATAGGAGTTGCAATTTCAATTTCTTCTATGTAATCCCTGATTTTAACTCCTGTTGCTTTTTCGAAATTATCTATCATTTTTTCAGCAAAAGCGAGTTTGGTTTTATGGTAATCCTTAACAGAAACCTTGCTCCATTCGTCACCGGCAAAAATGGAAGTCATATAAAGGATACTTGTTCCTTCAGGTGAGCAATTGTCAAAAGCCCTGTTAAGACAAACCGTTGCCTGAACATCATTTGTTTCAATCTTTTTGCTGAGTTCATAGCATTTTCTGTTATCGTTAGTCGGATAAATGAAATATGTGTGGTTGTTAAGACCCAATTCATCCGCAGAACGGTTAAGCCCCAAAAATACTGCAAAGCCCTTAGCTCCCAATGTTTTAGCATTAACTTCCTTCTTGAGCTTCTCGGGAATAGCATTTTTGTCAATAAGCTTTGTATATGCATTGTACGGTGAAGCATTACAAATAACCGCTTTAGCGTTTATCTGAGTGCCGTCATCAAGAATAACACCTGTTGCTTTACCGTTTTCCATTTTAATTTTATTAACGCTTGTGTTGAACCACGCTTCACCGCCGTTTTCGGTAAATGCCTCAAGTAAGGCTGTGCTTATCTGGTGGCTTCTGCCCTTAGGAATAACAGCACCGTCAATGATATATGAGTGAAGCATTGTGAAATAGTGAATAACATTAAGCTCGTCGGTAGGCTGGCCAAGATAGCACCAATATCCGTTAAGGATATCTCTTGTTTTCTGGCTGGTACCGAATGCCTTGAGCACCTCATCAACAGAGTAGTTTGCAACCTTAAGGAACTCTGTGTGCTCAGAGAAAATCTCTTTAATCATTGCAGGCTTGAAGTCTTCAATGTTACTTACGAAATCCAAGGTTTTTTCAATGCTTTCAATAAGCTCAAAAATCTTTGTAACCACAACTGAAGAACCGGGGTCATATTCTTCAAGCTTGTTTATAAAAGCTTCCTTACCCAAAGGCATTAAATAGTCGCACTTTTCGTTTTCATCTAAAGTGAGCAATCTGTATGCCTCGTCAAGTGCTACCCATTCAATTTTATCTGCTGCTCCGATCTCTCGGAAGATCTTTAATAACGGTGATTTCCCCGTAATTGATCCAATACCGCAAAGCTCATGGAGCGATGCTTCAAATTCAAATCGGCCTCTTACAAAGCTTGTAGCAAATCCGCCGGGCAAGTTATGACGCTCAACGAGTAGTGTCTTTTTTCCTTCTTTGGCAAGACGTGCTGCTGCCACAAGTCCGCCGTTACCTGCACCGATAACAACTGCATCGTAGTTTTTTACCATATTACCACTTCTTTCATAATAATACTTTAAAACAAAAGTATTATAACACTTATATCAAGAGAAACGCAATAGTTTTTTGTACTGATATAGCTTTTGCGGCGGGGTTTTGATACTCCGTATATTTTTAAAGTTTTATCGGTGTTCTTGAAAACGCAAAAAGCACTCATTTTCAGAGTGCTTTTAATTATAAAAACGAAATCATCCGACGGTAAAATCGCGCAATTCGTGCAAACTCCCCAAAACACAAACTCTTTGTATTAACAGAAATTCGATTCGAGAAAGTCTGCAACATAACCGTCGTATTCAGCTTCAGCAAGAAAATAAAGCCAAGCTAATTTCCTGCATTGTATGTAAAAAGTGTTTTACCTTTCCAATCGCATATGCAGTATCGTTTTCCTGATAAAAAGAGAAATAATAACATCCTTCACCAAAACGTGAAATGATTTTGCCTGTTTCTCTGTCACGGATTACAGCAGAGGTTTTATAATTTGAATCAATACCGTTTGTAGCATCGTCAGGCTCAAGCCTCATGAGTCGGTTATTCCATACAAAAGGTGCGCTTTCACCGTTAGGGCTGACCGCACCGAGCTTTTTTATCTTCGGGAAACCGTTAAGCATTTTTGTTTTTGAATCGTAATGAGTTTCACTCATAAAGCATCCCCACAAATTCTTATTTGCATGTGTGATTATATCACACATAATCTGAAATTACAATCGGGTGTGGGTGAACAGCGTGATGTTTCGGCTTTGCCGAAGTGATGTTATGCATCGCATAACGATGTTGCTTCGCAGTGATGCGATGTTTGCCAAAATATTAGCGAAGCGACATCATTCACGAAGTGAACATCATTAACGCAGTGACATCATTTGCCGAAGGCAAACATCATTTCCAAAAAGAAAAGCACTTCCGAAGAAGTGCTTTCTTTTTGGCAGTACGTCTCATTTTAGAACCGTAGTCCATTAATGCATCAACAGCGCTACAAATTAGAATTTGTCTTTATAAATCAATATTGATTTCGTACTTATCTTCAATGAGTATATAGTTCACATTATGCTTCTGTGCTAGGTCAAACATTTCTGCATTATCTGCCAATACACTCTCCATTATGCACCATTCATCATCCAAACGATTTTCAATGACATTGGCATATTTCTTTATGTCAGCAAAGTGATTTCTGATATATTCCTCACTCATTATAAGACAGTAATATTTGATGCTTTCAAGATACTCGGAGTCAAAGTCTTTCTGCCAATCGAATGGAATATAGCAACCTTCGACAATTAAGTTCTGATTATTCTCAATAGCAGTTTTTATCATTTCACGGACGATGGGCCATAAGTATGCGGTCAAATCCTTATCATCACTCATGGGAGTAAGCTCTGTATTACCGCTACGAATTAAGCCCATTTTCAGATGGTCTATCGATAGATATGGATATTTATATTTTTCAAGCAGTTTTTGAGCAAGAGCCGTTTTCCCTGTATGCGATGCTCCGGTAATTAAAATAATCATCTCAATCATCCCTACAAATTTCAATTTTACATTTCAATCGTAATACTTATCCACGCCGCCGTAGCCGGGGATCCGCTTGCCCTCCCGGGTTTTCCGCAAGCAACCTGCTGTTGCTGTCCGTCAGGCAAAATCCAATTTTTCATTCCG
>JAZSAH010000139.1:0-42375 GCA_045601745.1 Acutalibacteraceae bacterium
TCTTAGAGCTCTAATCGCTCGTGATGTCCATCTGACATCTTGTTTCTCGTTTCACGAGAATTACTGCTGTACTTGAAGTACATACTCAAATTAATCTTCAAGGGTTTTTTCTATCAATCGTTGTTTAATTTTCAAGGTGCGTCGCACACCGTTCTTGCGGAGTGCTTGAATAATATATCACAACCGTTTTCATTTGTCAACACTTTTTTTGCCACATTTTTTACATACTTTTCAACCTTCCCGTGTGTTTCTTTTTTCACCCACTCCTCTCGCTTTCGTGAGTTTTGTTTATTCATTGTAATTAATTATATTGTGTTTACCAAGCGTTAAATGTATAATATGATTATCATCTGTTTTAATGGATGATGTCGGCCTTGTCACCTACAACAAAAAATTTTCCAAAATTATATGTCAACTTTTCAGAAAATGGTGACTACTGAATGAAAGGATGTGAGAGATGACGATGAACAAATCACAGGCAGATAAGATTCTTTCAAAATGTTACGATGACTGTTATCGGAGTCTGCTGAAATACTGCAGGGTTCGTCTCGGAAAATTTGACAGTCATGCTCACGACTGCGTTCAGGAAGCATATATCATTTTATACAATAAACTGAAAAGCGATGAAGCTGTTGAAAATCCGAGGGCGTTTCTTTATCGCACCGCCGATAATTTTATCCGCAGGACCGTCAGAGAATGTTCAAAACAGCAAAGCCGCAATATTCCGCTTGAAGATGTTTCGGCAGTAACGGTTTCTTCCGTGCCGATGATATCCGATGAATTCGATTATGACAAATATGCGGAAATTCTGATTGAAAAGCTTAACGAAGACGAAAAGCAGATATACCTCATGAAATATTCAGATAAAATGTCAATCGGAGAAATTGCTGCTTTTCTGAACATATCCCCTGCTGCAGCTGCGAAACGGCTTCAGAGGATGAGAGACAAAATCAAACAGCTTATTTCGGAAGCAGACTATGAGGAGGTGATACTGTGACTGATTTAAAATTTAACGAGTATATATATAATGATTTAATTAATGAAAGCGATTTTATCAATGAAGCGGAAACACTTCTCAACGCACTTATTGATGACGAGCTTGAAAAGGACAATCCCGATTTTGATTTTATTGATGAATGCATTGACACAATCGACAGCATAAGAAACGGCGGAAACACCGCAGATTTCATTTTATCCAAAAACGATTTTATTAAAAAAATCACCGGCAGAAAAAAATATCCTGCTTTAATCGGAACACTTTCGGCCGCAGCGGCAATTGCAATTATTTTCGGCGCAGTTCAAATCGGACACAGCGAGGAAATCATGGCAAAGGTTTCCGAATTAACACGCAACATACCGTTTTTCAATACGGCGGAACCCGTGACGGAAAAAAGCGTTGTTTCGATAAAATGTTCTTTTTCGGATGAATTCAAGGACGAATATATTGAGGGGGAACCCTTTGACAAATCGGGAATCGGCGTTATTGCGGAATACTCCGACGGCACAACCGTTAATATTCCCCTTTCCGAATGCATCATTGATTATGATGAAGATTTCGGAAAGAACGCAGGATATGAAACAGTCACGGTTGAATACATGGGTGCGCACACAAAATTCAAGGTCAGAATTCTTTATGACGAAAGCAGCGTTATTCTGAATTCAATTTATGCCGGATTCCCCGATGATGTTACCGTAAGCAAAGATAATCTTGATAAAATCATGGTTTATGCGGTTTACAGCGACGGCAGCGAAAGACGGCTTGAAGCGGATGAATACAGCATCACCGTTGAAAGTGCCGATGAAGAAATGGATATTGTTACGATTGATTACAGAAACTGCTCGGCAACATTTGCGATTGAAAAGGAGGACTCAAAATGAAGAAATTCATAAAGAAAATATTGATACTGACCGTTGCTGCTGCAATGGTTATTACCGCAATGCCTCTGACGGGGATTAATATAGATTTCTCTGTATCAGCAAGCGAAGAAACAAGAAAATCAACAGAAGATTTAAACGGCTTACAATATACAGATGAATATATCTACCGTGCTTACGGTGAATACGGAATCTATATTCATAAATACATCGGTGAGGCAAGTGAGTATATAGAAATCCCCTCTGAAATCGACGGATATACCGTAGAGATTATCGGCGATAAAGCTTTTTCGCCAAACGGAACATATTATGTAGACAGCCAGGTTTGGACAATACCTGCAAACGAAAGTCTGAATAACCTTAAAGAAATATCTGTTCCGTCAACGGTTAAAGAAATCGGTTCTAGTGCTTTTGCGAATTGTAAAAACCTTGAAAAAGTTAATCTTTCCGAAGGATTGGAAGGAATGTACTGGTCAGTTTTTAAAGGCTGTGGGAAAATAACCTCCTTTGATTTTCCGAGCACGCTCGGATATATTTATTCACATAGTTTTGACGGTACAGCTGTTACAGAAGTCACATTCAAGAAAAACACTTATTATGATTGGTTTCACATATCTGACCATATGTTCAGCGGTTCCAATATTGTCAAATGTACCGTACAAGGCGATGGAGTTTGGGTAGACAAAGATGCCTTCAGAAACTCTGTTGTTGAAGAAGTTATCTTTGAGGGTACGATTTCTCGGTGGGAAGAGGATGTTCTTGATACAAAGAACAACACCGTTGAAAAATTCGTTTTTAAGGCAGGTATGCCCGAGGGTGTATATGAATATCTGGTGAATGAAAATAAATACTTTCCTCACACAGCTTCCGACGGAACATTTTATTTTGACAAAGAACCCGGAAACTATAATCTCTTCAAAAACAATGAATATAATTATGTTCTTAACGAGAAAAGTCAAGCAACCATAACTAAATATTTCGGCACAAAAAAAGACGTAACCGTACCAAGCTCAATAAACGGTTATGAGGTTATCAAAATCGGCGACTTTTCTTTCGCAAATAAAGGAATAACATCTGTTACTCTTCCCGATACGGTAAAAAAAATCGGTGCATATGCATTCTACAACTGTGAGTCTTTGGAAAAAATAAATGCTCCGTCAAAACTAAAAAAGATTAACGGTTATGCTTTTTGCGGTTGCAAAAAACTTAAATCATTTGAAATACCCAGTGATTTGAACTATCTTGGTGCTTATGTTTTCAGTCGTTGTGAAAATCTTGAAAATATCAACATTCCTGACAGCATCACCAAAATCTACAACGGTGTGTTCATGGATTGTACAGGTCTTAAAGAAGTAGAAATGTCATCAAACTTAAGAACAATCGGTATCAGCAGTTTTGAGAATACTACCTCGTTGGCAGGCATTGATTTGCCCGAATCTCTTGTTATTATTGATGACAGAGCATTCCACAGCAGCGGAATCAAAGACATCGTGTTCCCGAGCAGACTTGAATTTCTTATGGAAGACGTTTTTGACAGTTCGGCTATTGTAAATGCAGTTATTGACGGAAAAGATTTGGAAATATATTGGGCATTTGATGATTGCCTTCAGCTTGAAACCCTTGAAATAAAAAATGGTGTTAAAGCGATCGTGGGCGGTGCATTCTATAATTGTCCCTCTTTGAAAACCATAATAATTCCTGAAAATCTTGAATCAATTGGACTTTGTGCGTTTAACAAATGTAAAAACCTTGAAACAGTATATTACAATGCAATAAACTGTGAAGTTGACACAAATCTGCAAAACCCCAACCAGTCGGTTTTTGAAAATTGCAATCCCGAAAATATCATTATCGGTGATAAGGTTGAGTACCTTGGAACGGCATTGTTTATGAATTGTGATACTGTTGAAAGTGTCAAAATTCCTGACAGCGTAACCCAAGTTTACCGCTATACTTTTTATAGCTGTGATTCACTTGTTTCCGTTGAATGGAATGCAAACAGAAAGATTATAGGCAGAAGAGCTTTTTCAAACTGTCCGAATCTGGCAGAATTTAATTTCGACAACATAGAAAAGTCTGATTCGAGCTGTTTTTCGGGAAGTGGCATACGAAAAGCACAGATCGGTGAAGCAAAAAATGATACACCATCTGCTCTTGCTGTTATTGATGAACAAACATTTAAAGAATGCAACAACCTTGCAACCGTAGGCATCGGCGGTAATGTTACAACAATCAAAACGCAGGCATTCGCCGACTGTGCAAATCTTGAAACAGCAGTTATTTCCGACAGCGTAACCGAAATTGCAGACGATGCTTTTGAAGGCTGTGACAAGCTGACAATCTACTGCACTTCGGGTTCATACGTTGAAACATACGCAACGGAAAA
Organism: Acutalibacteraceae bacterium; assembly: GCA_045601745.1. Classification (GTDB taxonomy): domain Bacteria; phylum Bacillota; class Clostridia; order Oscillospirales; family Acutalibacteraceae; genus CAG-177. Next base: position 4,262 of record JAZSAH010000139.1, read on the forward strand.
CAACATCAAGGTTTCAACCCTTGTCATTGCGCCGATTCCCAATCAGACCTACACGGGAAAAGAAATCAAGCCGTCAGTCAGCGTTTCATATTCCGATGAAAGCCTGGACAAATCAGATTATACCGTAAGCTATTCAAACAATATCAATGTCGGTACGGCAAAGGTCAGCGTTACGGGAACAGGCATTTTCAAGTATCTGACATCAAAAGCTGCTTTTGAAATCATTGCAAGAAAAATCTCCGATGCGGTTATTTCCGATATCTCCGACCGTGAATATACGGGTAACGCAATAACTCCCGAGATAAGCGTTGTTTATAACGGAATCACATTAAAGAAGGGCGTTGACTACACGGTCAGCTATTCCGATAACACGGATATCGGCACGGCATATGTCAATATCAAGGGCATCGGTAATTTCAAGGGTGATGCAAAAATAAGTTTTGAGATAATCAAAAAAGACGGACAGTCTTCCGACAATCCGCCCGTTGATGAGCCTCCCGTTGACAACGGTGAAAGCTTTTTCGATAAGCTTGTTGATATAGTAATGTATCCTGCACTTATGATATTCAGATTGTTGGCGTTTATCGTCAGCTTGTTCTGATTCGGTGTCTTAACCCCTCAATAATTTCAACGATTTTAAACCTCATTTCATATTTCACGGGACTGCTGATTATTTCGGCGCCGTCTTTTCCGAGGATGATTTCGGTATTTGTTTTCCCGGCTGCAACAGGAAGACATAAGGGCGGAAACATGACGCACCACCAGTTATGCCCCTCCCCTTTTCCGAGAATGACTTTCAGAGCAAGATATTCTCCTGCAGGCAGGGTGAAGTTTTCATATTCGCGGGTTTCAAAATATTCTTCCGTCAGAAATATATCGGCGGTATAGTCAAAACCGTTTTCGGAAAGAACCTTGTTTGCGGTTTTTATGAGAGCATCTTTTTCTTTCGAAAGGCGTTCATATGCATTATCGGCATCAACCGTTCCGCCGAAAAAATCACTTCCGCAGGAAAGAAGTGCGTCCCTTATGAGAAGTTTCACATTCTGGTCTTCTTCGCTGTCGGAATTTGCGAGAATATGAAGTCTTACAACGCTGTTGCGTATTTCCCTGCAATCTGCACCAAAGCCGATTACGGAAAAGACAATTGAAAAAACAAGTCCTATCGCTACGGAAATTTCAATCATTTGAGTTTTCTTCATAAAAATAAACCGTCCTTTTATGTTGTAACAACATTCTTGGACGGTTTGTTTTGTTTTATTCAACCTGCGGATCGAGTCCCCCGATTTCATCACGGGCTTTGAAAACATAGCCGTTCTGACTGAGGATATCCATATGCGAAAGCGCAACACCGGTGCCGAGAGCAACGCAATTAAGCGGTGTTTCCGCAACGGTCGTTGTAACGCCGGTTTTGCGTTCAATCATTTCGGCTATTCCGCGGAGCATTGCACCGCCGCCCGTTAAATGAATTCCCGATTCGGCTATATCTGCGGATAACTCGGGAGGAGTCATTTCAAGAACGGAACGGACAGCTTCCGCAATTGTTTCGAGATGGGGTCTCATTGCAAGATACGCTTCCGTTGATGTAACTTCAAAGCTCACGGGCATATTGGTTATGAAATGCTTGCCTTTTACGGTCAGACCGAGTTCAACATCACGAAGAAATGAACAACCGATTTGTTTCTTTATATATTCACCCGTTTTATCGCCGATGATGATATCTCTTTCACGCCTTATCTGACGGACGATTGCTTCATCAAGCGCATTTCCCGCAATTTTTATTGAGCGTGAAACGGATATACAGCCCATTGTTATAACGGCGATATCGGTTGTTCCGCCGCCGATATCAACAACCATGGTACCGATGGGTTTATCGTTTCCGAGACCTGCGCCGAGAGCTGCCGCAAGAGGCTCTTCAATAAGACACGCCTTTGCCGCACCTGCAGCAGTTACAATGTCAAGAATTGTTCTTTTTTCAAGGCTTGTTGCCATTGAAGGCACGGATACAACAACATTCGGCTTGAACACCATGTTCTTACAGATTTTTGAAAGCACATAACGGAGGATATGCTTTGTTGCGGTAAAATCGGAAACAACGCCGTGGGTCATGGGTCTGACAACACGGATTGAATCGGGATTCTTTCCTACCATATCCCATGCACGCTTACCGACACCGATAAGCTTTCCGCTTTCTTTTTCATAGGCGGCAACGCAAGGCTCGGTCATAACAACACCCTTGCCTTCAAGGAAAACAACTATCGAGGTTGTTCCGAGGTCTATTCCGATATTTGCGCCGAGCATTTTTTCACCGCCTTTATTGTTTTTTCTTTTTATATACAGTCACCGCAAGAGCGATGCAATAAATCTCCTTTGCACCGTGAAGCCACAGCATCTTGGCGCATTCGTTGAGGGTTTCTCCCGAGGTTGAAATATCGTCACAAAGAAGAATTGTTTTATCCTTCACATCCGACGGATTTGTGACATCAAAAACGCCCGTCAGATTTCCTTTGCGGAGATAATATCTGATTTCGTGCTGAATTTTTGTGTCATATATTTTCGAGAGAATATCGGGTTTATGTTCAATCCCGAGTCTTACGGATATTCCTTTTGCAAGGTGGAAGCATTGATTATATCCCCTCTTTTTTCTGCTTTTCTTCGTCATGGGAACTTCGGTTATATAATCAAAATCAATTCCTCTGAATCTTTCTTTCACCGTTTCGGACATCTCATAAGAATAGGCTTCAGCATTTCTCAGTCCGTTTCTGAATTTGAAAATATGAACGCCTTTTCTCACACAGCCGTCAAAATAAAACGGTGCAGCGATTGAATTATAATATTTTTCCGCACCCTTGCAGCTGCATTTATCTTTTTCCCTGCCGCATTTCACGCAAGTGACACCCGTTATTCTCGGAAGCCCTTTTTCGCATTTGCGGCACGACATACGCTCCGGCACAATAACCCTTCCGCAGTATGCGCACCTTCTCGGAAGAAGAGAATAAATCAGAGTTTCTGCAAATTTTTTCAATTTTCTTCACCAAGCATTATAAAACTTCTGAGCGCAGAATAACGTTTCGCCTTGCTGTTGTTATTCACCATGCGTTCAACAGTATTTCTTGAACCGACAAGAATCATCAGTTTTTTTGCTCGTGTTACCGCTGTGTAAAGCAGATTACGGTAAGCAAGCTGTTCAACAACGCCCGTCACGGGCATAACCACAGCCTCAAATTCATTACCCTGACTTTTGTGAACGGTAACTGCATATGCGTGCTCAAGTTCCGCACTGACCTCAAAAGGATATTCAGCCATTCTGTCATCGAAACGGATATATAATGTGTGGGCAACCTCGTCAATTTTTTCGAGAATTCCGATATCACCGTTAAAAACGCCGAGACCTTCTTTATCGGAAGCCGACCACGGAATGTTATAGTTATTTTTTGTCTGCATAAGCTTGTCCCCTTCACGGAACACACGCTGACCGAAGCTATGCTCACGCTTATGCTTTGCCGGAGGATTGATTGCTGCCTGAAGATTTTTATTGAGATTAACGGTTCCTGCCTCACCTTTTCTTGAAGGGCAGAGAACCTGGATATCATCTGTCGGCGAATATTTATATGCATTGGGAAGTCTTGTTGAGCAAAGCTCGGTTACCGTTTTTGCCGCAGAATAGGGCTGAATTCTTTCCATGAAGAAAAAGTCCTTATCCGTTCTCGTTATTTCGGGGAATTCTCCCTTAACGATTTTATGAGCATTGGTAACGATAAGACTTTCCATTGCCTGACGGAAAACCTCTTTCAGCTCAACAACGGGAAGAGCCTTTGAGTTAATCATATCGTGAAGAACATTTCCCGCACCGACGGGAGGAAGCTGGTCGGAGTCGCCGACCATAACAAGTCTGCATCCGATAGGAAGCGCATCGAGAAGGCTTGAAAAAAGAACAATATCAACCATTGAGAGCTCGTCTATGATAACAGCTCCGACGCTCAGAGGATTCCGCTTGTTGCGCTGAAAAACGGGTTTGTCGTTTCTGTCCCATTCAACCTCAAGCAGCCGGTGAATTGTTTTCGCCTCTCTGCCTGTCAGCTCGCTCATTCTTTTTGCGGCTCTGCCTGTAGGTGCGGCAAGCGCAACCTCAAGCCCCTGCTTTTCGAACACTTTGAGTATTCCTCGCAGAGTTGTTGTTTTGCCCGTACCCGGACCGCCCGTTAAAATGAGAATTCCTCTTTCGACGGCAAGCTTTATGGCAAGACGCTGCATATCGTTATAGCAGATACCGCCGATAAGCTCGGCATGGTTTATCTGTTCATCTATATCATCAAGACATTTCGGTGCAAAACGCTTCATGAAAAGAACGGTATTTGCCGCTTTTTTCTCAGCGTCATATATTTCGGGAAGAAAAATAAATTCCCTGCCGTAAAGCATTTCCGAAATGAGGTGATTCTGTTCAATAAGTCTGTCAAGCTGAATTTCCGTTTCGTCATCGGAGCAGCCGAGAAGCGAAACGCAGGGAGAAATCAGCTTTTCACGGGGAAGGCAGGTGTGACCGTTATAAAGATTATGCCTTACAACATACAGAATTCCTGCCGCAATTCTGTATTCATCTGCAGGTGGAACGGGAAGTCTGTTTGCGATATCGCAGGCTTTTTCGAAGGATATTCCTATTCGCTCCGAAACAAAAAGATAGGGATTTCTTTCGGCAATCTCGACGGATTTTGAGCCAAAAACCTTGAACACTCTCAGACATTCCGCAGTTGTCATGCCATATTTTTCAAGAGCGATGAGAGCCTGCCTTTCCGCTGCACGCTTGCTGAATTCATCGGAAATTTCTCTCGCTCTGTCACGGGAAATGCCTTTGATTTCCGAAAGACGTGTCGGCTCGTTTTCAATTATGTAAAATGTTTCGTTACCGAATCTTTCAACAATTTTCTGCGCTGTTTTTTCTCTTATGCCCCTGATTATTCCCGATGAAAGATACGAAAGCATTTCCGCTGCGGTTTCGGGCATTTCACGCACACAGCCTTCTATTTTCAGCTGTTTTCCGAATGTGGGATGAACCGACCATCTGCCCGTAAAAGTTACTCTTTCTCCGCAGTAGACCTCGCCGATGTTACCCGTTGCAGTAAAAAGCTCACCGTCGCTTGAAAATTCAAGAACAGTGTAGCCGTTTTCGCTATTACGGAATGTTACATATTCAACAACACCGGTTACGGTAACAAATTCTTCCATATCAATCCGAAAAGACTTTCTGTAAAGCTGTATATGCGCCGAGTGAATCTGTAAGCCGAGTTCTGTCATTTAAGGCAATCATCTGTCTACGCCGTACATTGCTGCACGGCTTTAGCCACCCTTCGGAGTATCGCCGAGCAAGCGACGGAAATTAATCCTCCTCCGGTCGGTGTTGCTTCGGATAGGGTTTGCAGGGCCATGCGGTTCCCCGCATGCCGGTGAGCTCTTACCTCGCCTTTCCACCCTTACCTGCACAGCAGGCGGTATATCTCTGTTGCACTTTCCCTAAGGTCACCCTCGGCGGCCGTTAGCCGTTATCCTGCTCTGTGAAGCTCGGACTTTCCTCACGCAGCAAAAAGCTGCCCGCGACTGCCCAATCCACTCGGCACATACGCTATTATTCTAAAACACAATTGACCAAAAGTCAAACAAAATATATATCTGTTAAAAATATTTTACATTTTAAGTATTGTATATCCGCAACAGATGGGTTAAAATGTTTTCAGCAATTCTGAAAGGAAATATCAATGGAAGATATCTATATTTCAAAAAGGAAAAATGAGCCACAGGAGATTGAATTCGATTTTTTGAACGATGCTCCGCCTCCCGTTTCTCCGCAGGATGAAAAACCGAAAAAGAAAAAACACCGTTTTCTGAAATCTGTTGCAATATTTCTTATCGGCATTTTTCTTTTTACATCGGTGTTCATTTTCATGTTTGCCGCTTTGTCCGGCTACACAAGAAACGACCTTGAACGCAACGAATACATTTCGTCATTTGAACTGAAAAACAGTCCGTTTGTTTCAAACATACTTTTTCTCGGAGTTGACGGAAAAGCCGAGTCATCCTCACGCTCGGATTCAATGATACTCGTTTCTGTTGACTTTGCACACATGAAAATAAAGCTCACATCGTTCCTGCGTGACAGCTGGGTTGAAATTCCTTCAAAAGGCAAAAAAGCAAAGCTCAATTCTGCCTGTTCATCGGGCGGACCTCAGCTTGTTGTTGACACTCTCGAATATAATTTCGGCGTTGACATCGACCACTATGTTATGGTTGATTTCGATATGTTCACGCAGATAATCGACAGTCTCGGCGGAGTTACGGTTGAAGTTACGAAAAAAGAAGCGAAATTCATCAACAACACAACAAGGCAGACCGTTGAAAGCGGCGAAAACGTTACTCTGAACGGCGAAGAAGCTCTTGTTTATTGCAGAATCAGAAAACTCGATTCGGATTTTATGAGAACATACAGACAGAGAAAAGTTATTTCCGCGCTCATAAATCAGGCTAAATCAGCAGGTATTCCTGCGCTTATCGAAACAATGAATAAAGTTTTCCCTCTTATTCAGACAGATATGTCGGCGCTTGAAATAACGGGGCTTGCATACAAGGCAGGCATCGGAATTGCCGCATTCGATATTGAACAGAACCGTATTCCGATTGACGAGCATATGGAAACCGGCACAAAGAACGGTCAGTGGGTTGAAATCGTTGATATCGAAGCGGCAAGCGAATATCTCAAGGATTATATTTATACAAACAAAATAAAAATTGAGGAATAACAAAATGAATATAACTATCAGAAAATTCAAAGATACCGACAGAGATATATTTTTCTCCATGGTCAAAAAATTCTATGCGCCCCCCGCAGTTCTTCATTTTCCCTCCGATGAGGTTATGATGTCAAGCTTTGATGCTGCTCTGGAAATACCCGAACTTGTAAAGGGATACATTTTTGAATGCAGCGGAAAACCTGCGGGATATGCGGTTGTTTCGATGAAATTCGAAACCGAAGTGGGCGGTATGGCGGCATGGATTGAAGAGCTTTTCGTTGAAGAAGAATTCCGTTCAAAAGGCATCGGTTCACAATTCTTTGAGCATCTTAAAAATCAGCTTTCGGGCAAAATAAAGCGCATACGCCTTGAGGTCGGAGATGAAAATGACGGCGCCAAACAGCTCTATAAGCGACTCGGCTTTGAGATGCTTGACTACCGTCAGATGGTTATCGATAAAGATTTTTAATAAAATACAGGAACTCCGAGAATAAACTTTATGGGTTTCACATATGTAAGCCTCGGTGATTCATGAAAATTTTCTGTCGGAGTTGCATGATAAACCATAAAAATTTCTCCGTTTTCACGGTAAAGAAAACTGCAATGTCCGGCACTCCATATGTTTTTATCGGGCTGATTTCCCATGACCTTCATCATGCTTTTTCTCCATGATTCTGCGTTCATGACATCATCGTCCGATAATGTGAGCAGTCCGAGAGAATAATTTCCCGAGCTGTAGCCGCTTGCGGAATAAACAACATGAACATCCTCGCCGTTATATAAAACGGCGGGGCCTTCGTTTACCCACCAGCCGGATTTTTCCCAGGCGTATTCGGGTTCGGAAAGCATAACCGCGTTGTTCCTTCCGTTTTCATAGGTTTTCAGAGTGTACGGATTTTCCATTTCCGCAATAAAAAGACACTGATGAGCAATATTGACATAACCCGAAAAAACATAATACAGCTTTCCGTCTTTATGAAGATAGGTTCCGTCGATGTTATTAAGACCGTCAGGCGCAAGAATTCCCCTGAATTCATATTCACCCATGATATCATCGGTTTTGCTTTCAAGCACAAAACCGTAGCGATAATAATCACCGTGCTCCTCGTATTTATCGGCATATGGCATCGCACCCCCGGCAACAACATCTTTGCTGAAAAGAGCGCAGGAAACTATACACCATTTATCACCGATTTTATGTATTTCGGGTGCCCAGATATCACCGGCTATGCCGTCATTCCCCGACCAATAAACCGTTTTTCTTTCGATAACCGTTGTATCGGTCACGCTGTTTATTTTGCTGATATCTATTCCGCCTCCCGTTGTGAAGGTATAATAACAACCCGTTTCGGTTTCAACCATGAAAGGGTCTCCGCCATTACTGTTATCAACGGGATAATCATATTTGCTGACGGCGGTTATTCCGAATAAAGACTGCATGAACACGGCGATTGTTACCGCTAAAGTCACAAGAAACTGCATTATATCTCCTCCCGTTCATATTATAAATAATTTTCTTTTCGTTTGCAATAGATTGGCAAATCAAAAATTTTACCGCCGCAGAATATCTGCGGCGGTATTTTTATAAGCTTGCAAGCTCTTTGTAATTTTCTTTGAGCGAAGAATAAAGCTTTGAATAGAGAGCATAATTCTTTGAATATTCTTTGCCGTTTTCTTCGTTCGGAATATATTCTTTATCGCTGTATTTAACCATTGTGTCTGCAGCTTCGTAGATATTGCCGTAAAGACCTGCACCGACTGCCGCAAGAACAGCAACTCCGAGCGCGGGACCTTCTTTCGACTGAATGGTTTTTATGTTGAGACAGAACATATCTCCGAGCATTTCTTTCCAGAGCTTTGATTTTCCGCCGCCTCCCGTAACGAGCATTGAGTCGGGATTTATGCCCATTTCATCAAGCACTTTAAGGCAGTCCATAAGCGAATATCCGACACCTTCCATTACGGCACGGATAAAATGCGCTCTTGTGTGCATGGCGGAAATTCCGAAAAATACGCCTCTGCAGTCAGGGTCAAGATGAGGAGTTCTTTCGCCCATAAGATAAGGAAGATAGAAAAGTCTTTCCGCACCGATTGGAATGCCTGCAGCTTTTTCGTCGGTGATTTTATAAACATCCTCACCTTTTGCAAGGCTTTCTTCCGTTTCAGCAAGGCAGAACTGATTCTTGAACCACTGAAGCGAAAGACCTGCCGCCTGGGTAACGCCCATAACGTGCCACTTTCCCGGAACTGCACAGCAGAAGGTATGAACTCTGCCCATGGGGTCGATTTTCGGCTCATCAGTATGAACAAAAACAACGCCCGATGTTCCGATTGTTGTGAACGCTTTTCCGTCACGGATAACGGCTGTGCCGACTGCTGCGGCGGCATTGTCACCTGCGCCTGCAACGATGAGTGTTTTTTCTGAAAGACCCGTTTCAGCCGAGGCTTCCGCACTTACATGACCCGTCACATCTACGGATTCATAAACCTTTGCAAGCAGGGATTTATCGATTCCGAGCTTTTCACATACTTCATCCGACCAGCAACGGTTTTTTACATCGAGAAGCTGCATTCCCGATGCATCGGAAACATCCGTTGCAAAATCGCCCGAAAGTCTGAAACGGAGATAATCCTTGGGAAGAAGAATGTGTCTGCATCTTTCAAAATTCTCTTTTTCATTCTTCTTGACCCACATGATTTTTGATGCGGTGAAGCCCGTAAGAGCAGGGTTTGCGGTTATTTCAATAAGTCTTTCTTTGCCGATTATATTTGTAATATCCTCGCATTCCTCGCCGGTTCTCTGGTCGCACCAAAGAATTGCAGGACGGATAACCTCGCAGTTTTCATCAAGCATAACAAGACCGTGCATCTGTCCGGAAATGCCCAGAGAAACGATGTTTTCATTGGAAATTGCACTCTCGGAAAGAACTTCGCCGATTGTTTCTTTAGCGGCAATCCACCAGAGTTCGGGGTCTTGTTCCGCCCAGCCGTTCTGAGGCTGCGAAAGAGGATATTCCCTGTAAGCCGATGCAACAACTTCGCCATCACTGCTGAAAACAACTGTTTTCAGACCTGTTGTGCCCAAATCTATACCGATAACATATTTCATATTATCACCCAAACATTATATTGTTGATAACGCTTTCAAGATATTCCTGCTTGCCCGAACCGGGATTTGCAGGCTTGCCCATTTCGCAGGCATAATCGGAAAGCTCTTCGAGAGTAACATTTCCGTTTCTGATTTTCTGACCGATTCCGCTGTTGAAGGATGAATATTTATCTGCAACAAAGCCGTCAATTCTGCCGTCTTCAATTATTTCGGCAGCCTTGATAAGACCGAGAGCAAACGTATCCATTCCGAGAATAAATCCGAGGAACATATCCTCATGAGTGTTGCTGGGTCTGCGGTTCTTGGCATCAAAGTTGAGACCGCCGTTGACAAATCCGCCGTTCTTAAGCACTTCATACATACACATTGTTGCTTCATAAACATCGAAGGGGAATTCGTCGGTATCCCAACCGAGAAGAAGGTCGCCCTGGTTTGCATCAATGCTTCCGAGCATACCGTTGATTGCGCTTATGCGAAGCTCATGCTGGAAGGTGTGACCTGCAAGAGTTGCGTGGTTTGCTTCGATATTCATCTTGAAATCCTTGTCAAGACCGTACTGTCTGAGGAAACCGATGGCTGTTGAAGCGTCAAAATCATACTGATGCTTCATGGGCGCCTTCGGCTTGGGTTCAATATAAAAATCGCCTACAAAACCGATTTTTCTGCCGTAATCAACTGCAAGGCGCATAAGACGGGCAATATTTTCCTGCTCAAATTTGACATCCGTGTTGAGAAGTGTTTCGTAACCTTCTCTGCCGCCCCAGAAAACATAACCCTTGCCTCCGAGTTTAACGGTTAAATCAAGAGCCTTTTTGACCTGAGCCGCGGCAAAACAGAAAACATCTGCGGAATTGGTGCTTCCTGCACCGTTCATGAAACGGGGATCGGAAAACATATTTGCCGTTCCCCAGAGGCATTTGATGCCTGTTTCATCCATCTTTTCAAGAATGTAGTCAGTGATTTCGTCAAGTCTTCTGTTTGTTTCTTTGATGTCATCTGCGGCAGGAACGATATCCGCATCGTGGAAGCAGAAATATTCAACGCCGAGCTTTGACATGAATTCAAAACCGGCATCAACCTTTGCCTTGGCGTGTTCCATTGTTCCGGGAACTGCACCGAAGGTTTTTTCTGCGGTATCTCTGCCGAACATATCCGTTCCGCAAGCGCAGAGATTATGCCACCACGCCATGGCGAACTTAAGATGTTCACTCATTTTTTTGCCCATGATAACACGGTCTTTATCATAATATCTGAAAGCAAGGGGATTTTTGCTTTTCGGACCTTCATATTTTATTGCGGGAATGCTGAAAATTTCACTCATTGTTATCTGCTCCTTTTCAAGATTTTACATAACAGATATATTATAACAAACATTTCCGTTCTTTTCAACATCTTTATATACAATGAATTCCGCTATTCAAAGTTGTATGATTTCGCCCGATATTGTTTATTGTCTTTTCGATAAAATAACCATATAATTAAGTTATCGGAATTCCGAAAAAAGAAAAGATTGGAAGAAAGAGTATGGCAAAAATAATTTCAATACCCCTTGCGATCATAATGAGCATCATCTCAGTTTTCTTTCCCGGCAAAAACAAGGACATCGATACCGATAAGTGGAACACGAATTACGCTTATGTTTTTGTTCACGGACTTTCGGGCTGGGGAAGCTATGACACGGCATATAAAATCATGCCCTACTGGGGAATGTTCAACGGTGAATTGTTGAGCAAGCTTGAAAAACACGGCTTTGACTGCTATGCGGCTTCGGTTGCACCCTCTTCAAGCGCATGGGACAGAGCCTGCGAGCTTTATGCACAGCTGACAGGTACGGTTGTTGACTACGGAAAAGAACACAGCGAGCGTTGCGGTCACGACAGATTCGGAGAAGATTTCACCGGCAGAGCGCTCGTTGAAAAATGGGATTCCGAAAACAAAATAAACCTTCTCGGCCACTCCTTCGGCGGCGCAACAATAAGAGTTTTTGCAACTCTCATGGCAGCCGGAAGCGAGGCTGAAAAGGCTGTTACCGACGAAAAAGATATTTCGCCGTTTTTCACGGGCGGAAAAGAGGACTGGATTTATTCAATGACTTCTCTTGCCGCACCTCACAACGGCACAACCGCTTACGGTTTCAGCAACTCTATGCCTGAAAACACGGATACCGCCGCATATGATATGTTTATCGACCATGCGCTTGAGCTCAATAAAAACATGGTTACAAGCGAAAAAACATATTATTTTTCATTCTCCTGCTCATCAACCGAAAAGCAGGATGACGGCACATACAAGGTTAATAAAAAGCTGACTGAAATTCTTTTCCAAAGCAGCGCCGACGAAATGGGTGCTCTTACGGGAACTACAGACGGCGGATATGTTGTTGATGAAAGCTGGCTTGAAAATGACGGTCTTGTCAATACCGTTTCGGCCCTTGCGCCTTCAAGCGCACCGACCAAAAACTTTGATAAAACCGCAGTTGAGAAAGGTGTATGGAACATCATGCCCGTTTATATCGGCGACCATATGTCACTCCAGGGCGGACTTCTGAAGGTCAATTCGGATGTTGAGGATTTCTACATCGAACATCTCGGCATGATTAACTGCTTATAAAAATTCGCCGAACACATCTGAACGGATTTCATTCACGAAATCTGCAGGAATAACGGTTTCATCACTCATCGTTATTTCACGGGACAGAATATTTATTTTTTTAACATATCCGGTGGTGCAGACATATGCGCCGCCGGATTTCTTTTCGTCGGGTCTGAAATAAACAACGGTGACCTCGGGTTTTTCTTCAATCATATCCATGAGTATATGTATTTTTGCATCAAGAATCTGCTTTTCATCTTCACCGAGTTCAATGAAGGTATCGGTCAGTCTTGCGGTTTCGTCAATTGCCTCATCATGACCCGTCAATGCCGCAAAAGGGCTGAACTGCGCCGCACGGTCATGCATGGACATATGAGGTCTTTTTTCGGACACATGATGGGGCAGATTTATTATCTTTCTGTATTTTTCATCCATATCAGGCTTTGTGACCTCCGATTTGTCTGTTGCGGTCTTTGGCAGTTGCGCCCTCTTTATAGTTCATGCCTTTGAGAATTGCATTCTTGCCGTATCTCTGTTTGATTTCAATAAGGGCATCCTGCATTCTGCGTTCTTTTTCGAGAGATGCCTCAAGCTCCGCCTTTCTGCGTTCTTTTTCTTCATAATTTTCAAACAGACTGAGCTGTTCAGGCGTTTCGTCTTCTTTGACATCGCATTCACGGATAACATTGCAGGCAGTCAGATTTATTCTGCGCACAAGCAGATTTTCATCAACAATGCGCTCATAAAGCTCCGAAACCGCTTCGGTAATAAGCTTCGTTGACGATGTCTGCCTTCCGATGTTGACAGTCCCTCTTGCGTGTTTCGGAACTTCCCTGCCGTAAAAATCCGTTTTTATTTCCCCTGCATAGGCTTTTCTTCTGCCGATATCGCTGAGATTCTCCCTGTCATATCCGATAACAAGCACAAGCTGACTTGTGACAAGCTTTTTTTCAACAAGGTCAAGAGATAGATTATCCGCCATTTCGCTTGTTATAAGCTTCGCTTTTTCAAAATCATACGGCATATGAAGAACCTGCCCCGTGCTGATGCTGTTTGTCTGAGGCTTATATGCTTTTATTTCGGCTATTGTGCAGGGTTCCCATCCCCATGCATGGTCTATGAGAAGCTCAGCGTTTATTCCGAAAAGACGGTAAAGCAAATCCTCGTTCTGAATCGAACACAGAGCAACATCGCCCATTGTCAGCATACCGTGTTTTTCAAGCTTTTCTGATATTCCCCTGCCCACTCTCCAGAAATCGGTCAGAGGGCGGTGATTCCACAGGCGTTCTCTGTAGCTCATTTCATCAAGCTCCGCAATTCTCACCCCGTCTTCATCGGCAGGAATATGCTTTGCGGTTATATCCATGGCAACCTTGCAGAGATAAAGATTCGTGCCTATCCCTGCAGTTGCGGTAACACCCGTTTCGGCAAGAACCTCTTTTATAAGCATTCTCGTGAAATCATGCGCCGACATTTTGTTGAGCTTCAGATATTCCGTTGCATCGATAAACACTTCGTCAATGCTGTAAACATGGATATCCTCTGGTGCGATATAACGGAGATAGACCTGATAGATAAGCGTGCTGTATTCAATATAAAGCGCCATTCTCGGCGGTGAAACAATATAGTCAATTTCGAGAGAAGGGTCTGCTTTCAGTTTGTTTGCATCATATGATTTACCCTTGAACTTTCGGTTCGGAGCCTTCATTCTGCGGAGAGCATTTGCACTTTTCACCTGCTGAATAAGCTCAAACATCCTCGCCCTGCCCGATATACCGTAGCTTTTAAGGCTCGGAGAAACGGCAAGACAGATTGTTTTTTCGGTTCTCGACGGGTCGGCAACAACAAGGTTTACGCTCATCGGGTCGAGACCTCTTTCCCTCGCCTCAACGCTTGCATAGAAAGATTTGAGGTCAATCGCTATATATGTTTTTTCGCTCATTCTTTCACGCCTCCCGTTTTTCAATGTGATTATTATAACAGATTACCGTGACAAATTCAATATATTTTTGAACATTTGTTCGTGTGGCTGACATAAAAAATCGGAACACCTGAGTATTCCGATTTGAATATTATTCCTGATTTACAATTTCGGGTTCAACAGCCTCAACAGGCTTTTTGTTGATATCCTCTCTTATCAGACGATAAACCGCCGCCGCAACGGGAACGCCGATAAGCATTCCCCAGATTCCCATAACACCGCCGCCGACGGTTACTGCCGCAAGCACCCAGATGCCGGGGAGACCGATTGACGAACCGACCACCTTCGGATAAATAAGATTTCCTTCAAGCTGCTGAAGAACAACAATGAATATAAGGAAGACCAATGCTTTCATGGGCGATTCCATCAGAATGAGGAATGCACCGATGCCTGCACCGATAAATGCGCCGACAATTGGAATGAGGGCGGTGAATGCAATCAGAGCGCCTATCATTGCGGCATAAGGCAGTCTTAAAATAAGCATACCGATTGTGCAGAGCGTTCCGAGAATAACCGCCTCCGTGCACTGACCGACAATGAATTTGCGGAAGCTGTCATTGAGAACTCCGAGAACATGGGAAATCTTCGAATAAATTTTTTCGGGAATGAATTTTTTGCTCACCTTTCTGACCTGTCGGATAAGTCTGTTCTTATCAAGAAGAAGATAAAGCGCAAAGATAAGACCGAGAACAATGTTTGCAACAACGGAGAATATCGATGTCACAGCCGTCACCGCAACATTCATTGCACTTCCCAGACCCGAGGTTACGGTTTCGATTATATCATTTATCCTTGATTTCCAATCAATCGAAGAAAGAGTATCAATTAGATCTTTCGAAATGAAATCAATTGTTTTCAGCTTTTCAACAATCATGTTTATAGCGGCAGGCACTTCCGCAACAAGGAGCTTTATACAGTTGACAAGCTGAGGCGCAATAAGAACAACAATGAGAGCAACAATGCCTGCGATTGTCAGAATAGAGCCTGTAAGACAAACGGGTCTGCGGCTTTTCTGAGCAAGAGGCTTTTTCGATTTCGGGAACCAGTGTCTTTCATAAAAATTCATGAGAATATTAAGCGGATAAGAAATAACAAAACCGAACAGAAGCGGCATTGCGGCGGAAAATAACGTTCCGACAAATCCCGAAATATTTGTCCAGTAATGAATAACAACATAAACACCGATAACGGCAAGTGCGATTTTTATGAGCGTTTTATTTTCGATTTTTTTCAATTTATACCCTCCGCATCAATTTATACTGTTTTAATATACACCAATATTTTGAACAAATTATTAACAAACTCTGTTGATTTTCGGATTATGCTGTGATATGCTGATAATATACTGTGAGAAGGAGATTTAACATGGCAAAATCACCGAATCAGAAACTCAAATTGCTTTATATAGTAAGATATCTGCTGCAGCATTCCGATGAGGAGCATCCCGTAAGCACGGCTGAAATTATTGAGGAGCTTGCAAGAAACGATATTTCCGCCGAAAGAAAAAGCATCTATGACGATATTGAAGCTCTCAGGCTTTTCGGCATTGACATAATTCAGCTCAAGGGCAAAAACGGAGGTTATTATATCGGCGAGCGTGATTTTGAGCTTCCCGAGCTGAAGCTGCTTGTTGACAGCATTCAGTCATCAAAATTCATCACCGAGGACAAAACATATAAACTCATAAAGAAAATCGAAGGTCTTGCCAGCGAATATGACGGCAGACTTCTTCAGAGGCAGGTTTATGTTACAAACCGCGTCAAAAGCATGAACGAAAGCATTTATTATGCCGTTGACGTTATTTCAGATGCAATAGCGCAGAACAGAAAAATACGCTATAAATATTTTGAATACACCATCGAAAAAGAGCGTCGTTACAGACATGACGGCGCATTCTATGAGGTGAGCCCCTTTGCTCTTATATGGGATGATGAAAACTACTATATGCTTGCGTGGGATTCATCTGCTGAAAAAATGAAGCATTACCGTGTTGACAAAATGGAAAAGGTAAGCCTCACGGATTCTGAGCGTGAAGGCGTTGAAGAATTCGAGAAGGTTGATATGTCGGCATACACCAAAACGGTTTTCGGAATGTTCGGAGGAAAAGAGCAGAAAGTAAAACTCCGTTTTGCAAACCATCTTGTCGGTGCCGTTCTTGACCGTTTCGGCAGAAAAACAATGATAATAAAAGACGGTGAGGAACATTTCACGTTTTCGGTCAATGTTGTTGTCAGTCAGCAATTTCTTGCATGGGTTTTCGGATTCGGAACGGAAGCGGAAATCATTTCACCCTGCGAAGTGCGTGAGGAAATGAAAAAACAAGCTTCGGCTGTTTCAAAATTATATGAATAATACCAAAGGCTTGCAAAGAAAATCTTCGCAAGCCTTTAATTTATTACCATCTGTTTTCAACATATTCACACCATGTGAAATGGTCTTTTATTTCGATTTTCGTTCCGTCGTCAAGAACAACATTGCCGTTCCACACGCCGAAAATCTGATGGCAGTTCATTCTTCCGATAAGGAAATTGACATCGGTATGGTTATCAAGCGTCGGAGTCATTGTCATGTTGAATCTTCCGTCTTCGGAAACAAATTTCCATTCCTCGAGGTATCTGCCTTTCGGGAATTTTTCAACATCGACTGCGCCGATTTTGTGAACCTTACCGTCATAGATAATGCAGGTTTCGGTTGCGTTGCTTTCGTCACCGATTGCCCATGTTATTTCAAAACCAAGAAGATGCTTTTCACCCTTTTCATCGGTATGATATTTCGATGCACTGCCCCAGTACCAGACCATTCTGTGAGGGGTGTTTACCCTGCCCCAGTCAAGAGTACAGAAAGAATTTTCCTTGGAAAACTTATATGTAAAATCATCGATTCTGAACTCGGCATCGCAGGGCATACAGAATTGCTTGGTTGTCATGAAATACTTCGTGTTATCGCCCTCAAAAGGAAGAACGGTTGTTATGTTTTCAAGATCGGGCATGATATCCATCTGACAGGTGCATTCAACGTTCTTGCCGTTGTGTTTCTTTCTGAACCAAAGAGTTCTTTCGTTTTCTTTTGTTATAAAATCAAACTCCGCACTGCCGATTTTATCCTTGAAGCGGTTGGGTACATCGCCCTTTGCAGGGGGAATATGCTTCTTTCCTCCGAGGAAAAGCTGAGTTGCATCAATAATAACTTCTCCCGTTCTGAGGTCAACAAGTTTTGCGCCGACATAACCGCCCATGTTGATGTTTGCAAAGCTGACAAGCATCTGCATTTTATCATCGATAATGTTATAAAAATCCCATTCCTTGCGGCTCATTATGCCTGTTTTTACATAATCCCTGTTATATTCAAACACATTTTTTCTTGCCCAGCCTTTCGCAAGCAAAGTTCCGTCAGGCGCAAGAAGAGGAGTGCTTTCAGTATATTCCGTCTGCTTTGATTTTTCTTTCCAATCCTTGAAGGGTTTGTAAGTTCTTTTTAATTCAACGCTCATTTATATCTCTCCAAACAAAATTTATCACATAAAATTTTCAGGAATATCTTTTCCGAAATCTTCGCAGGGTTCTTTTGAAAGCTCAAATTCAAGAACACCGCCTGCCGTAATCTGTGCAAAATCAAGATAAGGTTCTGTCAGCTTTTTGCCGTTCAGGCTCATCGAGCATATATACGGATAATCAAGCGGGTCTTTATCGCACAGAACCTCAAAGGTATCTGAAACGGCGCACGAATGATATTCGGGATTAAGACTTATTTTTGCCTCTTTGAACAGAGGTGTGTTAACAAAATACGCCTGATATCCGGGGCAAAGCTGTGCAAAACCGATTGCGGAAAGCACATACCATGCCGAAAGCTGACCGACATCTTCATTTCCGCAAAAACCGAAAGCACCGGTTCTGTATGACTCTTTCTGGACTCTTCTTGTCCAGTACTGCGTTCTGTAAGCTTTTCCAAGCATTATAAAATAATGCGTTATGTTGTGGCAGGGTTCGTTTGAATGGTTATAGTCATCGCTCCAGAGATGCGAAAGACGCGCTTTTTCGAAGAATCTTTCAAGAAGCACAAGGGTTCGTTCCTCTCCGAAAAGTCTGCTGAGCCCTCTGACATCATAAGGCACAAACCATGACTGCTGATAGATATTGCTTTCGACGCATCCGTCATCATCATATTCGTTCTCTTCAAAAACGAAGCTGCCGTCATTATATCTGGGTGCCATAAAGCCGAGCTGAGGATTGAAGTTTTCGCGGTAAAGTCCGGCTCTGTTCATAAAATATTCCGCATCGGAATATTTGCCCATTGCCTCTGCGAGCTTCGACATAGTATAATCCGCAAGCAGGAATTCGAGGGTATCGCTCAGTTTTTCGGGAACATATGCCTTTTCTTTATACGGTTTGCAATCGGGTCTTACCGATTTAAAAGGTTTTCCGGAATATTCCTTCATGCAAAGGGATGAAGCCTTTGCAATTTCATAAGCCTTCTCTGTATCGTAAGCCCTGATTCCTTTAAGATATGCATCGGCAACAACAATAAGTCCCGGATCGCCGACCATGGAATTGGAGTCCAGAGTCAGAAGCTCCCATTTCGGGAATGACCTGTTTCTTTTTTCCGCAATTTTAAGAAGCGAACACACGGTGTCCCTCACCATATCGGGCCGTATGATTCCGAGAAGCGGAAATTCACTTCTGTAAACATCCCATCCGCTGAAAACGGTTCTCTGAGTATAATTATCAGCTTTGAGGATTTCACCGCCGAGAGCAAATCTTCCGTCTGCGTCTGCAGCATAACGGGGGTCAAGGAGCGTATGATAAAGGCAGGTATAAAAAATCCTGAGATCGGTTTCGTTGCTTCCGCAAACATCAATGCCTTCAAAGACCTTTTCCCATGCATCAAATGCATCTTTTCTCATTCCGTCAAAATCGAAGCCGTAGTTATCCGACTCAAAATTTATTCTTGCGCCTTCAATATCTGTATATGAAATTGAGCATCTGACATTTACGGGTTCTGTTATATCATCACCAAGCGATATAAGCAGTCCGACATCCTCATGTGCATATTTTTGGGCGTTTTCACACACAAACTCTTCGTTTGAGAAAAACCGCATATTCTTTGCAGGCACGGATAATTCACACACGAAATACAAATCGTACTCGATTTTGCCGCCGCCTCTTCCGAGTCCTCCGCCTGCAGGAGTGCAGCGGATTTTGCCTTCAATTCTTCTGTTATTTATAATTTCAATTTCTTCAAAATCGGCATGACCGCCTATTCTGCGTGAAAAATTGAAAATTATTCGTGCATCCGTCTTTTCGGGATATGTAAAACGAAGCATTCCTTTGTATGTTGAAACGGTGGCTTCCGCTTTTATTCCGTAACGCTTCAGAAAAACAGAATAATATCCTGCCTTTGCGGTTTCATCATCATGAGAAAATTCGGATTTCCAGCCGACAGTTCCTTTTTCAAACGGCACTTCCTCATTGCTTCCGCTTCTTAAATCCGTTTCTCCGACAACGGGCATAATCTGAACATTGCCGAGATCGCCGTACCATCCGATACCACTCATATGATTGAAGCTGAAGCCTTCAATCGAATTATGGCAGTAATTATATCCGGTGCCGTTATCTCCGCCGGTTACCGTATCGGGACAAAGCTGCACTATACCGCCGGGTACGCAAGCACCCGGATGCGTTTTACCGCCGCCATGCCAGCTTTCTTCCTGTTCATCACCGACAGTACCGATAATCGGGTCAACATATTCCGCTTTTTTCATATACATTCACCTTCAGGCAACAAAATACTGATATATTATAGCATATATTTACAAATTAGTCAAAAAAAATTATAATATAATCCGGAGGTGCATTCCATGGACAAAAATCAATATTCAGGGCATATGGAATCCCATAAAATAAGAATAAAAGATTCTTTCTGGTCAAATGAGCAGGAGCTTGTCCGCAAAGAAGTTATACCGTATCAGTACGAAGCGTTGAACGACCGCATTGAAGGCGCAGAAAAAAGCTATGCCGTTGAGAATTTTATCAAAGCGGGTAAGATTGTCAGCAAAATAAAAAACGGAGAAAATGTTCCCGTATATCCTGCAGATAAATGGTACTATAACGATGACAATGCTCACCCCGATGCCTTCCACGGCTGGGTTTTTCAGGACAGCGATGTTTATAAATGGCTTGAGGCTGTCGGATTTTCGCTTTCCAATCATCCCGATGCAGAGCTTGAACAAAAAGCCGATGAAATCATCAGCTTAATCTGCGCCGCACAGCTTGAAAACGGCTATCTTGACACTCTTTATGTAATCAATAACCGTGATGAAACTTTCTCCAATCTTAAAGATTTCCATGAGCTATACTGCTTCGGTCATCTTGCGGAAGCGGCGGTAAGCTATTATAATGCAACAGGCAAAAGAAAGCTTCTTGATGCCGCCTGCCGATTTGCGGATTTGATTTGCAGCACCTTCGGTGAGGATAAAATCAGAGGCTACGGCGGTCATGAAATCGCAGAGATGGCACTTGTGAAGCTCTGTGACATAACAGGTAAAAAAGAATATCTTGACACCGCAAAATTCTTCATTGACGAAAGAGGCAAAAAGCCTTATTACTATGATATTGTGCTCGGCAAAACTACAGTTTATGACAATTACCATTATAATCAGGCACATTGCGAGCCGAGAAAACAGCATGAAGCCGTCGGTCATGCGGTAAGAGGAGTTTATCTCTACAGCGGAATGGCTGATGTTTCAAAGCGTTACGGTGACGATGAGCTTTATACCGCCTGCAGAAAGCTGATTGATAACATAATGCACCAGAAGATGTATATAACGGGCGGAATCGGTTCAACCGTTGACGGAGAGGCTTTTTCTTTCAATTATGATTTGCCGAATGACCTTGCATACAGCGAAACCTGTGCTTCAATCGGTCTTATTTTTTTCGCACGCAGAATGCTTGAAATTCAGCCCGATGCAGAGATTGCCGACACAATTGAGAGAGCGTTGTATAACACGGTATTATCGGGCATGGCAAGCGACGGCAAGAGCTTCTTCTATGTCAATCCCCTTGAAGTCCTTCCGGAGGCATCTCATAAAGATTCAAGAAAGCGACATATAAAACCCGTGAGGCAGAAATGGTTCGGCTGTGCCTGCTGTCCTCCCAATCTTGCAAGGCTGATTTCTTCAATCGGTGAATACTGCTTCACGGAGAATGAAGATACTTTATATATTCATCAGTTTATAGGATGCGAAGCAGAAGCGGAAAATGCAGATATTGAAATTAATTCTTCATACATCGAAAACGGAAAAGTCTGCATAAATGCTGCACCGAAAAAAGATTTTACTCTTGCAGTCAGAATTCCCGCATGGTGCGATAATTATAAGTTTTCACAGCCTTGCAAAATCAGAAACGGATATGCATATTTTGATATAAAAAATGAAACGAAAATCATCGCCGAATTTGATATGCAGGTCAGAATGATAAAATGCTCAAACAGAGTGAGGGCAAACATCGGAAAAATTGCCGTTACAAAAGGTCCGTTTGTTTATTGCATTGAAGAAGCCGATAACGGTAAAAATCTGCAGATGTTAAAAATAAACCGCTGTCCCGAATTCAGAACAGACGGTGATGTGATATATGCAAAAGGGTTCAGAGAAAAGGACTGCGGTATTCTTTACAGCGAATGGAACGAACCCGAACTTGAAGAAGCAGAAATAAAACTCATCCCCTACTATAAGTGGGGTAACAGGGGCGAAAATGAGATGAGTGTTTATATTAATATACTTTAATATTTTACTTTAGCATTTCCCCTCAACAAACCATTTGCCGTGGTTATCTTCAAAAATAAAGGTTTCCCTGCCGTTAATCTGAACAGTGTAACGTATTTCGCCGCCGCCGACATTTCTTGAGCAGCATCGGCATCGGTTCAAAAGACGCTCCACGGTATAAACCGTACCGTCTTCCCATTGGATACGCAAAGGTCTGCGCTTGCCGTCTTTATCAACAAGCACATATACGTCAACAAATACTTTTCTGACCATGCGTATCCTCCTTAACTCTTTCGAACATTTGTTCTGTTGCAAGGTATATAATAAACCCTTTCGCTCAAAAAGTCAAGAGGAAAATAACGGCATAAAAATTGCCCGGAATGCATTGTGCACTCCGGGATTTTTGTTATCTGTAAAAAGGTCATAGGCATAGCCTATGCATAATATTCCGTAAGGAATATATCACTTTCGCAGAAAATATCACATTGCAAAGCAATATATCACAAACAGATAAAATCCGTTTATTTTGCAACGGGAACATTGATTTCAAGGTCGGTGAGGGGGAATGAACAGCAGGGATGAATGCAGCCGAACTGATAATCTGCAAGTCGGCGGTATTCAAGATGCTTGGGAACATAAACCTCGCCGGAAATCAGATGTGAGTGGCAGAAGCCGCATTCGCCGCTGCGGCATCTCGAAGGTGCGGAAAGACCGTTTTTCTCGATTGTCTGCATAACCGAATCTGAGGATGAACCGAAGATAATATAAGTCTTGTCCTGAATTGTAACGGTTATTTTGACTCTTTCGGGAACTCCTGCAGGATAATCGGGCTGTGATGCGGGATTATGGAATTCGCCGAACATCTCATGGCGGATATATTTCTTGGCAAGACCGAGTTTTTCGAGTTCTTTGTCAACAAATTCATACATCTGCTGAGGTCCGCAGAGGAACACGGAATATGCTTCGTTTTCGGGAGCATATTTCTTGATAAGCTCCGCTGTGATAAAGCCTTTTTCGGTTCCCTTAATCTTCTTTTTGGAATCGCTGAGAACATGAACAACCTTGATTTTATCACATTTCTTTTCAAGTTCTTCAAGTTCTTCACGGAACAGAATGTTATCATAATCACGGCTGCCGTAAAGAAGGGTCATTTCAAAATCTTCGTCGCCGTCTGCAATTGCGTTTGCCATGGAAAGGAAAGGTGTTATACCGCTTCCGCCTGCAAGGCAGATAACCTTCTTTGCATCACGCAGAGGCTGATATTCGAAATTGCCCGACGGTGCGGAAACTTCAACATCGGCACCGACTGTCCATGTGTCGAAGATATATCTCGAAACAAGACCTCCGTCAACAAGCTTGATTGTTAAAACATATTTGCCTTCAAGCGAATCCTTGGGTGATGATGAAATCGAATATGCTCTGGTAACAGGCATACCGTTGATTGTTTCGAAAACCGTGAGATATTTGCCTGCGCCGAAATATGCAAGCTCCTTTGTTCCTCTTTCGGGGTCGGGAACAAGGGTGAAGCTCTTGCAATCGGGAGCCATATCCTTCACTTCGGCAACCTTAAGATACTGGCGTTTGGGATGAAGTGCGCGGGCAATTGCCGTTGCATTATCGGCAATCGGAGAAAGAACCGGGCTTGCCGAATCAAATCTTGACTGTCTGTTTTTAAGAAGCGGAATAAAATCGAGTGCCTTTAAATCTTTTCTGAGCTTGCCTGCCATCTTATTTGCCCTCCTTCATTTTCTTTATCACAATTCCTGCAGCTTTTTCGCCTGAATAGTATGCACATCCATAGCCGTCGCCTCTTTCCTGAGTTGCACCGCAGAAGAAGAAGTTTTCAAACGGCTGGTCGTTCATATACTGAACGGTTCTGGGAATCATGCTGTCCCATTTTTCAAGCCTGTAGCCGTAGGGTGTGCCGAGCGGAGTGTTAAGATAGCGTGAGAATGTGGGAGGAAGAGCAATTTCTATTTCTTCGATATAAGGCGTTATGGAAATGTTGAGAGCCTTTTCGCAGGTTTCAATCATATCCTTTGCAACCTTTGTTTTGAATTTCTTATAATCCTGAGGCTTGACGTCCTTCATGACATCGCCGAAGGTCATTGTTGTCAGGAAAAGCTGGCAGGTGCCTTCGGGTGTGCAGTCGGGAATAATCTCATTGAGGCAGTTGATAATGCAAAAACCGCCGCCGAAATTCTGAGCAGACTCATACTGCTTGTCGGAGTCCGAATCGGGTGCGATGAACACGGAATAGTCGGTTATGCCGAGTTCCTCTTTTGTTACATTCATGCCGAGATAAACAGTTGTGAGCGAACAGGCTGTTTTTCTTGCGTTGAGCATCTTAATCTGCTTTTCGGGAACGTCCTTTTTATCCATAAGCTCATTGAAAACTGCATAAGGATATGAGTTGCAGATGAAATGCTTTCCGTAAACCTCTTTTTCGCCATTGATAACAACACCGGCAGGTTTGCCGTTTTCCATAATGATTTTTGTAACTTCGGAATTATACCAGATTTCTCCGCCGTTATCACGGATAACCTTATCAACCGCGAGGCTCATTTCATGGCTTCTGTTATGAGGAATACCCGTACCACTCTTGATATAGCTGTGGAGAACGCACAAATAATAAAGGAAGTCAAACTGCGATGCGGGAACACCCATATAGCACCAATATGTATTGAAGATATCCTGCGCTTTTTTTGGCATACCGAGAATATCAAGACCTTCCTGAAGAGTGCAGGTTGTCATACGGAGAACATCGGGAACATCCTTGAGAACGCTCGGAATCTTACCGGGATTATCAAGGCATTCAAACACATTGAACATACGGGTTGACAAATCAAAAGCCGCCATACAGCTTTCATATGAACCGGGAACAATTTCATCAAGCTTTCTCGCAAAGTTATTGAAACCGACGGGCATACGGGCATCAACGGTTACTTCAACACCGTTCTCATTGATAAAAGTATCCTTATCCCCTTCCTTTGCGGGAACAACGAGACGGAAGGTGGAGTTGTGTTTATACCAATCAACCTTTGCATCAATCTTTCCGAATATCTGCTCAATTGCACCGACTTCTTCGGGCGTTCCGATTCCGGCAAGTTCATGGAGAGAGGGCTCGAATTCAAATCTGCCTCTTACAAATGAAGAAGCGGAGCCGCCGGGAATATTGTGTCTTTCAAGAAGAAGCGTTGAAAGACCTGCCTTGGCACAGTTTGCAGCAGCCACAAGACCGCCGTTTCCTGCACCGATTACGATTACGTCATATTTTCTCATTATTCAGCCTCCGATTTTTATTTTGCTGACATACATATTTATTTTATCATAACAGACATCGGATTGCAACTTATTTTATATTGACATTATCCCAATATCAAAATATAATTGGACTTAAAAAGGAGGGGTTGCTTATGCCCGGAAAAATTCAGAATATCGGTATTCTCGCTCATGTTGACTCGGGCAAAACAACTCTCACCGAGCAGCTGCTGTTTCTGACAGGTGCAATACGCCGTGCAGGCAGTGTTGATGCCGGAACAACAGCAACGGACAGCCTTTCCATAGAAAAGCAAAGAGGTATTTCCGTCAGAACGGCAACGGCATCAACCGAATGGAACGGCGTTACAATCAACATTATCGATACTCCCGGTCATATAGATTTTGCGGGAGAGGTTGAAAGAGCTTTGTCGGCACTTGACTTTGCGGTGGTCATTGTTTCGGCGGTTGAGGGTGTGCGTGCACATACGGAAAACATTCTCAGATCCCTCGACACGGCAAAGCTTCCGAGAATGGTATTTATAAACAAAACCGACAGAGCAGGCTCGGATACCGATTCCGTTATAAAGGAGCTTCGGAAAATTTCATCGCAGGCACATATCGTTCTTTCGGAGATTGAAAACGAGGGTGAGGAAAACTCATCCGTCAGAACGGTTGCAGGCGAAAAATTCATGCTTGCCGCAACGGAAGCACTTGCAGATATAAACGATGAAGCGGCAGACGCTTTTCTGAACGACTCCGTTCTTTCCGAAAGCCGTGCAAAGGAGCTTATCCGAAAAGAAATCTCGGATTGCAGACTGACTCCCGTCGTTTTCGGAAGCGCAAAATATTCTGTCGGAATAAAAGAATTTGCCGATATTCTCACGGATTTAATGCCTGATTCCCGACGCAGAAAAACCGATGAACTATGCGGCATAATCTTCAAAATCGAGCATGACAAAACGCTCGGAAAGGTTTCTCATGTAAGACTTTTCGGCGGTGAAATTGCAAACCGTGATGAGGTTGAAATCTTTTCTCCCGAAAACAACTCGGTTGCGGAATCCGATGCCGTGGAGATTGAAAAAAAGCCTCCCGTAAAAGAAAAGATTTCGCAGATAAAGAAATTCAGCGGTGCAAAATATATCGATTCGGGAATTGTCGGAAGCGGTGATATTGCTGCAATCTGCGGTCTTCCGGGTGCAAAAACGGGTCATTTTATCGGCTCTCTTTCGGTGAGTGACTGCGCAAAGCTCGTCAATCCGTTTCTGCGCGTAAAGGTTACTCCGTCGGATTCCGACCCTCTGAAAATCCCCGCACTTGCTCAGGCACTCGGTGAGCTTTCAGACGAAGAACCCTATATTGACGCAAAATGGGAAAACGGTCAGAAGGAAATCACGATAAGCACAACGGGAAAAATCCAGCTCGAAGTTCTCGACAATCTTTTAAAAGAACGCTACGGAATTCAGGCAGAATTTTCTCCTCCGACGGTTATATACAAAGAAACCCCCTCAGCTGCGGGATATGCCCGTGCAAGCTACACAATGCCGAAGCCCTGCTGGGCTGTTGTTGAATTTCTTTTTGAACCAATGCCGAGAGGCTACGGCGTTTCATATCACGGCAGACTGCCCTCAAATCAATGCTTTTACAGATATCAGTCGCATATCCGCACCTCCTTCAACTCATGTCTTGAACAAGGTCTTTACGGTTGGGAGGTTACGGATTTCAAGTGTACCCTTGTCGGCGGTGAGCATCATACAATACACACTCATCCGCTTGACTTTTTTGTTTGCACGCCCATGGCATTCATGAACGGTCTTTCGCAAATCGGTTCAACAATTCTTGAACCCTTGCTCAAAATCAGAGTTATTGCACCCGAAGAACTTTCGGGAAAGATTTTTTCGGAGATAATCAGAATGGGCGGTGAATATGATTCACCCGTTATCAATTCGGACACCGTCACTCTCGAAGCAATTGTTCCTGTTGCAACATCGATGGATTTCCCTGCAAAGCTTGCCGTTATTTCATCGGGAAAAGCGGTTTTATCGCAGTCTTTTTACGGCTACAGAGAATGCCGTGACGGACTCGAACATATAAATCCGAGAAGGGGCGTCAATCCTCTCGACCGTTCAAAATGGATACTCTTTGCAAGAGGTGCATATCAGACAGAATAACAAAATGAGCTGACTCGTTTTTGCGAATCAGCTCATTTTGTTATTTCGGTTGTTTTGTAATAATTGTTTCCGTTGTTTGCGGTAAAAATCATTTCATTTCCGACCCATTGAACGGAATAATCACCGTTTTTTATCGGTCCGTATCCGTCATCGGTTGAGAAGCTTCCGATTCTTTTGACAAACATCGGATTTATTCTTTCATAAAAATTAACTCCCCCGCCCTGAAGCCATGACCACTCCCCTGCGATAACCGTATATTCTCCGTCGGGAGATGTGAAATTATAATATGTGTACGGACTGCTGAAAAACCATGAAATCCCGACACAAAAAATCATTGCGCCCGATAACGCAAGGCATATAACGGTCTTTATAATCACGTGTTTTTCTTTTTTGAGAATTGCGATAACAGCTATGATCAGCAGGCATACAACGGTACACATCAGAGCAATCCGCATAATCGTGTCACCGTTTATGCTTCCGATAAGTAATGTCAGATTCCCGTATTCCTGAACTGTATAAACACAAGCTGAAGCGGTCAGAAATACGGCTGTAAAAACATATAAAATTATCTTCATTTATCCCACGACCATCTTCCGATGTGTTTGTTTATATTTGAACTGACGGCTTCTGTTTTACCGTCTTTCTCAATAATGTGTACGGAACCCGTTTGTTCAACGTACTCATATCCTTCACCTTCGATTATTTCCATGAATATTTCCCTGCTGTTTCCGGGACTTGTGAGAATGACTCTCGGAGAATCGCCGACCTCGGCGTAATCCTCATCAAAAATCACTATCTTTGAAAATCCGACAACACCTTTTATCGGGTTGAATGTTCTGAATTTGTCATAGGAAATAAAGCACGATGCGATAATCAAAATAACCGCAACGGCGCCGATAATTAAATTTTTATTTTTCATAAAACTCTCCTCTGCAGATTTTCACTTAAGGAACGCTGAAGACAGCATTCCCTGCCTGTTTATAATTTCAAACGGTGCATCGTATGTGCCTGTAAGATTTTCCGAAACCATGATTCTTCGGTTTGATTCCGTATCGAATAAATACAGATAACTCACATCGCTGTTAAGGGTAAAAATATTTTGTTTCATTGCGCAAGCAAGAATATATCTATCCGAAACATAAAGGGTTTTACCTTCTTCAAACGAATAATAAAATTTTGGTTTCAGCATTAAAATCTCTTCCTGTGTTTCAATGTTGTATTTTACTATATTTCCGTCTTTCATAAGCAGAAGTTCTTTTTCGTTGCACCAATCTTCAATCGAACTGTAAGGGCATTTTTCCGACTGAACCAATTCCCGTGTTTCACCGTTTTCATAAATGTTGATATTAAATTTACTGTAAATTGAAGTATCGCCGTATTCAACAAGTCTTATTTCATCAAAGGAGCTGTAACAAATTTTATCCTCATATACTTTGTATGTGACAACATTTTCAATAATCGGTTCACATAAGCCGTTGAAATCAACATAATACAAAGTTGAGGGAATATCGGCATAAAACGGTTCATCGCAGTATGAATCAACCGAAGGCGATAAAACCAGCACGCCGTCTTTATATCTTGCAATTGAAAGAATGGAATGATTGCTGAATTCCCAGCTTTCGGGAGCTTCGAATTCAGCCTTGAAGTCGTGCGTTGCAACGGTTTTGCCGTCTTTCACTTTCAGTATTTTGCATTCATCATCCGTTTCATAATAAGCAAAAAATTCACCGTCGGAATATCCGCAGGTGCTATAGAGATAAACATCTTCGCAACCCTCAACGGCAAGGATTTCAGATTTCCCGGATTTAACATCGTAAATGCAGGGATTATTAATCATGCCTTCTTCGGGTCTGCAATAAAACAGTTTTATTTCAGGCATATCGGTAAGCCCTTCGTAATCCTTACAGGCAGATAATCCCGAGGTTATCAGAAGCAGACAAATCAAAGCTGTTATGTATTTTCTCACACATACACTCCCCTCATATTATTACAGGAACATTTTACCTGATGTATTTTGAAAATTTGTTAACATATTCTTACAAAATTCTTACAAATTCAGGAACCCCGTTTCATATAATAAAATGAGGTGGTATATATGCGGCGCAGACGGTTTGGTTACAGAAGAAATTCATGGATTTACAAAGCTGTCTGCGTTTTTATTGTTCTGCTGATTTCGATTCTTCTTCTCGATGCAAAGCTGCGTCCTGCATTATATGACCTTGCATCCCTTGAAGCATATGCGGTTTCATCCAAAACAGTCAATTCTGCAGTTGAGAATGTTCTTTCGGAGAATGCTCCCTCCTATTCGGAAATTGTGAGCATACATTATAACGAAAACAATGCGGTAACAGGAATAACAACAGACATTGTGAAGCTCAATCTTTTCAAATCGCAGGTAACAAATGCGATAGATAATTATTTCAACCGTAAAGGCAAAACGGAAATCAGGGTTTCTCTCGGCACCGCAAGCGGACTTGCGATTTTTTCGGGCTTCGGACCGCACATAGGTGTTGATGTCGGATTTTCTTCATCAACGCAAAGCGATTTTGAGAATGTTTTCACAAGCGCAGGTATCAATCAGACACAGCACAGCATCATGCTGAATATTGAAACAACGGTTATGCTTACAATGTCGGGAAAAAGAATCCCTCAGACTGTCAGAACTTCTTTCTGCATTGCGCAAACCGTTATAGTCGGCAATGTTCCCGGCGTTATGGTAGAAAGATAATTGACTCTTGATTTTTAAATATCAAACAGTTATAATTTAGATAACATAATTCAAAGGGGACAAAAACTCATGAAAAACAATATCAGAAAAATCATTGCTCTTTTCTCCGCAGCATCGCTTCTTTTTCTCGGTGCCTGCTCCGATAAACCTGCAAACGGAACTCAGGACAACAAACAGACTGTTGAGGTTGCCGTTGACGATTTTACCGCTGAATACATTTTCGGAGAAAACGGTTTTATTGAAAAAGAAAAGAAGTTTTATGACAATCAGGAAGTCACTTATGAATACTATGAGTGCTACGAATATAACGAAAACGGTCAGATAACAAAGCGTTACGCAACAGACCTTGAAGGAAATATTCTCGAAAAGCACGATTTGTTTGAAATGACCTACAACGAAAACGGCGGTATTGCAAAAATCACCGAAGATGAATCTGTCTACAACTTTATATATAATGATGACGGCAGCCTTAAGGGCTACACAAAGCTTGAAGGCACCGAGGTTATCAATGCCGTATATTACGAATACGACGAAAACGGCAATAAGGTCAAAGAAAGCCTGGCAAATGCCGCAGACGAAACCGTTTCGGATACCGTTTACACCTATGACGAAAGCAATCTTCTTGTTTCGGCATTTACAAAAAACAAAAACGGAGATATAACAAACGAATCCTCATATGAATACAACGCCGACGGTCTTGTCAGCAAATTCATCAGAAAATCGGACCGTGACATAAGAACAACCGTTTATGAATATGCAGACGGAAATCTTCTCAAAGAAACCATGTCGGTTACACCCGTCAACGATATTTCCAACGACAGGTCGAGAGAATATGTTACAACATATGAATATTCCGCAGAAGGAGATGTTGTTAAATTCGAAAGAACAAGAGACGGCGAAGTTTATGTTACAGACACCTATTCGGCAGATGAAGCAAAGGGTAACTTTGCGGATTTTGACGGCATCATTTCACTTTGATATCTCATACCCCGAAGATAATTCGGGGTATTTTTCTGCACTTCATCGTATCTTAAGCTTTTCTTAGAAAATTATTTCTTTTTTCTTGCTTGAATTTTAGAAAAGAGAAATGTATAATTCAACCATAACAACATTCAATCACAAACGGGGGTAAGAAAATGAAAAACAGTATCAAAAAAACAATGGCAATCATCACTCTTGCGGCAGTTGTCTGCCTCAACGCCTGCTCCGGAGATGAAACAAAAGAAACAACAACAGCCGTTCCCGATAACACCGTAACAACCGTTCAGAACACGGAAAGCCTTGCAAGAGTTGTTGAGGTTCCTTATGAGGATGAATATAAAGCAGTTTTCACCTTCAATGAAAAAGGACTTCTCGTAAGTTCGGAAAACTGTCCGTGGGGCGATGATAACACTTATTATAAATACGATGAGCAAAACAGAATAACAGAAATTCAGCACGCTTTATCCGACGGAACGATTGACGAAGGATGCGAAAGAAAAGTATACAGCTACGATGAGAACGGAAAACTGAAAAATCTGACGATTTATATGGGTCCCAAGGAAAAGCTTGTCCGTTTCCGTGCTTTTGAATTCGTATATGACGATAAAGGAAACATGACAAAAGAAACCCTTTATGCAGGCGGAAACAACAAAGTGATGGATACAACCGATTATGAATATGATGAAAACGGCAGACTCATAAAAGAAATCTGCGACAGCTACGGAACCAAAAGCGAAATCACTTATAAATATAACGAAAACGGTGATATTTCCGAAACCGTTGAAACATACAACTCAACAGTATATGAAAATTCATATGTATACAGCTATGACGAAAACGGAAATCCCGCAAAACGCTCCGCAACATATGTAACAAAAGAGCTCGATGATTCGGGAAATGTTATAACCGAAACATCAACATCCGAAGAAATACTCTACGCTTATAAGAACGGCATCCTTCTGGAAGAAAGCGCAGAAGGCAATGTTGAATACGAATATTTCGATAACAACAGAATCGTTGCCGTTTATTGTGGCGGAAAAGAAGACCCCGGAGAAATCAATATTGAAGCTGTTCCCGAAGTGATGGGAAATTTCAAAGATTTACCGTATTAACAACAAAAGTTCCTCCGTTTTTCGGGGGAACTTTATTATATATAATACTTGAAAATAAAAATAATGTATGTTATTATATTAAAACTTATTATATGATTTCGGGGTGAAAACAATGATAATAGGCGAATCCGCTGAAAACTATCTTGAAACCATACTCATGCTCAAAGAAAAGAAGGGGTCCGTGCGTTCTGTTGATATCGCAACCGAACTCGGTTTTTCAAAGCCGAGCGTCTGCGTTGCAATGCGCAATCTCAGAGAAAACGGATATATAACCACAGACGGCAACGGTCTGATTTCTCTCACCGAAAGCGGTCTCGAGGTTGCAAAACACGTTTTCTGCAGACACGAAACAATAACAAACTGGCTGATAAAAATCGGCGTAAGCCCCGAGCGTGCGGCTGTTGACGCCTGCAGAATCGAACACGTTATCAGCGAAGAAAGCTTTGAATGCCTCAAGAAATTCACCGAAGAATTCTGAGCAAAAACAGCATGAATTACCGTTATTGTTCAATTTGTATAAACAAATACGGAAAAGAAATTAATTTAGCGTGGTAAATCGCTAATTGACTAATACAATAAAGTGTGGTATACTGTTGGTATACTGAAAAAGTAACAGGAGAATATTATGGACGAATTTCTTGCTACGCTGTGCAAAGAGGACAGCCTTACATATGAGCTTTCAATGCTTTATAAGCAGTGGGGCTATAAAGAATACAGAATGGCAAAGTTTGAGGAATACAGCTTCTACAGTGACAACAGAGATTTCCTCTCGGGCAAGGGTATTCTTGCTTTCAACAATTCATACGGCAGACTCATGGCTCTCAAGCCCGATATAACTCTGTCAATCGTTAAGAACGCAAAGCTTTCGGGTGCTCTCACCAAGCTTTACTATAACGAAAGCGTTTTCAGAATGACCGACAGCTCGATGGACTATAAAGAAATCAAGCAGACGGGCGTTGAAGTTCTCGGCTCAAAAATCGATGAATATCTTGTTACGGAAGTTCTCATGCTTGCCGCAAAGAGCCTTAAAACAATTGACAAGGATTTTGTTCTCTGCGTTTCGCACATGGCGTTCATCCCCTCTCTGCTTTCGGAGCTTGATATAAGTGCAAACGCAAAGAAGGATATGATTAACTGCATCAAGGGAAAGAACATTCATGACCTTCGTTCAATCTGCGAAAAATGCGGTGTTGACAAAGAAAAGACAGCGCTTCTTGCAACCCTTGCCGCAGTCAACGGCAAAATCGCAGATGTTCTTCCCGAGCTTTGCGCTCTCGCTTGCAACGATGAAATGAAAAACGCCTGTGCAGAGCTTGAATTCATCGCATCATCACTCAAAAAGAGCGACCTTGCGGACAAGCTCATGATCGACCTTTCCGTTCTGAGCAACACCGAATATTATAACGGCATCATCTTCCAGGGCTATGTTGAAAAAGCCCCCTCGGCTGTGCTGACAGGCGGAAGATACGATAAGCTCGCAGGCAAAATCCGTGAAAACACTCAGGCAATCGGTTTTGCCGTTTATCTCGACAACCTCAATTTCTACTATAAAAAAGTCCGTGAATTCGACAGCGATATTCTCATTCTTTTCGATTCTGCCGACAAGAGCGTTTCTCTCCTTTCGCTTGTTGAAAGCTTTGTTGATAAGGGATTCTCTGTTCGTGTTGAACACACAATCCCCGACGGATACAAGGCAAAAACGGTTTATTCATATGAAAACGGTGCATTAAGGGAGGTGTCCGTATGCTGAACATAGCTTTGCCCAAGGGCAGACTCGGCGATAAGGTTTATGAGCTTTTCGCATCAATCGGTTATGACTGCAGTGAAATCTACAGCGATAACAGAAAGCTTGTTTTTGAAAATGAAGCAAACGGCGTGCGTTATCTTCTCGTAAAGCCCTCCGATGTTGCTATTTATATTGCTCACGGTGCTGCGGATATCGGCGTTGTGGGCAAGGACATCCTTGAAGAAGGCAATTTTGATATCTATGAGCTTCTTGACCTCAACCTCGGAAAATGCAATATGTGCGTAGCTGCTCCGAATGATTATGTTGAGGATTTTGACCGCCCCTTAAGAGTTGCAACGAAGTTTGTGAATATTGCAAAGAATTATTATATTTCGCTCAACCGTGAAATCGAGATAATCAAGCTCAACGGTTCTATCGAAATCGCTCCCATACTCGGTCTTTCCGACGTTATCGTTGATATCGTTGAATCGGGCAAAACGCTTAAAGAAAACAATCTGCGTGTTTACGAGCAGATTATGCCCATCAGCGCAAGACTCATAGCAAACAAATCCTCCTATAAGTTCAAGGGTGACGACATAGATGCCCTTATGGAAAAGCTCAAAAAGGAGTTGGCAAAATGATTAAGATTATTAACATAGACAATGCCGAAAAAAGCGAAATTCTCACCCGTGACATAAAGCTTGAAAGCGGCGTTGAAGCAATTGTTTCCGATATAATTAAAAATGTCAGAGAAAACGGTGACAAGGCTCTCAGAGAATACAGTCTTAAATTTGACGGTGCGGATATTGAAAATCTCCGTGTTACTCAGGAAGAAATCGATGCCGCATACGAAAATGAAGATAAAGCGCTCATAGAAACCCTTGAAATGGCGAAAGCAAATATCTGGAATTTCCACGAAAAGCAGCTTCGCAAGGGTTTTGAAATCAACAATGGCGACGGAACGATTTCCGGTCAGAAAATAACTCCGATTGAAAAGGTCGGAATTTATGTTCCCGGCGGCACGGCAAGCTATCCCTCAACCGTTCTTATGAATGCAATCCCTGCAAAAATTGCGGGAGTCAGCGAAATCATAATGGTTACTCCCCCCGATAAAAACGGAAATATTCCCTCCGCAATTCTTTGTGCTGCAAAAATTGCGGGAGTTGACACAATAATCAAAACCGGCGGCGCACAGGCTGTTGCCGCACTCGCATACGGCACGGAAAGCGTACCCAAGGCAGACAAAGTAGTAGGTCCCGGCAATGTTTTTGTTGCCACTGCAAAAAGAATGCTCTACGGTCTTGTTGATATAGATATGAAACCAGGTCCGAGCGAAATTCTTGTTCTTGCAGACGGCACCTGCAACCCTGCATTTGTTGCTGCCGACCTTCTTTCTCAGGCTGAACACGATAAGCTCGCAAGCGCTGTTCTTGTTACAGACAGCGAGGAGCTTGCATATGCAGTCCGTGATGAGCTTGAAAAGCAGATTCCACTTCTTCCCAGAGAAGAAATCGCAAGAACATCAATTGAAACAAACGGTAAAATCATTATCGCAAACAACCTTGAGCAGGGCGTCGAAATCGCAAACGAAATCGCACCCGAGCATCTTGAGGTCTGCGTTGACGACCCGTTTGCACTTCTCGGCAAAATCAAGAACGCAGGTTCGATTTTCCTGGGTAAAAACACTCCCGAAGCATTGGGCGACTATCTTGCAGGCACAAATCACACTCTCCCCACATCGGGCACGGCAAGATTCAGCTCTCCCCTTTCGGTTGACGATTATGTAAAGAAATCACAGTATATTTATTATACCGAAGAAGCACTCGGCAAGGTTAAGGATAACATTGTTCTTTTTGCAAACCGTGAAGGTCTTCACGCTCACGGCAAGAGTGCTGCAATCAGATTTGAGAAATAAGGTGAACCCATGAGCAGATTCCTTTCAAAAAACTACGAAAAGCTTGTTCCCTATACTCCGGGTGAGCAGGTCAACGAAAAAGTCATAAAACTCAACACAAACGAATCCCCTTTTCCGCCTTCACCGAAGGTCAGAGAGGTTCTGAATGATGCGGTGATAAACAAACTCAACCTCTATTCCGACCCCGAACTCAAGGAATTGAGAGGCGCAATTGCCGGGCAATTCGGAGTAACTCCCGACATGGTATTCTGCGGAAACGGCTCGGATGACGTTCTTGCATTTGCAATCATGGGATTCTGCGGCAACGGCGGTAAGCTCTGCTGTCCCGAAATTTCCTACGGCTTCTATCCCGTTTATGCGGATATCTTCGGAGTTGACCTCGAACAGATTCCTCTGAAAGACGATTTTTCAATCGATGTCAATGACTATATCGGCAAAGGCAAGAATATTGTTATCGCAAATCCCAATGCGCCCACAGGTCTTGCTCTTTCATTTGAGAATGTTGAAAGAATTATTTCTTCAAATCCCGATAACATTGTTATCATGGACGAAGCATATATGGCATTCTGCGGCGAAAGCTGCATGGAACTTGTTAAGAAATATGATAATCTGCTCGTTACACGCACTTTTTCAAAGAGCCACTCACTTGCAGGTCTGAGAGTCGGTTTCGGCATCGCATCGAAAGAAATCATTGACGACCTCAACAAGCTCAAATATTCATTCAATCCCTATAACCTCAACACTCTTTCAATCAAAGCGGCTGCTGCGGCAATTGAGGATAATGAATATTATGACGATAAAATTGCTCAAATAGTAAAAAACAGAGAATACACGGTTACGGAACTCAAAAAGCTCGGATTCACCTGCACAGATTCAAAAGCAAATTTTGTTTTTGTTTCTCATAACAAAATTCCTGCTTCAACTCTTGCAGCCGAGCTTCGCAAAAAAGGTATTCTCATCAGATATTTCAACAAGGCAAAAATCGATAATTATCTCCGCATAACAATCGGAAGCATGGAAGAAATGCAGACTCTTGTTGCGGCGGTTAAAGAAATAACGGAGGGTTAACATGAGAGAAGCCCAAATCAAAAGGAAAACAAACGAAACCGATATAGAGCTTTGGCTCAATCTTGACGGAAAAGGCGAAAATGAAATTGATACAGGCTGCGGTTTCCTCGACCATATGCTTGAGCTTTTTGCCCGTCCGGGCAGAATGGATTTGAAGGTCAGATGCGTCGGTGATACTCACGTTGACTATCACCACACGGTTGAAGATGTCGGAATCGTTCTCGGTCAGGCATTTTCAAAGGCAGTCGGCGAAAAAAGAGGTATTTCACGCTACGGAAGCATCCTTCTTCCCATGGATGAAACGCTCATTCTCGCATCTGTTGACATCAGCGGCAGAGCATATCTCAACTATGATGTCAATATTCCCACACCTGCTGTCGGCGGCATGGATACGGAGCTTGTTGAAGAATTCTTTATTTCTTTCGTCAGAAACAGCGATATAACGCTCCATATCAAACAGCTTGAAGGCAAAAACAGCCACCACATCATCGAAGGCATATTCAAGGCGGTTTCAAGAGCGCTTTGCAAGGCTGTTTTCGAAGATTTGACCCTCGGCGGCGAAATCCCGTCAACGAAAGGACTTTTATAATGATTGCAATTATTGATTACGGCTGCGGCAATCTTTTTTCACTTTCATCATCGCTTGAAAGCCTCGGTATCGAGTGCAAAATAACGGGTGATAAGGATGAAATCGCGGCGGCGGATAAAATTATACTTCCCGGTGTAGGTGCATTCGGCGATGCGGCAAAAAAGCTCCGTGAATGCGGCATGGATAAACTTATCTGTGAACTCGCATCGGAAGGCAAACCCATTCTCGGAATCTGTCTCGGTATGCAGCTTCTTTTTGAAAAGAGCTTTGAATACGGCGCACATATGGGTCTCGGACTTATCAAAGGCTATGTCGGTGCATTTGAAGGTCAGATTTCAAAAGACCTGAAAAT
>JAZSAH010000140.1:0-2555 GCA_045601745.1 Acutalibacteraceae bacterium
CCGCCTCAATGTCAGACACGGCAATTGTCGTTATCGGCAGGTCGGCAGGTGAGGACAGAGAAAACAAGCTTGAAAAGGGCAGTTATTATCTCACCGATACCGAAAAACAGCTTCTTGATTCAGTAACATCCGAATTCGGAAAGGTTGTTGTTCTTCTCAACTGCGGCGGAATTATGGATATG
Organism: Acutalibacteraceae bacterium; assembly: GCA_045601745.1. Classification (GTDB taxonomy): domain Bacteria; phylum Bacillota; class Clostridia; order Oscillospirales; family Acutalibacteraceae; genus CAG-177. Next base: position 183 of record JAZSAH010000140.1, read on the forward strand.
TCTGAAATCGAAGCTTACGGCGATAAGATTTCCTCAATTCTTTATGTGTGGCAGTCAGGTATGGAAAGCGGCAACGCAATTGCCGATGTTCTTTCGGGTGATGTTTCACCCTGCGGCAAACTGACCGACACAATTGCAAAAAGCTATGAGGATTATACCTCAAGCAAATATTTCGGCGATAAGAAACTCAATAACTATACCGAGGATATTTATGTCGGATACAGAGGTCTTGAAACCTTTGCAAAGGACAGAGTTCTCTATCCCTTCGGCTTCGGTCTGGGCTACACGGAATTCTCGGTTGAGAACATCGAATGCAAATGTCAGCACAAAATTATTACTGTCAGCGCAGATGTTAAAAATATCGGCGGTTATTCCGGTAAGGAGGTTCTTCAGCTTTATTATGAAGCACCCTGCGGCAGACTCGGAAAGCCTTCAAGAGAGCTTATAAGATTTGCCAAAACACAAAAGCTCTTGCCCGATGAAACAGAGAAAATAACTCTTTCTTTCAGCGTTGAAGATATGTCATCCTATGACGATGAACTCGAATATGCTTACATCCTTGAAAAGGGTACATATAAAATTTATCTCGGAACGAATGTCCGTTCAGCTTCTCTTTGCTGTGAATATGAGCAGGATAAGAATGAGATAGTCAGAAGATGCAAGCAGGTCTGTGCGCCTGCAGAGGCTTTTGAAAGAATCAAATTCATAAACGGTGCTGTTCAGAAATCGCCCGTCAATACCGTCAAGTATGACCTTAAGCAGATTATTCTCGATAATGTTCCCGAAACTCTTCTCCAGACGGGTGACAGAGGTCATAAGCTTGCAGATGTAAAAAGCGGTAAAATCACCATGAAGCAGTTTGTTGCACAGCTTGATTTTGATGAGCTTGAAGCAATCAGCAGAGGCGACTATGTTATGAACAGTCCCCTTGGTGCGGCAGGTAATGCAGGCACCTTTGGCGGCGTACTTCCCTCGCTTCGTGAAAAAGGAGTTCCTGCCGTTACAACAACCGACGGACCTTCGGGCATAAGAATAAATTCGGGCGCATCCCTTCTTCCCAACGCAACAGAGCTTGCCTGCACATGGAATCCCGGACTTGTAGAAAAGCTTTATTCGCTCGTCGGCAAGGAAATGATAAGAGTGGGTTCCGATGTTCTTCTTGCACCGGGCATGAATATCCACCGCAGTCCTCTCTGCGGCAGAAACTTCGAATATTTCTCCGAAGACCCCTATGTAACAGGTGTTATGGCATCTGCATTCGTAAAGGGTGTTCAGTCTGCGGGAGTATCGGCTTGTCCGAAGCATTTTGCCTGCAACAATCAGGAAACAAACAGAATCTATAATGATTCACGGGTTTCCGAAAGAGCGCTGCGTGAAATCTATCTCAAGGGATTTGAAATCTGCGTTAAAAATGCAAATCCGCAGAATATCATGACATCATATAACAAGATAAACGGTGTTTGGGGACATTATAATTATGAACTCTGCATCCGTATTCTCCGTGAGGAATGGGGATATACGGGAAATATTATGACAGACTGGTGGATGCGTTCATCAAAGTCACCCGAATTCCCCGAAATCAAAGACCAGGCCTACAGAGTCCGAGCAGGCGTAAATGTTCTTATGCCCGGCGGAAACAGAGCAGGTGTACGAAAGCCTGACGGCACAATCAAAAAAGGTATTGCCGCAGAAAACGGCATAACCGTTGGCGAACTTCAACAGAATGCAATGTATGTTCTTAACTTTGTTATGAACAGCAGCGCTATGAACAGATAAAACAAGGAGGATTAATATATGGCATATTTACCTATGACAGAGTATGAAGGCGCAAGCGAAGAAGTCAGAAGAGAATATGAAGACCAGATTGCAAAGCACGGCAGAATAACCAACATGAAGAGAACCCTTCTTCATAATGTTCCTGCTTTCAAAGCTTATATGGAATGGTATACTCTTTATGACCAGCTTGTTCCCGTTATCGGAGAAAGAGCAATTTCTATCTTTTCTCTTGCAATTTCAACGGGTAACGACTGCCTTATCTGCTCAACATTTTTCAGAAAAATTCTTGTCGATTCGGGCGATGACCCCGATAATCCCACTCTCACCGAAACTGAAAAGCTTCTCACAAAATTCGGTGCGGCAATAACGGCGGACCCTCATCATATTTCCAAGGAAATATATATTGCTCTTGCCGAAAGATTTTCGGTTGAAGAAATCGTTCTTCTTATTTCATTTGCGGGAATTATGTATGCAACAAACCTTTTCAATACCGTTGCAAGAGTTCCCCTTGATGAAGTTCTTATAAATTATCAGAAAAAAGGAGATAATTAAAATGGGTGATTTTGATAACAAGGTTGCGTTTATAACAGGCGCAGC
>JAZSAH010000141.1:0-11902 GCA_045601745.1 Acutalibacteraceae bacterium
ACATCGTTGGTCAACACGTGTGCCGCCCCGCTAATTAGAACACCCATAGGATGTTCCACGAGTATTTACATACTCCAAATTAGGGGACGTCGACCAGCAGATAAATGATATCTACAATCGTTGTAACCATATAATAGCATATATAATTATGGATGTCAAGATGTTTTTTCGCAAATAGCGAATTTATTTTTAATAGAATTAGAACCATCCTTGCATATATTGTCGAATTATGGTAAAATAATACCAACAAAAATAGGAGGGAATGTTTTGGCAGATAAAGTACTGGATTTAGGAAAAGTAGAAATAACAAAAGCTGAAGAAGAGCCTCATGTTCCTTCAAAGGTTCAAGCGGATACTCTTTTTACTTTTACTTCTCAATTAGAGTTTTTAATGAATTCATTAAAAAAGAAAATGCTTTCACCAAGATACTGTGCGGAGGATATACGATATTTAAATATCCCAAATTTTGAAAAGTTAGCATTTCCTATGCGCTGCTTTTGTGATATTAATATGCATCGTCTAGGGGAACATTTGGCGTGGTATGGATATTACGGGCTGGCATTTTCAAAAGAATGGGGCATGAAAAACTGTATTCAGCCAATACAATACATAAATCCTAAATCTCATTTAAGAGAGGATTTTTCTGAAGCTTTTTCAAAAGCCTTAAGTTCTAAGGGTGAATCCTCTGATTCGCTAAATGCATTAAAGAATTATTTGCTTCATGAACTAATGTACTGGAAGCCTTATCAAGGGAAATTTAAAAATCGCAACACACAGGAAAACGATACAAAATGTTTTACAGATGAATGTGAGTGGAGATTTGTTCCTGACGTAACAGTTGAAGGATTTGATCAAGTCCTCTTCGATAAAAACAAATTAGACACGGAACTATTCTACAAAATGAGCAACGCTATGGATGGCCTTGATAAGATTTCATTGAAGTTTGAATATTCTGATATAAAATATATAATTGTAAAAAACGGTTCTGATTTTGTAGAACTGTCAAAATTGGTCTCTACTCTAACCAATAATAAAATAGTAGAACACGAAATAGTTTCAAAAATCATCATTTGGGATAAATCAGGAGGTGATTTCTAATGTTTGTAAACTTTGACAGTGTTTTCAATGAAACAGAAGAAACAAAGACAAAAGTACCATCCGCTTTATTGGAGTACTTAAGTAATGAGTTGCCCGATGGTTTAAAATATCAGGCGGCGGAAGACGGCATTTGTTATGCAGTTAGTGATACTGACTCCTTTACTATTAGTGGATTTAGCGTCGAATTGAACGATGATCAAAAGAAAATATTAGGGCCGGATTTTACCACGGATGATATGTTTAAATATTTTTATAATGCTCAACGAACAATTCCCTTGAAACTTAATAAGCCCAATACCCTAATTTTAAACGGTCATGAGATTCCTATTGAGAAAATGGCTTTTAATCCATATAATCCTGTCAAAATTGTCGAATCTAGTTTTTTTGCACAACCACCAGAATTCCCGAAACCATTCCATATTACTATCGGTGGTAGTGGTTATGAAACAACTATTTTAGTTTCGAGAACACCTAACGAAAGTGTTAATGTATGTTCTTTTGAATCCATTGATAGTACACCCTTAAAGATTAACTATATGTTTGATGAAGTCGAGCATAATTTTACTCTTAACATCTCCGTTCAATTAAAAAATGCCACCACTGTGCAAGAAATGTTAGAAGCGATGCAAATATATAATGCTTTTATGAGGGGTAAAGGTGTTATGTGTGGTTTTGAATTGGAAAGTAAACTTACATCAAAAAAACGCAAAGCGTTCCCAAACAGTACCATTAAATTTTGGGAGAAAGTTTTAAAATTAGAAAAATGTCTTGATGTGTCTTTTCAGTTACCTTACGAAGATGTTCCTTTTGGAAAGGTTTGTTTGGTAGAACACTTATATCAAAATCTTATAAAAAATAAGCCTATACGTGACAATCAACAGATTAAAACTTTAGATGGCGGCTGGAATATTGATGATGAAGAAAAGTTGAAGAGTGCTATTGGCAGTTTGCTTATGTTTCAGTTTGAAGCAACATACTCGTTCGAATTGTTTGGAGTAGAAAAAGTTTTGCCTTGCTTTATATGTGTTTTTGATGCAAAACTAAACGATTACACAAAGAAGGATAAAAAATATACTCTTTCATTAGGTGACAAGAGCGATGATGAGCCTATGTACACATCGACGCTTTGCTTTGCAAACGAGGATCAATTAGCAACATTCAAAAAGAAGGATCATAATAAAATAGCTAAATCATTCCAAATTGCGAAAAAGGCATCTGATTATCTGTAAACCTATTTATATATGACTTTGTCTTCCAAATGTCTACCAAAGTTCTATAAAACATCAAAAACAGTGATTTTACCGAATTGCTGATAAAATCACTGTTTTTACTGATAAATCCTGTATTTATGCGGTTTTTAAGGAACTTTAATGATATAGGAAACACTATGCAGAACCATCTATTAAATGATTCAGGTTCTAGTCGGGGCAACTCGGTGCAGGTTCAAGTCCTGTTATCCGCACCATCATCTCTCAAACCCAGTGTAAATGCTGAGTTTGAGAGATTTTCTTTGTCTGAAAAGCTCACAAAAACCAAGTGATTATAATGTCAAAAGCAAGGCGAAATTCCCCCAAAAATCCGTTAGAAATCTGTTAGAAACAAATTATGTATGGGACGGGATTTACCCGTCCTTTGTCTTTTCCTTAAGGCTCAGGTTTTCTGCAATTTTGTTAGCAGACTTGACCTTGGCTTCATACTCCAAACGGCTATAATGATTATTTTTGTGCCGAATTTGTTTTGCGAATTTTGAATATTGAAGATTTTTTTGAAAACCATATAAGCAGTACCTTTCAAAGGAGTGTTTTATATGGTCCTTCTTCTTTTTGCTTATATTTTGAATGTTGTTGATTACTTTTTCACGGTGTATTGGGTGGATAATTACGGGCTTGACATTGAGTCGAATCCAATTGGACGGTGGTTGTTTGAAAATAATCTGGCAGGGTTTGTTAAAATTGTTCTTGTGGGTGTGCTTTTCTTGATTCTTGCCTTGCTTTCAAAAAAATTAAAAAAAGCAGCTAAAGCCGGGTATTTGATTTTTGCTGTTTATTCGGTTGTGGTGCTTTATCACACTTTTTTGGTGTTTTATATAGCATAAAAAACAGACACAATGAGCTGAACATTCATTGTGCCTGTTTTTATTATTTTTTGAAAAGTTTTGAGAAAAATCCCTTGCTTTGCGGTTTGATGTTTTTTACAATTTCTTCAAACAGTGAAACAGTTTTCTCGTCGGCGCCTGAGAGATGGTACAAGACAAACCTATCTGCACCTTTGGAATAATCTTCAACAAAGGAATAAAGGAAGGTTTCAATCGATGATACACCGTTTTCTGCTTGTTCTGCGAAAACCTTATCGGTAGATGTTGCAACTGAAACGGTTTCGAGAATTTCCTTTGCGGCAGTCTCGGCCGATTCCCTTGCGACCTTGGCGGCGTTTGCTTTTGGCCCTGCCTTCGAGAAAATTTCGGTTGAAAGAATATCTTTTATTTCGAAATAGACATCTTCTGAAAGAAGGATGTTTTTGCCAAGACTCGATAAAGCAATATCGAAAAGGATTTTTTGCTGTGAGCCTTCGGTGTCTTCTTGAAGCTTGTGCTTTATGTAATCGGCAACGTTTGATTTGTTTTCGTCCTTAACCAAAACAGAAAGCGCCTTAAAGAAGGTTTTTGCATCGTTGCTTTTGAGTGCGTTTTTGAGTTGCAAAAAAGCTTTAATAACTACATACTTTTCACCATTTTCGATGTCCGCATTTGATTTGAGATATTCTAAAAGGATTTCAAGACCGTTGTTATTAAGTCTCAGATTAAAAATATCGGCAACTGATTCTGCTATGGCTGGCTTGACCACCGTTTGTCTGAGGTGTTCAGAAAGAGGATCTTGTCTCAAAAGTGAATCGGCTTTAATCCATTCGTAAAGATTTCCGTTGTTGTTTTCAAAAAGTTTTAAAAGTATTTCCGAGAGATTGAGATTTTCAGCAATTTTAAGCTGAGAGAACTTGACAACAACGGCAACTTTTGCGAGAACGTCTTTCTTTGCAATTTCGGTCAGGTACTCGCCGTGAAACTTTCTTGTGCTCCATTCACATAAGGCAAGTCCCATAACAATGTCGGCACAAAAGCCTTCCTTTTTGCAAAGAAGCGGAAGCAAACGGTGTTCACTCTTTCGCGAATCTTTTTCGAGCAAATCTTTGATTTTTTGATAGCAAGAAAACTGCAGTTGTTCGGTTTCTGACAGTATGTGGTCGTTGACAAGAGCGACGAGAATTTCAGAGAGTGTGTCGCATTCGGGAAGCATTTCGAAAAACGTTTCATAGAAAAGAGTCTTTTGTTTTTCGGTCAAAATATCGTAATTGGTTTTGAGAAATTCAACGATTTTTTGTTGAATCTGCTCCGTTCTGATTGTAAGCATCAGTTTTTCAAAAACGGCGTTTCTTGTTTTTTCCGGTTCGTTGGCAAAATGCTCAGCAAAGAAGTCAAGAATTTGTGGTTGGAGAAAACCTCCGTAGAAAACACGGCAAAGGTCCGCGTGAATTATTTCGCGAATGTTTTCGTCTTCTCCGTTATAATTGTTTTTGATGAAAACGAAAAGCTTATCACGCATAATGTCGGTATGAATGAGTTCAAGAACAACATCCATTGCCACCTGCTTTGCGGCACAACTTTCGTTAGTGTAAAGCTTTGAAAGCTTTGAGAATGTGTTTTTTGGTATTGCCTGATGGGCTTTTGGATAACGCTGCAAACATTTGTAGGCGTTTCTTCTGTATTTGTCGTCCAGAGCAACGCGGTATTTTTCGAAAACACACAGGAAATCATATACCGCATCATCGTTTGGCATAATTTTTTCTTCTAAAAAAAGTCCGCTGGCACCGACAAAAAGAGAAACGAGTTCTGAAAGGGTCTTCATATTAAGTTTTTCAAGTGTTGGCATTGCTTTGACGGCTTTGTTCATAAAGCGCAGAAACTCATTCCGGATACTTTCTTCCAAAAGCAAGGAATAGAAGAAATTGACGGGCGCTTTTGCGATCACATCGTCAGCAGGAAGACCGACAACAAGGTCGGTACAAAAATCAATAAAAACGCCCTTTGAGGAGTTGTTTTCGACACATGCTTCGGAAACCGCCTTTATTTTCATTTGAGAATACTGCGACACATCGGTGGTGTAGGTTACGAAGGAAACATTTTCGCGCACATTAAAAGGAAGCACGGATATAAATGCACCTATAAACTTTAATGCTTTGTCAGAAAGTTGTTTGTCGTCACAGGGGAGTTTAAAATAAATGGGCTTACCCTTTGCAAATACGACCGATAAAACCGCAAACATAAAGCTTTTTACGGTTTCAGGGTTATAAGGCTTTATTATCTCTGAGATGTTGCCGATGGGTGATGGTTCGTATTGTTTTTCGGCATATTCACAAGAGGCGGTTGCCTTTGGTGACGTCAGGTCAAAAGGAGATATATCGGTCACAAACATATCTTTATTTAGCGGAGCGTTATTCTCCGAATACAGCAAGGAGGTTTTTTCTTCCTCGCTCAAAATAAGAGTGTGAGAAAGATATGCACTTCTTTCGCCTGTATAGTCACGCGGCAAATAGGTGATGCAATTTTGCACAAGTTCTCCCGAACGCAAACAGCACTGACTGTAAACGAACGGCATAAGTCCTTTTCTGACCGCTTCCAAATCGTTTTTTGCCAACTTGTTTTCATAGACAAACGAAAGGTCGTGTTGAATAAAATCGCGCTCGAGTCCTTCTGAATGTGCAAATGTATCAAAACCGTCAGAACGGTTATACATACTGACTCTTGCAGGCACTCTTGAATAAAAATGTTGCTTAGCCATATTATTTCCCCCTTCATTTGTTGTTTGCTAAAACTGACCCTTGTCAGCTTATTCGATGTTAAGTGTCATAAGCTCTTGTATGCTTGTTACACCTTTGACAACAAGGTTGCGGCAGGAATTCCAAAGAGTCGTCATTCCGTTATCGACCGCTATTTTACGAAGAACATCGAGGTTTTTCTCATTCATAACCGCATTTTTCATTGCTTCGTTTATATACATTACTTCGTGAACTGCAATTCGGCCCTTATAGCCGGTATTGTTGCAGAACTGACAACCCTGCGGCCTCGCGATACTGATTGGCTCGTTAATGCCGAGAATTTCCATTTCCTTGGCATTGGTTCTTCCTTTTTTCTTACAAGCCGGGCAAAGCCTTTTAACAAGACGCTGAGCAATGACGCCGACGAGCGCATCGGCAACAAGGTAGTTATCAACACCCATATCCTGCAAACGAAGGATTGCGCCAGGGGCGTCGTTGGTGTGGAGGGTGCTGAAAACAATGTGACCGGTGATGGCCGAACGTACGGCAATCTCGGCGGTTTCTTCGTCACGGATTTCGCCAATCATAATGATATCAGGGTCCTGACGGAGAATTGAACGGAGTGCCGCCGCAAAGGTCATGTTTGCCTTTGGATTGATTTGTGTCTGATTTATGCCTGCCATTGTAAATTCGACAGGGTCTTCAACCGTTACGATATTGACGGTTGGATTGTTGACTTCCTTTAAGAACGAATAAAGTGTGGTCGATTTACCGCAGCCTGTAGGTCCTGTTAAGAGAACGATTCCGTGCGGACGGGCAAGCATTTTATCCACAACGATATTTTCTGTGTCTGTGAAACCGAGGTCGGACCTTGTGAAGTGGAAAGATGTTTTATCGAGTATACGGATAACAAACTTTTCACCAAAAACGGTCGGCAAGGTGGAAACACGGAAATCATATTCTTTGCCACCAACAACCATATTGATACGTCCGTCCTGCGGGACGCGGCGTTCAGCGATGTTGAGTCCTGACATAATTTTAAGACGGGCACAGATTGCCGAAAAAGCTTCTATCGGAAATTCTGCACGGTCCTGAAGGTCGCCGTCGATACGGTATCTTACCTTAACAATTTTTTCAAAGGGTTCGATATGTATATCACTTGCGCGGTAAGGAATAGCTTCTTTAATGACCGAATCAACCAATCTGACAGCAGGGTTGTTGATAACGTCGTTTTCGTTTGCAACTCCAAGTGCACTCTTTTGAAAGGCGTTTACCTGTTGTTCTGCTTTTTCGGTGTTAAGGTCGCTGAGAGCCGCAGACGTAGAGATTACAGCAGAGATTGAATCAACGTAACGGTCAATTTGAACGGGCGGAACAAGAATATAATCACACCGGCAGGTGAGTTTCGCCGAAATTGCCGACATTGCATGACAATCGAGCGGTTTGCCTGTTGCGACAAGCAAAACTCCGTTTTTATCATAGCTCACCGGAATAATCTTATGCTTTTTCATAAAATCAAAGGTGAATAAATCGAAGAGATTCTTGTCAATCTCAAGCATGTCAATCTCAACGTAGGGCATACAGTAATATTCTGCCAAAGCCTCAAGTTCTTCTGTTTCGGTGACGGCTTCCTTTGCCAAAAGATAATCTCTGACACCGACATTAAGTCTTTTACATTCGTCAAGGATATATTCTGCATCTTTTCGCTTTACAAGTTTTTTATAAATATAAAACTGTAAAAGCTCATAATTTATATTCATACTTTTCTCCTTTAGACTCCAAGTCCGGTCATAATGGAAATCATAGGCGAGTAAACGGCAAGGAAAAGCGAACCGATGATGACGCCCATAATAAGAAGCATAACAGGTTGAATTTTGTTTGTTATTGAATTAAGCGATGTTTCGACCTGAGTGTCAAAAAAGCTGCAGGAACGAAGCAAAACATCGTCGAGTGAGTTGGTTTTTTCACCGATTGTTATCATTTGAATCATCATTGGTGGAAACAATTTATAACTTTCGAAGGCGTTGGTCAGCAACATACCGCCTCTGACCGCTTCTGCGGCTTCGTGAAATCTTTTTTTGAAATACTTGTTTGTCAGGATTATTTCGGTAGCATCAAGGGCTTCTGCAAGGTCCATGCCACTTGATATAAGCAAAGAAAAGCTTCTTGCGAAACGGGAGGTTATCATATTGATTTGAATGGTTTTAACAATCGGCAGCTTAAGCTTCAAAACATCAAAAACATATCCGCAGAATTCGGTGCGCGATATAAGAAAGATTATAAAACCAAAAACAATGATACCTACAAGTATATACTGCCACCAGGCAATGAGAAAGTCCGAAACGCCATAGACGACAGCGGTTAACCCTTCGACTTCAACCTCAAGTTTGGCAAGAGTTTCCTTGAAGGTTGGAATAACAAAAATCATCATCAGTAAAACAATGCCGACGGTCATTCCGGCGAGCATCATCGGATAGGAAAGAGCGCTTTTTACCTTGCGCTTGATAGCTGTGTCGGTTTCATAATAATTTGCAATCGACTCAAAAACACGGTCCATCTTTCCGCTAAGTTCACCCACCTTTACCATACTTCTGAAAAAGTCTGGGAAAACCTTGGCATGTTTTTCTAACGCTTCTGACATCAGCATACCGCTCTGAACATCTTCGTAAATGACCGAAAGAATGTTTTTGAAGTGTGTTGAATAGGGCTGGTTTTTCAGAATGTCAAGACAATCAAGAATAGGAATGTTTGTGTTGAGCATAATTGAAAACTGACGGCAGAAGGTCGTGAGCTCACTCATTGGAACTTTGCCTGTGCCAAGAGTGAAAAAAGATGACGGTGTTCCGCCGGAATAAACCTTTGCCGAAACAAGATATAAGCTCTGTTTAGCAAGTTGTATTTCAAGGTCGTGTTCATTGTTCGCAATGAAGATTCCCTTGATTTTTTGTTTTTGCAGATTGTATGCAACGTATTTATATTTTTGCATTTGGGCGTTGTCCTTCCTTAGCCAAAGTAATTAACCTTTATTGATTTTGTGGCTTTATTAAAAATGTAGCCTGTGTATGACAAAGAGCCGAAAGCAGCCTTAAACCCGCCTTTTAGACTGGCTTGGGTTTAAATGCTTTGGCTAGATTGTAATCGAGTTGAACAAAAGACTCAAATACCACGTTATTATAGCGTTACCGAAAAAGAGTGAAATGAGTGTTCCTGCGGCAAGATAAGGGCCAAAAGGGTGTTCGGTGCCTTTTTCAAAATTGTTGATGCGGTTCAAAACTGACATCACGATTGCACCGACAATAGATGCAATGAGAATAGTCAAAATGAACTTTTGCCAACCGAGAAGAAAACCTGCAGCGGCGGCATATTTAATATCGCCAAAGCCAAGCCCTTCTTTTTTTAGGATTAAAATGCAACCGTAATAAAGTGCAAGGAAAACAAGTCCGCCGGCTGCAGCGCCGATGAGATGGTCATACCATTTTGTGAAGGTGTCGGCATAAATTCCAACAAAACCGCCAACTGCCACTAAAACGGTAAAACGGTTGAAGATTAACATATGCTCAAGGTCGATAAAGAAAATGCAAATGAGCACCGACGATACAATCGCGGTCATAATGGCATAGGGAATGCTTTGTTTCCAGAAAAGAAATACCGACAAAAGCCAAAAGAGAGCGTTTGATATTTCAACAAGCATATATCTGGGTGAGATGGGGGATTTGCATTTGCGGCATTTACCGCCAAGAATTATGTATGATAAAACAGGAATGTTGTCATACCATTTGAGAGCGTAACTACAAACCGTACAATGAGAAGACGGTTTTGAGAGACTCATTCCGTTGGGGAAGCGGTAGATTACAACATTTAGAAAGCTGCCGACACAAAGTCCTAAAAGACCTGCGAGAATATAAACACAAAGCATTGTGAACTGTTCTACTGTCATTTTTAACTCCGATTAGAAATTGTTGGTTGTGTTAAACTGCTTGACATAAGCCCCGCCAAAAAGTTCGAGGTTTTTGGCTTTTTCTTCCGATTGCTTATCGGTTACAAGAGGCAGGAATTTAACCTTGTTTTCTTTTGACTCGGCATTGACCTTGTTAAAAAGAAAAGCGTATTCGCTTGGCATATTGACGTAAACATTTTCGATTGCGCCCACATCGGTTATATCCTTGTTTGCCGCAATGAGCTCAAGTGTCCACTTAACAAATATGCGGAAGTTTTCATATATAAAGTCTTCGCGGTCGGTTGGAGTTTCACGAAGCATAAACTTAGGAAGCTTTCGTGCTGCTTTACGGCTTGAGAAGGACACGTCGGTGTCAAAAACGCTTGTCTGGTCGGATTCATTTGACAATGCATCCAGGACATCGGGGTCGGTAATAATCTCTTCGCCCATCATTGTCAGTTGTTTTGCTTTTGCTTTTTCTTTGGCGTTGAGAACGAGCAATTCGCCTGTCGAATGGTCAAAAAGCAGGTCTTCAGATGCAACACGTGATTTGTAAAGCATGGAATGACCGAACGGGAGTCTGAAATATCCGATGGTTTTGCCCTTGTTAACAAAGGCAAATTTTGAAGATTCTTCCTTGATATCAAGCAACATAAAGGTTGAGTTTTTGAGCTTTTGATTTACTGCAAATGCTCCGTCGACCATTGAATTCGCAGCAAAGGTGATGTTCTGAACCGATATTTCGTTGTTTGAAAAGATTTGGTTGATTCTACGAAGAACTTCCCTCCTGACGCCGACGATACCAAAGGTTGCAACTTGTTTGTTGAGAGCAAGAGAAAAGGTGCGGTAGTTGATTTCGCCCTTGTCATTGTAAATTGTTTCAATCGCAAGGGAGAGCGAATGGTCGAGGGCTTTTCTTCCGAGATTTGGAATGCTGAAGGTGTCGATGACAAAAACATGGTCAGGCAAAATAACAGAAGCCTTAGTGATTGCTGGCGTTGGATTCTTTTGCTTATATGCTTTAAGCAGCTTGTCGAGTTTTGAATAAAATTCTTCGTCAAAAGGACAAGCGCGGTAGTTGCCTATGATATGATTTTCCTTGCCACCGGCGGAAAGAGTGTAAAAATGAACCAACTGGGCGTCGGTGTCAAGTGAAATTACAGCAGGAATGGTTGTTTCGGCCATCTAAATGTGTGCTCCCTTCAGTTTATCTTCCATTTGGTGATTTTATAGGTGCCGTCGCCGTTGTCTTTCAGCTCGGCCTCAAACAAAATGTTTTCTTCATTTTTTTCTTTAACAGAAAGAGTAAGTTGGTTTACGGTTATGTCATAATCCGGATAATCGTTTGTCCAGGATGTGCCCGATTTTGTTTTGACACCGTCGATAAAGGCTTCGCCTATTTGCTCAAAAACAATGTGTTTTTCAAGTTCCTCTTCCGCCCTTCCTTGCCGGACATGTGAAAGATAGGAGGTGGTGAGAATCAAGGCTGAAAGTGAAAACGTTACAACGAGCAGGGTTAAAGCAAGTTCAATTGATGCACCTTTGCGACGATTGATGCTTTTGAAGGAAAAACGCTTGTTTTTCATTAGTCGTTCTCTCCTTCCTGTGCGTCGGTTGACGTCGCTTCTGATGTAGTTGTTTCTTCTGATGTAGAGGTTTCTTCCGACGTTGAAGTTTCCTCTGATGTAGACGTTTCCTCCGACGTTGAAGTTTCCTCTGATGTAGAGGTTTCCTCTGATGTTGACGTTACTTCAGACGTAGTGCTTGATGAAGACGACGAGGTCGACTCATTCGTTTCGTTTGTTGGGTAACTAAAAGAACATATTTCATCGCCGCCTGAATTTGTGGCGGAAAATTCAAGTTTGTTTTTGGAGAAATCGGGTTTTATGGTTATAACGAGATTTGTGCCGGTTAAAACGAAACTGCCGTCTTCTGCTTTTTTATAATCGCCACATTTTGAAAGTGCTTCAGAAAATTCTTTTTCGGTCTCGGCAAAGCGAAAACACTCCAAAACGTTTTTGGCAGAGTTTTTCATTTCAACTGCGGTGGCAGAATTGT
>JAZSAH010000142.1:0-2582 GCA_045601745.1 Acutalibacteraceae bacterium
AAGAAACCCAGAATGCGGCATAACACATATAATAACATAAGGAGTGATTTTTTTGATTGGAATAATATTTTCGTTTCTCGCAATCTGGCTTTTCTTCAAAGCCATCGGACTGGCGTTCAAGATAACCTGGGGCGCGGCAAAAATCGTTGCAACAATACTGCTCGCAATTGCAGTGCCCGCATTTATTCTTCTCGCAATCTTCGTCGGCGGATTTGTTCTGCTCTTACCCGTTGCACTAATCGCAGGTGCAATAGGATTACTTAAGACGTGTGGTTAATAAAATTTATAAGGAGAATTTATATGGGATTTTTCAGTAACCTTTTAAAAAGTTCATTCGAAACATGGCTTGAAAATGCTTCTGATGAAGAACTTTCCGATGGATATGAAGAAAGAAGGCAAAAGTGGGCGGCTTCCGGTTATGGTGGAAATGGAGAAAAGACAAGTGAAATGAAGCGAATTGATTCAGAAATGAGCAGACGTTCTGAAGAAAAGTGGGAAAACAATCCTAACCGAAATAAAGATCCAAACTATCGTTGGACTGATGCCAACAGATGGGATAAAGATTAACCCTAATTCAACCCAACGACTTTATTACAAGAGTAGGTTTCGATCTGCTCTTGTTTTTATAAGGATCCGGCAGATATCATCTTGCATAAAACAAAACAGCCATTTTTGGATTATGTGTCAATTGATTTTACAATATTCCAAATATATAATTAATTTTATATGGAAAAAAGGAGATTTGAGCTATGGCTAAAACCCAAACCGGAATGACGGACAAACCCGCACTGGAAGATAAATTTAATATCCAAAAATACATAAACGGTCTCGCATCATTTATCAAAGACTGCGAAGTGCCTATGACAATTGCCGTTCAGGGTGACTGGGGCACAGGCAAAACAAGCATTATGGAAATGGTGAGAAAGGAACTCACGGGAGTTAAATGCGTGTGGTTCAATACCTGGCAGTATTCCCAGTTCAATATGGGCGATCAGTTGCCGTTGATTCTCCTTTCATCGCTTCTTGAAAAAATTACCGAAGAATCGGGTCACAGCAATGCAAAGGAAAATGCCAAAAAAGCCCTTAAAACCATTTTAAAAGTGAGTATGACCGTAGTCAATAACGTCACAAACGGTGCAACCGAAGGTGTTGATAATTGTTTGTTCAGTGAAGGCGAAGAAGTAAGCCTTCCTGAAGCAATAGGAAAACTGAAAGACAGTTTTCAGAATGCAATCAACGAGATTTGCAAACACAACAATTTAGACCGAATTGTTGTGTTTGTTGATGACCTTGACCGTCTTAATCCCGGCAAAGCGGTTGAGCTCCTTGAAGTGCTGAAGCTTTTCCTCGACTGCGATAAATGTGTTTTTGTGCTTGCGATTGACTATGGTGTTGTCAGCAGAGGTGTTTCGGAAAAATACGGCGACCTTATCGGTGAAGAAAAAGGCAGGAGCTTTTTTGACAAGATAATTCAGGTGCCGTTCAAAATGCCCGTTGCAAACTACGAAATCAAAACTTACATCGAGAACTGTCTTGTAAGTAGCGGAATGAGAGTATCTTCCGATAAACTTGAAACATACAGAGATCTCATCGGTCTTTCTGTTGGATATAATCCCAGAGGAATGAAAAGACTTTTCAATGCTTTTTCTCTTCTTCAGAAAATTTCGGGTGATGAAATAGCTGATGATGAACACAAAAAGGCAATTCTTTTCGCTATTCTTTGTTTACAGCAGACCTGCGAAGAACTCTATAATCATATCGTTTATAATAAGAGCGAGCTTGACGAAGTATTTCTGGAAAACCTGAAAAAAGAGGATGCATATCCTGAAATTTTTGCCAGCATAAATATCCCCGAAGAAAAGCACGAGTCTGTTGCTAATCTTATGGGTGCAGTTTATGCAACAATCTGCAACAACGATGATGTACTTGATGCCTCAGATATTGAAAAGATGAAGTCGGTGCTTGAATCGTCAACTATAACCTCAACAAGTGCCGTACCTGTCAGAAGAGGCGCTGTTGAATGCGACGTTGACACCTTTGTTGAAGAACTTGATATGCCGTCAAAACCCTTGCTTAAAGAGGTTGTTGACTATTATAAAACAAAAACTGCCGAAAGCCCCGATTACAAAATCACAGCGAGAAAAGGCAGCACTTCTCACGTTTCACTCAAATATCAGGGACACCTTGTTTTTGATGCGTATATTCACAAAACTTGCATACGTATTGATTTCTTTGTTAAAGATGCAAACATCGGTGAAAACGACCTTCCTATCGGTTGCACGCCCTATACCGGCAGATTCTTTACCTATTCAATGAAGAAAGATAACGCCGAATATTTCGGAATGTTAGTTGAAAAATATATGAAGGAGTAAAATGGAACTCAATAAAATTTTAGACTATGCCATTATGGCAGACGAAACCGCAAAAAATCTCGTAAAATCGGGTTACGTCACCAACGGAAAGCCTTATAACAACTATCTTTCCAACGATTCATTTGCAGAGTTCGTGGAAGATATGAAAACAAATCATCCCACCGCTTATGAAATGTACGGCAAAGGCGGAGGAAAAGAGCTTGAAGAACG
>JAZSAH010000143.1:0-8065 GCA_045601745.1 Acutalibacteraceae bacterium
CTTTTTCGGAGAAACGCACGATTTTATCCTCGATGCTCGGGCAGTAACGGGGACCTACGCCGTCAATTTTTCCCGAATAAAGGGGGGAACGGTGGAGATTTTCAAGAATAATCCTCTTGGTTTCTTCGCCCGTGTATGTAATATAACACTTTTCGGTGTTGCGCACCTCGATATCGCTCTCGAATGAAAAGTGAACGATGTTTTCATCGCCGTACTGAGGCTCAAGATTTTCGGTATCAACGCTTCTTCTGTTGACACGGGGCGGTGTGCCCGTTTTAAAACGGCGGGTCATAACGCCAAGCTCTTTGAGCGATTTTGCAAGCTCAACTGCGGGGAACATACCGTCGGGACCGCTTTCATATGACACATCGCCGATAAAAATTCGTCCTGCAAGGAAGGTTCCCGTTGCAATAATAACAGCTTTTGCTCTGTGAACGGCTTCAAGGCGTGTTTTAAGCAGCCATTCATCGCCGTCACGCTTCAAACTGATGATTTCAGCCTGACGAAGATAGAGGTTTTCCTGCTTTTCAAGGACAAATTTCATATAGTCGCAATAGCCTCTGCGGTCAATCTGCGCACGAAGACTGTGCACTGCAGGACCCTTGCCGAGATTGAGCATACGGCTTTGCAGGGTGTTAAGGTCAGCCGCAATACCCATTTCACCGCCGAGAGCATCAATTTCACGAACAAGATGTCCCTTTGAAGTGCCTCCGATGGAGGGGTTGCACGGCATATTGCCGACCCAGTCGAGATTTATGGTGAAAACTGCCGTTTTGCATCCGAGGCGTGCGGCGGCAAGCCCTGCCTCAATTCCTGCATGGCCTGCGCCGATAACGGCAACATCATAATTTTCAGAAAAGTATTCCATAGTAACACCACTTATAAATGAATTGCCTTACGGCATGAATTGATTACATCGTGAATTGCAACAAGTTGCGTGATTTGCACTCCGTGCATTAATGAATAATGGAATAATTCAAATCATGGAGCAAAGCGAGAAATCATGACAGCCTGCTGTCAATTTATGGCAAATACAAATTGTTTTTGCTCTCGTTTACAGCCGATTGCGTAATTCGGATTTAATAATGCATCATTCGGATAATTTCCATTGGCTGTAATCGAAAATTGCCTTTATTATGCTGAAAAAGAACTAAAAACAGCGGTTATTATTGTAAAAAAGAATAATAAGGCTTTATTATGTTCGGTTGTTTTTCGGGCGGATGATATCCGCCCCTACCCGTGACACATGGCATTATTGTAGGGGACGATGCCTGCATTGTTCCTTTAATAAAGGTCTGCGCAGCAACAAAAAAAAATACAAAATTACTTACCCACACAAAATCTTGAGAAAACTTCGTCAACAACGGCGGAGGTTGCTCTGTCGCCCGTAAGCTCAAGCATGGCATCAATGGCGCAGTCGGCGCAGACATTGACCGCATCGAGAGTGACACCCGTATTGAGAGCGTTGATTGCCTCATCAATATGATTGAGCGCATTGACGCAGCACTGTCTTTGTCTTTCACTCGTCAGACAAGCGGAATTCGGGTCGAATTCGTTTGTTCTGAAAATCTGACGCACCGCATTTTCGAGCGCATCCCTCCCCTCACCCGTCGATGCTGAAAGCTCAACGGCATACGGGAAGTTTTCGTCGATAATTTTTCTGTCTGCCGTCATGGGCAGGTCGGATTTATTAAGCAGAGCAATTGCCTTTTTGTTTTTGCATTGCTCAATGATGTCAAGGTCGTCGTTGTTAAGAGGAACACTCGAATCGAAAACGGCAAGCACAAGCTCAGCTCTTTCGAGTCTGCGCTTTGCAAGGTTAACGCCGATATTTTCAACAATGTTTTCGGTTTCACGGATACCTGCCGTGTCTGCAACACGCATGATAATTTCGCCGAGAACTATTTTTTCTTCAACAACGTCACGGGTTGTGCCTGCGATATCAGTAACGATTGAACGCTCAAAGCCCGTGAGCATATTCATGAGCGTTGACTTTCCGACATTGGGCTTGCCGACGATAACGGCATCAATTCCGTCAGTGACGGCTCGTCCGCAGTCATAACGGCGAATGATATCGGCAAGAGCTGATTTTGTTTTTTCAAAAACAGGAAGCATATCCCCTGCGCCCGTATCCTCGATATCCTCGTCAGGATAATCAACCCATGCGGCAAGTGAAGCGCAGATTCCGATGATTTCATCGGCGCACTTTCTGATTTCACGGCTCAGGTTACCGTCAAGGGTGTTGAGTGCGGCGGCGGCAGCCTGCTTGCCCGATGCACCTATGAGCGACATAACGCTTTCGGCGGCGGCAAGGTCAAGCTTACCGTTGAGGAATGCTTTTTTGGTGAACTCCCCTGCTTCGGCAGGAAGTGCGCCTGCATCGAGTGCGGCACGGAGAACACGCTTTGTGATATAAAGACCGCCGTGGCATGAAATCTCGGCGGTATCTTCGCCCGTATAGCTTGAGGGCGCACGAAAAACGAGGCAAACAGCCTCGTCGATTCTTTCGTTATTATCATAAACATCTCCGAAATATGCACGGTAACCCTTACTTTCCGTAAGAGCCTTACCGCTGACGGGTCGGAATATTTTATCTGCGATTTCAAGGGCTTTTTCACCTGAAATCCTGACTGTTCCGATGCCGCCCGGTGCATTCGGAGTTGCAATTGCGGCAATGGTACGGTTTTCCATAATTATCACTCACAAACCAAGGGTACTCTCTGACCCGTTATACGCTTTGCAATTCGTTTATACGCAAGGGATGACGGTGAAAACTCACCCGGATTTTCGCCCGTAACGGAAGAATATCCGACATTTATATCCCTCGGAACAACGCCTAAAAGCTGAACGCCCGTTTCATCGATGCATTGGTCGATGTTGAGGAGCTTTTTCTTGCAGACGGGTTTCACTTCAAACATATTGATAACGAGTCTTGCATCGTCAATTCCGAGTCTGCGAAGCTCGTCAAAGGCTCTTGCGCAGCTTCTTACGCAGACATTATCGGGAGTTGAAATAACAACCGCCTTGTCCGCACCGCTTGCGGCAAGCTGAAAGCCCCTGTCAATGCCTGCGGGAGAATCGAGAAGTATGTAATCATAGTCCTTTGCAAAGGATCTGAAAAGCTTTGCCGTTTTTTCGGGGGTTAATTCGCTGCTGAAATTACGGGGTGCGGCAAGAAGGTCGATTTCCGCCCTGATGATTGCCTGCTCAGAATCGCATCTGTCACAGACAAGGTCGCCCCAGTCAAAGACAACGTTTTCGGTAACTCCGAAAAGAAGGTCGAGCGAGCGCAGACCGATGTCGCAGTCGATTGCAAGAACCTTTTTTCCGAGGTTTGCAAGCGCTCTGCCGACACCTGCCGTGAAAGAAGATTTGCCCGAGCCGCCTTTACCCGAAGCAATAACTATAATTTCAGCCATTATTGTTATCTCCTTAAGGAATAAGAATGTTTTCCTGCTGATTTTTCTGCATACTGTCGCTCTGACCGAAATAATAATTGCATATTTCGGCAACAACGGGAGAAAGCTTTGAACCTGCCCTGAAGCCTTCACCGACAACGGCAACGGCGATTTCCGGATTTTCATAGGGCGCAAAAGCGATAAGGAAACCGTTGTTTACCTTAACAGAACCGCCGCCGAGATTACGGATTTCCTGGGAAGTGCCTGTTTTTGCGGCGATTTCAACGGGAACACCCTTGAAATAGGATGATCTCGCACCGACAGCACGCATACCTCTCTGAACGATTTCAAGGGTTGAGTCCGAAAGAGCCATCTGAGAAAGCACTTCGGGTTTTGTTTCAACGAGAGTCTGCGAATAATCGTAGCTCTTAACGCTTTTTACGAAATGCGTTTTATATCTTGTGCCGCCGTTTGCGATAACGGCGCAGTAGTTTGCAAGCTGGATGGGAGTGAAAAGATTGCCCGCCTGACCGATTGCCGACTGAACAACAAAGCCGGGAAGCCATTCCTGACCGAGAGATGCACGGTATTCGGGGCTGTCAAGAACGCCCGAAGCTTCACCGAGCTCACATCCCGTTTTTGAACCGAGACCGAAAAGGGTTCTGTATTCATTCATTTTATCAATGCCGAGATTCTTGCCGACTTCATAGAAGAATGTGTTGCAGGATTCATCGATTGCATTGACAACATTGACCTGGGCTGTTTTATGACTCTGCTCGCATTTGAACTTCTGACCGAGGAAATTATACATTCCCGAGCAGTAAACGGTATAGTTTTCGTCGATAAGACCTTCTTCGAGAGCTGCTATTGCAACCGAGGGCTTCATTGTTGAACCCGTTGCATAGGTTGAAAGAAGAGCTCTGTTCCAGAGAGGTGCGGCGGGGTTTTCGTTGAGTGCCTTGACATTTTCGCTGTATTGAGTGATATCATAGGTCGGATATGATGCGCTGGCAAGGATTGCGCCCGTTTTACAGTTGAGAACAACAACGGCGCCTGCATCGGCAACAATGCCCGGGTTCGCAAGGAGTGTGTCACGCAGAGAATCCTGCGCAACCTTCTGCAGACCTGCATCTATTGTGAGAACAACGGTGTTGCCGTGAACGGGCTGAACGGTTACGGCAGATGTTTTGTTGCCTTCGCCGTCCCAATAAATGGTTTCCTCGCCGTCGGTACCCTTGAGATATTCCTCCATGGCGAGTTCAATGCCGCTTTTGCCGATAAGGTCGGTGATTTTATAGCCTTCTTCTTTGAGCTTTTTATATTCATCGGCGTCGAGCGCACCTATTCTTCCGAGAACATGGGGTGCAAGTGTGCCGTCAAGATATTCTCTGACGGGAACAACTCTGACGTCAACGCCGGGATAGGTTGCGTTATTTTCCTTAACATAGGAGATAATCGACTCGGGTACCTCCGCAGCGAAGGTATAGGGATAGCCGATGCTGAAGAAAAGACGCTTCATTTCATAGCAGACGGAAGCGATTTTTCTTGCCTTTTCCAAGGGGAATTCTTCAAGCTTATATCTTGAAATGAGGGCATCGAAGCAGTTTTGGGCAGTTGCATAATCATTGAGATTGAGCATATCCTCGCTCTTCATCTCTTTTATGAGGTTTTCGCTGTCCTCTTTATAAGTGATATTACCGTTTGCATCAAAAACAAGAGGAAGATTATCTGTCCATTCAATTGAATTCTTTTCAAAAAGGTCGATAAGATTTGAGATAATGGCGTTTCTCTCCGCCTGGTCTGTGGGGAAATAAGCATAGTCGAAAACGAGGGAATAACCCTGTGCGTTATAGACAAGCTCCTGACCGTTGCAGTCAACGATTTCGCCTCTTGCAGAGTGAATAACAGCCGTTCTTTCGGAAACGGCGTTGCTTGCGGCGGCATATTCGGGACCGTCAACAATCTGGATTTTTACGAGGTCGAAGATGAAAAACGCAAAAAAGGCAAGAAGAACACAGAGGGCAACAATTCGCCTTGTTCCCGTGATTTTGACGTGCATAATTCTTACCTCCTTGTTGTTGTTCTGCTTTGCAGAAGTGATATACGGCATAGCCGTGTGATATATTGCTCCGCAATGCGATATTTCCATCGGAAGCGATATATTCCTGACGGAATGTTAAGGGTCTGCGACGCTGATTATAAACAACCCTCAGTCTTGCAGACAGCTCCTTTGCCAAAAGAGCCTGAACAACTGATTTCAGTTTTTGCGTCAGCAACAATTCCGAATTGAAATCATTCTTCCGAGAATTTTTTCTCCACGGAACGGATGATTATGAATATTATCGGAGTGAACACGGCGGTGTATGCAATTCCCGGCAGATAATAGCGCAGGAGCATGAAAGCCGACGAATCGAGGCTGACGAAAACGAAGTTGAAGAACCAATATATTATGTGATAAAGCGTTGAAAATATAAATGTCAGAATAGAAGCGGTAACGATGTTGTTACGCATTATCGTGTTGATAAGAGTTCCGCAGAGGAAACCCGTTGTGAGAAGAAAAAGGGCGTTGTAGCTTGCACCCGAGGCAAAAACATCCCAGAGTGCGCCTGCGAAAAGACCGAGCATCATGCCCCATATATCCCTTTCATACATCGCTATGCAGACAACGGCGGGTATGAGAATCAAAGCCCTGATGCCGAAAACCTGCGGAAAGAAGCCTTCCGTATTTTGCAAAACGGAAATGGCAAGCAGTATCAGAGCAAGGCAGAGCCTGCGGTATATGAGCTTTTTCTTCTGTGTTTCGATAGTCATAGTTTATAATAATGAATTGCCTTTCGGCATGAATTGATTGCATCATGAATTGCAGAGCAATTCAAATCATGGAGCAAAGCGAGAAATCATGACGGTTCACCGTCAATTCATGGCATAGCCAAATCGTTTTATTTATTCTGTCCGTCAAAGTCTGTGATGATAAATACATCGGTGATTTCGTCGAAGTCAACGCCGGGTTCGATAACTGCGCTTGCGGAGATATCGACCGTTCCGTCAACGATATCAACAACCGAGCCGACAATGAGGTCACGGGGGTAAATTCCGCCCACGCCCGATGTGCAGACAATTCCGCCTGCCGTTATGGCTGTTGAGGTTGAAAGACCGGGCATATGGCAATGCCCCTCCTCTGCGAGAGCAACCGTCGAGGTCACAAAGCCGAGGTCACGGGTACGCACTTCATATACGCTGACATTCACTTCGGGGTTAAGTATCGTGTTGACAGTGCAACGCGTCGGAGTTACCGAGGAAACGATTCCCACAAGATACTCGCCGTAGATAACGGGGTCATTGACGCTGATATCGCTTGTTGAACCCTTGTTCAGAGTGAATGAACCGAGTCGGTTTGCAGAATCCTTGCCGATTATTGCAGCTTCGGCAAAAACATAGTCGCTGTGTTCTTCCTTGATTTCAAGAAATTCCTGATAGAAGGCGTTTTTGCTCTTTGCCTGTTCATAATCTACAAGCTGGCGTTTGAGACGGTCAACTTCCTTTTCGAGACCGTCGATTTCCTTTGCGAGAGCAGAGGATGAACGGAACGATATCGGAAGATTTGAGAATCCCGAGGCAACATAGGATGCGGCTCGTGAAACGGGACCGAAAACAAAGCTCGTTACGCTTGTCAGCGGCGAAGAACCGCTTCTTGATGCGAGCGCAAAAACCGAGCCTGCAAGCAGAGCTGCGGCTATGACTGCAAATAATTTGAAAGCAGAGCTTTTCAGAAAGCGGATCATCGGTTTTCTCCTTTGGATTGATATTGATGAATTGCCTTGCGGCATGAATTGATTACATCATGAATTGCAATTGAAATTGCATGAATTGCACTCTGTGCATTAATGAATTGCAGAGCAATTCAAATCATGGAGCAAAGCGAGAAATCATGACGGTTCACCCGTCAATTCACGGCATAGCCAAATCATTCATCAGATGTATTTCTTGTTTCCTGCAACGTTGAGGGTGTTGTTTTCAAGGCAGATGCCCGTTCCGTCGGCAACGCAGTCGAGGGGATTTTCAGCAATGCGGACGGGGATTTTTGTTTCTGCGGCAATGAGCTTGTCAAGACCTCTGAGAAGTGCACCGCCGCCTGTGAGCATGATGCCGTGGTCAATGATATCCGAAGCAAGCTCGGGAGGTGTTTTTTCAAGGGTTGACTTAACTGAGTCAACAATCTGGGTAACCGTGTCGGACATCGCTTCACGGATTTCTTCGCTTGTTATGTCAACATTTTTGGGAAGACCGTCCATGAGGTTTCTGCCCTTGATGTTGATAGTGCCTTCGCCTTCATAGGGATATGCGGAACCGATTTTGATTTTGATATCCTCAGCGGTTCTGTCACCGATAAGAAGGTTATATTTTTTCTTGATATAATTGATGATTGCTTCATCGAAGTTATCGCCTGCAACTCTTGCGGAGTTTGCGGTAACAACATCGCCGAGTGAAATAACTGCAACCTCGGATGTGCCGCCGCCGATATCAACAACCATGCTGCCCGTTGCTTCGCTCACGGGAAGACCTGCGCCGATAGCTGCCGCCATGGGTTCTTCGATAAGGCTCACATATTTTGCGCCTGCGCTCTTTGCGGCGTCATAAACAGCCTTTCTTTCAACCTCGGTAACGCC
>JAZSAH010000144.1:0-4521 GCA_045601745.1 Acutalibacteraceae bacterium
GATATATGAAGCGACCATGTGCGCCGTTAAAACATATCCCATGGGGTTGAGGTGACCGCCCATATAGAATTTTTTGCGGAATTCGCCGTCATAAACGGGTCCGTACTTATAAAAATCAAGCACATAGGTGTTGTCAAAATATTCAGCCAAATCAAAAAGGATTTTTCTGTGTGCCTCGGTCTTTTCGCGTATTCTGTGGTTTTCGCGCTCGTTCATCATCGTCATCAAAAAGAATTTAGCGCGTGGCTGAATGGCTTTGAGATGCTGGATGATTTGTGCGTAATATCCCGTAAAGGTTTCGGCGTTTTTTGTGTAGTCCTCGGGATTAATGTCTTTGATTGAGCCGATTTCCTGCCCCTGATTCTGAATGTCATTAACGCCCAGCGCAATAATGTAGCATTGGCAGGAATACTGCGGGTCCCAAAAACGCATGCTGTCGGCAAAGCTTTCGCAATATTCCTTTGCAGTCATGCCGCCCCTTGAAAAATTGAAGCAGGTGCTTCCGCATAGCCTTGCAAGATTCTGCCCCCAGGAATACTCATAATAATCGTGGTAACCTTTATTGCCGTCTTTGTCACGGCTTTCGAATTCGCCGGAAGAAAGGCTGTCACCGATAACCCCGATTCTTCTGAAAATTGCAGTGTAACCTCCGTTTTCGGGAAGCTTTTCAAGCGGTTTTTCGTTATCTGTAAAAATCATATCGTTCAGGTTCATTTTATCACCTCAACGGAATTTTATCACGATTTTATGTCACTATCAATATCTTTTTGATGTTTTTTATGCTTTTTTTATAAAAATCATGCAAAAATACTTGTAAAATAATTATGAATGTGAGATAATAATTCATCTGTATACAAACTATGGTAAATGAAAACAGGAGGTTCTTTATGAGCGAAAAAAGAAGCAGTTTTACCGGAAAAATCGGATTTGTCCTTGCGGCGGCAGGCTCTGCGGTAGGTCTGGGCAATATCTGGCGTTTTCCTTATCTTGCGGCTAAATACGGCGGAGGAATTTTTCTTCTCGTGTATCTTGTTCTTGCGGTAACTTTCGGATTTGCACTCATGTGCGGCGAAATTGCGCTCGGAAGAAAAACAGGAAAGAGTGCTATCGGAGCATTTACCGACCTTAACAAAAAGTATTCGTTTGTCGGCGTTCTCGCATCGGTTATTCCTGCGCTTATCCTGCCTTATTATTCTGTTATCGGCGGCTGGGTTTCCAAATATCTTTCGGTATTTTTGACCGGGGGAATTCATGAAGCGGCTGTAGACGGTTATTTTGAAGGCTTCATTTCAAAAACCGTTGAACCCATCGGCTGGTTCTTCTTCTTCATCGGACTCACCGCATTGATTGTTCTTTTCGGAGTTGAAAAAGGCGTTGAAAAGGTGAGCAAGATAATGATGCCCGTTCTCGTTGTTTTAACCCTCATAATTGCAGGCTATTCGGTATTTATGCCCGGAGCAATGGAAGGCGTCAAGTATTATCTTACACCTGATTTCAGCAAATTCTCGGCAACAACGGTTCTTTCCGCAATGGGTCAGCTTTTCTATTCAATGTCACTTGCCATGGGTATCATGATTACCTACGGTTCATATATGAAAAAGGATGTCAACCTTGAAAAATCCGTCAGACAGATTGAGATTTTCGATACAGGTATTGCTTTCTTTGCAGGTCTTATGATTATCCCTGCTGTTTTCGCTTTCTCCGGCGGTGATGAATCAGCTCTCGGAAAGGGTCCCGGTCTTATGTTTATAACCCTTCCCAAGGTTTTCGAAAGCATGAAGGGCGGCACATTTATCGGTGCATTATTCTTCCTTCTCGTTCTTTTCGCAGCTCTCACTTCATCGATTTCTCTCATGGAAACCGTCGTTTCCATCATCAGGGATAAATTCGGCTGGAACAGAAAAGTAACCTGCATGGTCGTTCTTGCATTCAGCGTTCTCCTCGGTTTACCCTCATCTCTCGGCTTCGGTGTACTCGGTAATATTTCACTCGGCGGTATGTCGATTCTCGATATGTTTGACTTTTTCAGCAACAGCATTCTCATGCCGATTGTTGCATTCTTTACCTGCATTTTCATCGGCTATGTCATCAAACCGAAATGCCTTATCGAAGAAATCGAGCTTTCGGGTGAATTCAAAAGCAAGACTCTTTTCACGATTGTTATCAAATATGTTGCCCCCGTATGCATCATTCTTATTCTCGTTTCCTCGGTGCTTGACGCACTTGGCATTATGAAAATTTAACAGAGAGGTGTATAAAATGAAAAAAGTTTTATGTTTCATTCTTTCAGCGCTTATTCTTGTTTCATCCGTTTCCGTTGCACTTGCAGCCGAAAAAGATGATGCATTGAAATTTGCCGTAGCTTCCGACCTTCACTACAATGTTCCCGAAGAAGAACTCACCGCAAGCGGTGAAATCGATGATGAAATCTATTGGTATGCAAACCGCCGTGCTGCAATGGAAAATGAAAGCGGATGGATTATCGATGAATTTCTCAATCAGTGTGCAGAAGATGACAACATCGAGTTCGTTCTTATTTCGGGCGACCTTGCCGACAACGGAAAGAGCATAACTCAGGAACATCTTGATGTTGCCGCAAAGCTCAAGGCGTTTGAAGAAAAAACAGGCAAACAGGTTTATGTTACCGTCGGTAACCACGATGCAGGTCTCAACTGCGAAACAACCATTGATGTTTTTAAAGAGATTTATCATGATTTCGGTTATGCAGAAGCTCTCACCGTTGTTGAAGATGACTGCTCATACACCGCAAATCTCGGCGATAAATACAGACTTATTTCTCTTGACAGCTGTGACCCCGACAAATCAACAGGTGACGGTATGTCTGCAAAGAAAATGGATTGGGTCAGAAAACAGGCTCAGCAGGCAAAGGCTGACGGCAGACATCCCATTCTCATGATGCATCACAATCTCCTTGATCATATGCCCGTTCAGAGCATATTCAGCAAGGATTTCATCGTTCAGTTCCATCTTTCAACAGCCGACCTTTTTGCAAACTGGGGAATAAAGCTTGTTTTCACGGGTCACGAGCATTGCAGTGACGCCGCAACATACACAAGCTCTCTCGGCAATGTTATCTATGACTTTGCAACAACATCGCTTACAATGTATCCTCTCCAGTACAGATATTTTGAGCTTACCGATGATGAAATAAAATATGAAGCAAAAACCGTTGATAAGCTTGATACTGCTGCTCTTTCAGCTGCAGTAAAGGGTTATTCGCAGCAGCAGCTCGACCTCATGAACGCAGGTCTTAACAGCTATGCAAAGGGATTTCTCAAGGCAGGTGTTCAGTGGAGACTTACCCGTTCTCTCAAAATGGAACAGATGGGTATTGCAGAAGATTCAATCTTCTATGACCTCGTAAATACTGCGGTCGGCGGTCTCAGAAAGATTCTTGAACAGCCTCTCTACGGTGAAGGCGGAATTCAGCAGCTTGCAGCAGAATATAACATCGATATTCCCGACAGCAGCTATGAAACTGGCTGGGATGTTGCACTTGAACTTGTTGCGGCACATTACGAGGGAAGCGAATCCTTCACCTTCAACACAACAGAGGTGACGATTTTCCTTCGCCTTGTTGCTCTTGTTCTGCGTGATGACCTTGCAACCATTGCCGATGAA
Source organism: Acutalibacteraceae bacterium (assembly GCA_045601745.1). GTDB lineage: Bacteria > Bacillota > Clostridia > Oscillospirales > Acutalibacteraceae > CAG-177. The sequence goes on from JAZSAH010000144.1 coordinate 3,643, forward strand.
GTGTTCTTTGATGCTGCAAACGAAATTTTCAAGAATTTCGGAACAGACTCATTTGTAACCGACATAACAAAGCTTGCAACGAAGGTTCTCGGCGGAGTAACTCCCGTTGAATATCTTCTTCTTGCAATTGTTTCTCCTCTTATCTATGCGTTTGCGGTTGATTATGACGGAGTAGACGATAACAACGGTGTTCTTCCCGGCTACGGCACGGTCAATGCTGAAAACAATGTTTCGAACATCTTTGACGGTATTCACGGTTTCATCAATGACATCATTCTCTATTTCCAGCTTTTCTTTAATGTTATTCTGAATATGTTATTCTGATTATCAAAGCAGCTTGCATTTGCAGGCTGCTTTCAGCTTGTCGAAAAACTTGTTTTTCGGCAAGGTGGGGCTGTTGAGAAAGGAAGCTGAATGGTTGCCTCCCATTCAGGGGAGGTGCTGAGCGTCAGTGAAGCGGAGGGTTTTTATTTTCGACCGAAGACGTACCTTTGTACAAATTCAGGTTATTGGCTGTTGCATATTGACGGAGGATTGTGCGTTGCGATTCAATGGATATGCTGTCACCGTAGATTTCGTCATCACGGCTTAATCGCATATGTAATGCTGTATAAAAGAAAATTTTTGTTAAAATATTTTATAAAATAATGCGTCGCACTACTTTGTTAAAAGTGCAAAACTTTAAATCGGTGAAGCGAATAATTTTTTGTGAAAAATTGCAATTGACGGCAGTTTTTTACGGTGCTATAATGACAACAATTCAATAACTCATAAACGCAATGACGAGGAGCGGCAGATTAATCCCGCATCAGAGAGCCGATGGTTGGTGTGAATCGGCGGACGGATTTATCAAGGCTAAATCACCTCAGAGCGGCGAGC
>JAZSAH010000145.1:0-3937 GCA_045601745.1 Acutalibacteraceae bacterium
TGCAGGTATCTCTGCTTTTATGTATTCCTTGAATTCACGTTTCAACTATGTCAACCCCCAGACTTTGCAGTTTATCAATAATATTGACGTATCCGCGAAGTGTCTGATAATAGTTGTCAATGGTTGTTTCGCCGTCAGCCCATATTCCGAGGAACGTAAGTGCTGCACCGGCACGCAAATCGGTTGCATAAACCGGCACGCCCTTAACTCTCTTTCCTCCATGGATTATTGCACAGTTTTCATAGTTTACAATATCAAAGCCGAACTTTCTGAACTCATCAACATACTGAAATCTTTCCGTAAAACGGGTATCGGTTATAATTGATTCACCCTCAATTGTGCAGGCAAGCGCAGCAAGAATAGGCTGCATATCAGAATTAATGCCGGGATATGGCGAAGTTGCCATTGAAAAAGGCTTAAGCTCCTTATCTTTTGCCGAAACATAAACATTGCCGCCCCATTCAAAAATTTCAGCACCAATACTTCTGAGAAGATCAACGTCTTCTTTTATAAACCTCAAATCAAAGTCGTTTATTCTGATTTCCGAACGCATAAGAGTTGCCAAAATCATATATGAAACAGCTTCGTGGCTGTCTTTAATAACTGTATATTCACCGCCGTGAAGCTTTTCAACTCCATTAACCTCAATGTAACGGGTGCTGTAAGTAATATCTGCACCCATAGCATTAAGGAAATCAATCAAATCAATAACCTCCGGGCGTGTGTTTGCGTTTTTTATTGTTGTTTTTCCTTCTGAAAGCACAGCCGCAAGCACTGCGTTCTCACTGCCGATTGTTGTTGCTATGTGAAAACTAAGGTCGTTACCTTTGAACTTACCGTTCAACGAGCCTTTGATACCTGTTTCTTCTTCCTCTACCTGAGCCCCAAGTTCTCTTAAGGTATCCAAAAGAATATCGTACTTTCTGTTTCCCAAATTACAGCCGCCGGGAAGCCTGTTATCAACCTCGCCCGTAAGCTGGAGCAAAAGCGGAAGGAACAAAAGCGTTGAGCGAATTTTGGCAGCTTCTTCAGGAACAACTGATTTAATAGGTTTGCCGGGATCATATGATACAGTTACAGAATGACCGTTAACCTCAATATTAAACCCTATATCACGAAGTACAGAAATTATAACTTTAATATCGTTCAGTTCAACGGGCATATTGTGAAGTATTACCGGTTCAGAGCATAAACAGGCAGCAACCACAAGCGGTAGTGCCGCATTTTTTGAACCGCTGAGGTTGATACCTCCGAAAATTTTATTCGTACCTTTAACAGATATCATCGTTCTTCCTCCTTGATTATTCTCCATTCCTCTTCAAGCTCAATTCCAAACAACTCTTTGACGGATTTTTTGCAGCAATCAAGTAACATTTCAAGATCTTTTCCCGAACAGTTATCAATGTTAACAATAAAACCCGGATGTTTATCCGAAACAGCTGCGCCGCCGACACGGTATCCTCTTAATCCGGCTTCCTCAAGAAGCTTCCAAACGTAAAGAGGTTTTCCTTCAATATGAGGTCTTTTAAAAACGCTGCCTGCATTCGGATATTCTCTCGGTTGCTTCGCATATCGGTTTTTTTTGGTTTCAAGCATTTTATCAAGAATATCCGACCTGTTTTTTAAGCAATCCGCTTTAAGCGTGCACTCAAGAATACAGCAACCCTCTTTTTGAAAATAGGATTCTCTTTTTCCCCAATGCGGTTTTAATTCTGAGCCGGTCAGCGTTTGAACCCTTTTGCTGCCATAGTCATAGACGGTAACGCTGTCAACAAGCTGAGATATGGTGTCATCATACGTGCCGGCGTTCATAAAAAGTGCTCCGCCAACAGAACCCGGAATATCTTCAAGAAACTCGTATCCGCCGATTCCCTTTTCCATTGCAAACCAAGCCAATTCACTCAAAGTTGCTCCGCATTGAACTTTGAGCTTTCCTTTAACAAAATCAATGCGGTTTAAAAAATCTGTGCATATTACAGGCCGGCTGTAATTGTCACTCAAAAAAATTGTATTTGAACCCTTTCCGAGAACCAGCATATCTTTGCTGCAACGAAATTGTTCGCAAAGCTGAATAAGACCCTGAACAGAGTGCGGAAAATACAGCTGTTCAGCATTTGCGTGAATTCTCATAGAGTTATGTCTGTATAAATCAACGTTATTTAAAACAAAAAAGTCATTATTCATTTTTTGTTAGCCTTTCTTTGCTTTAATTTATACCATAAAAGCTTCAGGGTAAGTATTGCAACGCTCACGTGTTTTTTCTTTCTCTTGCGCATATTCAGCTTTTCTAAAGTGCCGCAAAGTTTTTCGGGCAAAAACTCTGCCGAATAATATTTACCAAGAAACTGAGCATACTCGTTTATCTGTGTCAAATCATAGGTGTGATTCAAAACGGAATCAACCAAATCCGCAAGTGTTTCATTCGGGTTGTCACATTCAAGATGCCTTCCCGAAAAATTATAGCAATATATCCTGTCAAAATTTGTCTTTGAGCAATGCTCAATTTTTCCATCATCTCCGATTACGCAACCGATTCGGTTCATCATCATCGGTTCGATAACGCTTCTGCCTTTACCGACAACTATGTGTGCCTTTTCAAACTCGGGAATTAAGTCGTCAACGTGACCTTTTATATCTATATCACAAAAATCACTTTTTATTTTTTCAGCTTCAACCCGAAGCTTGTTCAAAGCATCTCCTCCGCCGGCAACAGTCAGCTTGATTTTTCTTTTTGCACCGGCAACGTTGTTGACTGTTTTTATAAAATTAATGATTGATGCATATTTATCAGCTGACACCCTTGATGTCAACAAAATATTTATCACCGAGCTCTCATTGAGTTCATAATGCTTCGGGTTATCGTCAAAAGATTTTTTCAGCTCAATTCTGTTTGATATTACAGATATTCTTTCTTCCTCTATGAATTTTTTTAAAACTTCCTTATTTTCATAGCTAAAGCAAATAACGCTGTCACACGATACTTCTTTTAAAAGCATTTCGTTGCCCGTCAAATCGCCTCCTGCTATCATCATAACAGAAGGAATGCCAAGGCTGTTGCAAAAAGCACCATAAAAAAACATATTGAAATAACCAAGAACAAACACTGCGTCTGCTCTCTCGTTTTTCAACATACGATATTCTTTTTTCATCAATCGGTACAGCCTGATGAATCTTCGTTTTTCAAAGCAATCATATATATATTCCGCCGAAATGAAGTGGTCAAAAGACGTCATATACAGATTACTGACGGCTTCTTCTTTGCAGCAAGCAACAGCCGTAACGTTGCAACCGTTTTGCTTTAAAACTTTGAGATATTCAAAAGCTGACTTAGGGGCTCCGCCGCTAAGATTCATTCCTCTGAAAATAATTTTTGAATTATTTCCTAATTTGATCATCCGTTATCGTCACCCACATACTGCCCAAAATTATGTTTTGCCAAGCAAGCAGAATTTGTTTGAAAATTTAATTGAATAACATTTAACTATGTGTCGAGCCGTCAGGCACTTCAAGCCGGTGTTCTGACCGTGCGCCCGTTTTTAATAACAGGCATATCAGTGCCACATAGTACCACAGGCTGTCCTGAATCAACATACCTATTCCCAAAAATCTGACCAAAACCAGAACAATAGGAATATAATAAATCAAGTTCCTCGGAAATCGCTTCAAAGCAACAGATGATTTCAGCGCATAAAAATAAAAAAGAGAACCGACTATACCAAGATAATAAAAGAACTCTATATAAGTGTTGTGTGTGCCTTGATCAAGTATTTCACCAAGACCCTTACCGAACAAAAGAATTTTTTCTCCGCTGGCAATTTTTTTGATATATGTTATCAATATATCTGACCTGCCGGTGGTTATGGAGCTTAAATCTCCGCCCGAGTCCTGCGTGAGTCTGAAAATATATGTGTCTATGCTTTCCTGCGCAAAGTTTACC
>JAZSAH010000146.1:0-2193 GCA_045601745.1 Acutalibacteraceae bacterium
AAGGCTGCCGCAGAGCTCGGTCTTAAGGAGGGCACGGCAGTATTCGGCGGCGGCGGTGACGCTTCGCTCATCGGTGTCGGCGCAGGCAGCGTTGAGCTCGGTGGAACACATATCTATAACGGCACATCGGGCTGGGCTTCAACCGTTGTTGACAAGAGCGTTGGTGATGCTTCGGCAATGATTGCCGCAATAGTCGGTGCGCAGAAAGACCGTTTCAACTACTTTGCAGAGCTTGAAACGGCAGGCAAATGCCTCGAATGGGTCAAAGACCACCTCGCTCTCGACGAAATCGGCATCTTCCTCAACAAGACCGATGTTGCAGAGTCCGAAGAAACGGTTTACACAAGCCTTTACGACTATCTTTCAAAGGTTGTCAATGAAATCCCTGCAGGCAGTCAGGGAGTTATCTTCACTCCGTGGCTCCACGGCAACCGCTGCCCGTTTGAAGACCCCAACTCAAGAGGTATGTTCTTCAACATCAGCCTCGATGTGGGCAAAACAGAGCTTATCCGTTCCGTTATCGAAGGCGTTTGTATGCATATGCGCTGGTTCCTCGATACTCAGGATAAGAAAATCAAGACCTCACAGACTGTTCGTTTCGTCGGCGGCGGTGCACTCAGCGATGTTACCTGCCAGATTCTTGCCGATATAACAGGCAGAACAGTTGAAACCGTTGACTCTCCCCAGAATGTTGGCGCAGTCGGTGCGGCTGTTGTGATGGCTGTCGGTCTCGGAGTGCTTGACGATATTTCAAAGGCAAAGAAGCTCATCCCCGCAAAGAAAACCTTCAAGCCCAACCCTGCAAACAAAGAGGTTTATGACCGCAACTATGCAGTCTACAAAACTCTTTATAAAAATAATAAAGAAGCATTCAAGGCTCTCAACGGCTGAGAAAATCGCATACGAAAGGACTTATTACCATGAAAAAATATTTTGCTCTCATTATTTCACTTATCGTTATTCTTACCTGCTTCACGGCTTGTAAACCCAAAATCAAAGACGGTGCTGTTCTTCAGAACGGTGCGGGCGATGAAGTTGCCGTTGTAACTTCACCCGACGGCGGCATCGTAAGAGACGGCGCAGGCAACCTCGTTGTTCTCGTTACAGACGAAAACGGCAAGAACGTCAAAGACGAAAACGGCAAAAATCAGACAAATGCCATCAACATGGACCATGCTTTTGTTCTCGGCAGAAGGGTTGAAGCAAAGTATTATTCCGTTGAAATTCCCGACGGCTGGTCAGATGCATACACACTCAACGACCTGAGCATAACCAAAGACGGAACAGACGAATCCCTTGTTATCTCCGTCAGAGAAGGCTCTGCAACAAAGGCTATGGAATCCGCTGCAAGTCTTGTTGATAACGCAAAGAGAATGTATGCAAACACCAGAGTTGACAACACAACAGTCAAAATCAACGATGAAATCACCGCAAACTACACCGCATTCTACATTCCTCATCAGAAAACAGACGAAAACGGAAATCCCGTTCCCGCATATCTCGGCTTCTACTTCTTTGAGGCGGCAGGTCAGACATATTCCGTTAAAATCGAAGGCCGCCGTGACCTCTATGGGGATATCGACGAATTCACAAAGATTCTTTCTTCAATCAATTTCCACTGATAAAACAGAAAAATGATTTGGCGTTGCCATGAATTGACAATGTCATGATTTCTCGCTTTGCTCCATGATTTGAATTATTTCATAATTCATTAATGCACGCAGTGCAAATCATGCAATTTCAATTGCAATTCATGATGCAATCAATTCATGCCGTAAGGCAATTCATCATTCATTGTTAAGGAGACAACATCATGCTTTTTACTCAGGATATAGGTATAGATTTAGGCACAGCCAACACCCTTGTTTTCGTTAAGGGCAAAGGAATAGTTATTCGTGAACCCTCCGTTGTTGCCGTTGACCAGAAGAGCAACCCTCCCAGAGTTGTTGCAGTCGGAACGGAAGCAAAGGAAATGATAGGCAGAACTCCCGGTTCAATCACGGCTGTGCGTCCTCACAAAGACGGCGTTATTGCCGATTTCGAAATTACTGCGGAAATGATTGCCGCATTCATCAAAAGAACAAGCAAAAGGTCGCCTTTCACAAAAATCAGAGTTCTCATCTGCATTCCCTCGGGCGTTACCGAGGTTGAAAGAAAGGCTGTTTATGACGCCGCAAAGAGCGCAGGCGCAAA
>JAZSAH010000147.1:0-10000 GCA_045601745.1 Acutalibacteraceae bacterium
TCAAGGCACTTGAAGAACCTGTTCGCCAGATTGCCGCAAACGCTGGTCTTGAAGGCTCGGTTATCGTTAACGCTATCCTTTCATCAAAGAAGGTTGGCTACGGCTATAACTTTGCATCGGATAAATATTGCGATATGGCAAAGGCAGGTATCCTTGACCCCACAAAGGTAACACGCTCGGCTCTCCAGAACGCAGCTTCCGTTGCAGCAATGGTTCTCACAACCGAAAGCCTCGTTACCGATAAGCCCGACCCCGCAGCAGATGCGGCACAGGCAGCAGCAATGGCAGCTCAGGGCGGCGGAATGTATTAATCGGATAATAAAATTTCCCTCGGTTCTTTCCGGAACCGGGGGATTTTGGTTTATATAGTGCAAAAAGAAAAAGCCCTCGCAATGAGGGCTTTTATCAATGGTTGATTAGTTATCCTTCTTTGTCTTAACAACTGCAACCGTACCTGCTGCGAGAGCAAGGAGAGCGATTACGGGAGCTGCAACGCTGCTGCCTGTGTTGGGAACTTTTGAAACGTTGGAAGCAGGCTTCTTTGTTGTTGCGGGCTTTGCTGTTGTTACGGGAGCCTTTGTTGTTGTTTTGCCTTCGTCGATAACTGTTACGCCTTCGGGAAGAGTAACAACGATGTCGGGAAGAGTGGGCTTAACTGTTGTGCCTGTTGAAGCCTCTGTTGTGGGAGCAGCTGTTGTTGTGGGAGCTGCTGTTGTTGTGGGAGCAGCAGTTGTTGTGGGGGCAGCTGTTGTTGTGGGAGCTGCAGTTGTTGTGGGAGCAGCTGTTGTTGTTGCATCGAATCTTCCGTCTGAAGGTTCTGTGATAACATCGGGAGCTGCGAAAGCTGCTGTTGTGAATGTGCATACTGTGATTGCTGCAACAAGGATTGCAAGCAACATGGATACTGTCTTTTTCATAGTAATTACCATCCTTTTAATTGTTTTTTGTTTGTGCCTTCTGATACGCATATAATTTTACACATAAAAGCATCTTTTGTCAACCCTCTATATTTACCAATAACTTTGTTCGAAAACACATTATGTTTGGTGTTTTATTGTATTTACTGAAAATTAACGGTAAAACTACAGAGGCAGTATATATGAAAGGAGCAGAAATATGTCCTTTATTTTCCCTGATAAAAGAAAAGAAAACAAGGCGCAGTGGCATTTTCCCAAGGAACGAATGAACCGCAATTATGACTCCGAAGACGAGAATGTCCGAAACGATGTTCTGGGAAGCTACACCGGTACGCCCTATGATGATTCGTGTCCCATTCAGGATGCTGATGATTTGTAAAGAAAGGTGCGACGGAGTACATTGTGCCGATGTACTCCGTCTCCACTTCATTTTTGTCCCCGCCCCGTGCACTTTCCCCAAAGCGCACGGGGATATTTATGAGAATTCACCGTCCCCATCCATCCGAAGGTTCGCAGGTGAAACTCTTGCGTGATTATTTCATTTCAAATTTTGAAATTCTTTCAAAGGTATCGGCTGAAAATGCCGAAATCTGTTCGCCCGAAACGGTGTAGATAACATCTTTGTCATAAACGGCATTTACCGCCGCATCGCCTACATAGAATTCGTTATGACGGCATATGCCTGCAAGCTCGATTTTACCGTTTGATGTGCTGAAAATCAGATATGCCGAATATTCCGCACCTGCATCGGGGTCATCAACAACGGCAGGGATGCCGAACATTTCTTTTTCGGGAATAATCAGAATGCTCTTTGAATCGAGCGTCGAAATAACATTGTGATTTTCTCCGAGAACATATTTTGTTGCATCCGACGGATGTTCGGGGTCGCCTACATCAAAGAGACGGAAGGTTACCGCACCGTTTTCGTCGGCGTATATATCAACAAGCTTTGAATCGGAAATTTCATAAAGACTGCCCATGATAAGTCTTGAAGGAATTGTTCCCGAAATGCCGACTATCGGCGAAAGGGAGGTGTTGATTATCATGGTTTCGTTGCCCGAGGCGAGATAAGCCTTCCTTCCGATGAATCTGACGGCGTCAGCCTTCTTTCCTTCGGGTAAATTCACATATTTCGGGTCTGATTTCATTTCTTTTTCAAGAATATAGAATCTGTCCGTTTCCGCAACAGAGGTTACAAGCATCAGCTTTTCGTTTTTGGGATTTATATAAACGCCGCTGACAACCGAGCCTTCAACAACATCGGTAACGGGATTGGAAACGGTTGTGCCTTCAATGTTGAAACGGAAAATTTCCGTGAGACTTCCTTTGGGTTCATTCTCATTTTTGGAAGATGTTGCCCATTCTCTCGTTACGACTATTGCGTTTTCAAAGCAGTTGAACTGCTTGCCTATTCCGAGAAAAGCAAAATATCCGACGGGTTTCTCAAAGTCGGTGATATCGGTTACGGTTATAAAATAATAGGAGTTATCCGTAATCATATCAGGCTTGAAAATATCTGTTTCGGCAATCAGAGCAGTTTCTTTTCCGTTGACGGAAAAAACGGGTTCAACCGAATAATCCGAGCCTTGCGCGCTTTTATCCGTAAAGAGAAGAAGATTGTTTCCGTTTACGCAGGAGAAAAGATATTTTCCGTCTTGCATATGAGTGCGCACAGGCTTTTCGGGATTGTTTATATCATAATATTTTGCAACGGTTTTGCTTTCTGTGTCAAAATCGTTTCTTTCGAGGATTGCAATGAGGATATCGCCGTGAATCTGAACGGCTTTGCACTCCTCATATGCGCCTGCAACAACATTTTCGCAGAGGGTGATGTGAGAAACGGAGGTCATCTCTTTTCCGGAACCGACCTTTTTCATCACCTCAACCTTTTCTGTGATGCTTCCTGTTTTATTGTCTACGGCAGTTGTCAGCACATAGAGATAATTCCCGATGCTTTTAACCGTATCGGCTTCAACCGTGCGGTGTGCGGCAACAACCTCTGCGCCGTTTGAGGGAATATTGTTCACCGAAGGAGAATTATCCTCGGGAGCGATAATTCCGGGAGTTTCAACGGTTTCGTTTTCCGCCTTTTCAATCGGGTCAACATTCTGATAGCCGTTGAAGAATTTATTGAGAATTTCCTGAACGTTGACTGATGCAGGTTCATCACCCTTGCCGTCGGATGTTGTGACATCTCCCGGCTGACCTGATTGCTGAGGCTGTTTCGAAACATCCGGCACCTTGTTTTCGGAGTCGGAAAATAAAATTCTCTCGATTTCCGCAAAGTCCTCGGGATTCTTAAGGAGTCCGCCGCCCTTCTTTTTGATTTCGCTGAAGAATTCATCTCTCTGCGCCATTGCAATAGTGCTTGTGTTTGATGTCAGGGCATATGCGCCGAATGCAATAATTGCAAACATTGCGGCAGCTGCGCCGAACCTGCGCAGATTGGTTATTTTAGAGCTTTTTGTTCCCGTTTTAACAGAAAAATCCGTTTCTTTGTTTTCGTTATTTACTTCCTTTTTCAGCATGGCAACCATGCTTTCCTTCTGCAGTCTGAGAGGCACTTTTGCACTTTCAGAGCTTTTTTCAAACTCATTTCTGAGCATATCAAGCATCTGCTTATCGTTTTTCATCATCCATACCTCCTTCCGTCAATTTGCATCGCCGAGAGCCGTTCTCAGTTTTTCAAGCGAGCGCCTGAGCTTTGAACGCACCGTCGATGACGGGTAGTCGAGCATATCGGCTATTTCGTGACTCTTGTAGTTACCCAGAACGCTGAGCAGAACAATTTCTCTTTCCTCCGCCGAAAGAGTTTCCAGAGCCTTTTTGAGTTCAATCGAAAGCTCGATGCTTTCGTAACTCACGGGTTCGGGATGTCCGCCCTCTTCATCGTCAAGATAAACCAAAGATTTTCTTTTCTGTTCTTCGGTGTAATACCTTTTGCAGGTGGCACAGAGTATTTTGAAAAGCCATCCTTTGAACGCCTCCGCTTTTTTGAGAGATTTAATTTGTCTGAAAGCGGATAAAACTGCGTCAGATACTGCGTCCTGCGCAAGGGATTCACTGCCCGTGACATAACAGGCATAGCAATACATATCTTTATAGTACATCTCGTATAAATCGCCGAAAGCTTCGGCGCTTCCGTTTTTTGCCTGAGTAACGAGTTCTTTGATTTGAGCGCTCAAAAACCACCCTCCTTACTACCCTCGTTAATAAGTGTTGCGAATGACGTTTTTTGTTGCAAAAATTATCAAAAAATTTTTTGAGCTTTATTTTTTTGCGTTTATAGGTTATACTATATCCGAAATATACGATTAATACAAGGGTGTGTGTTATGAAAAAAATAATTCTTCTCCTGCCCGTTCTGATTCTGCTTGTTTCGTGCTCGGTCAGATACACGGGCGAGGATGCAGGCGTTAATGCGCCTGTCAGCGTTGAGGATATCCGTGACAAAACAACAACGGCTGTTCAGACAACAACCTCTGCTCCCGAAACAACAATAACCGAAGCGATAACTGCTCTGATCGAAAAAACAACAAAGCGTGCAGAATCTGCGATTGCAGACGGCTCCGATAATCCTCTCGGTCTTTCAACCAAAAAAAGAGAACACAGCTACGGCGTTGCAAAAGACGGCAAGCCTCATCACATTTCCGTTTCGGCACAGCAGTATTTCGAGTCAACGGGATTCCGTGCGATATGCTACGATACCAAATCAACCGAAAAGGTGCTTTATCTGACTTTCGACTGCGGCTGGGAAAACGGATGCACAAGCAAGGTGCTTGACACTCTGAAAGAAAAGAATGTTCCTTCGGCGTTTTTCTGCACTCTCGACCATATCAAGTCAACTCCCGACCTCATAAAAAGAATGATTGATGAAGGGCATATCGTCGGAAATCATTCGATGAAGCATCCGAATTTTGCGGAGATTTCAAGAGAAAGAATGATTAAAGAAATTGTCGGATGCAACGATTATCTGCAGGAGAATTTCGGCTACACTTCGGAGTTCTTCCGTTTCCCCGAGGGGTCATACAATGAAGTTGCGCTTGAAGCCGTTCATTCTCTCGGCATGACTTCGGTTTTCTGGTCATGCGCATATGCGGATTGGGATGTGAACAACACCAAAGGCGCACAATATGCTTTTGATACCGTAACATCAAGACTTCATCCCGGCGCAATAATTCTTCTCCATTCCGTTTCGCCCGATAACGCCCAGGCTCTCGGCGATATCATCGATTGGGCAAGAAACAACGGATTTGTGTTCAAATCGCTGAACGACCTGAATATATAATGTAATAATATATAATTATCCTCTTGACTTTTCGGTTGAGAGGATTTAAAATGTATGATTGTTAACCGATTAATTGTTAAACGCTTAACAATTTTGACAAATGAGGTGAAAATGTGTCAAGTTTATACAAAAACACCGTCAAAAAGATGTGCAGGGTAACTTTGCTTCACCGTTATGCGATTTCAACTTCACTTTCGGGGATAAAGCTTTACAGAGGTCAGCCCGAAATTCTTGAATATCTGAACGAACACGGCGATTGCTCGCAAAAAGAGCTTGCCGATTTTCTCGGAGTTTCTTCGGCTTCAATCGCAACGAGTCTGAAAAGGATGAGCAAATCGGGCTTCATCGAAAGAACCGCCGATGAAAAGGACCGCCGCATCAACCGTCTGCGTCTTACCGAAAAGGGCAATGAAGTCCGTCTTGCAGGACGGTCGGAATGCGAAAGAATAGACAGGGCGATGTTCAGCGGATTTTCCGATGAAGAAATATCGGTTTTTTCGGATATGCTCTCAAAAATCGCAGATAATCTTTCTCCCTCCGGAATGAGCGACAGAGAAGTTATTGATATAATGAAAAAAAGAAACGGAGATGATAAGAATGTTTAAAACACTCCTGAAACAAACAAAAGGCTACCGCCTGCTTTCCATTCTTTGCCCTCTGCTGATTATCGTTGAGGTCTATATGGAAACGCAGATTCCCTTTGTCATGTCCGATATGGTTGATAATGGTATTCTCGGCGGCGCAGGCACAGAATATGTTCTTCTTGAAGGCGGAAAAATGGTTGTCATGGCACTCGTTTCGCTTATCGCAGGTGCAGGTGCGGCAAGAGTTGCGGCGAAAGCAGGCATGGGCTTCGGTTCAAATCTGAGAAACGCCATTTTTTCAAAAATTCAGGATTTCTCATTTGCAAACATAGACCGTTTCAGCACTCCCTCGCTGATTACACGAATGACAACCGACGTAAACACCATCCAGATGGGCTATACAATGGTTATCAGAATGTTTGTGCGTTCACCGATTATGCTCGTTATGGCATTTTCAAAAGCGAAGGCAATCAACACCGACCTTGCGGTTGTTTTTGCCGTTGCGGCACCCGTCATGCTCATTCTTCTTGCTGTTATCGGCAGTCTTGCGCTTCCGAGATTTCAGCGTCTTATGAAAAAATATGACAGACTCAACGCTTCGATTCAGGAAACTCTTATCGGTGCAAGAGTTGTCAAGGCGTTTGTCAGAGCGAAGCATGAAAAGGATAAATTCAGCGCATCCAACGATGAGCTCCGTGATGCATCGATATTTGCGGAAAAGCTGATTATCTTTTCGGGACCGATTATGCAGATGACGGTTTACGGCTGCATTATTGCCATTCTCTGGTTTGGCAGCAAGCTCGTTATTCAGGGCAATATGGCTGTAACCGAGCTGACGGCTTTTCTTACCTATGTCAACATGATTCTCATGTCGCTCATGATGATATCCATGATTTTTGTTATGGCAACAATGTCCAGAGCATCGTTTGTGAGAATAGGTGAGGTTATCGCAGAAACTCCCGAAATCAACGACAGTCTTGCAGACCCCTCACTCACCGTTGAAAACGGCGACATCGAAATGGAAAATGTCTGCTTCAAGTATAAGAAAAACGGCAAGAAAAATGTTATCGACAGCATAAATCTCAGCATAAAATCGGGTGAAACCGTCGGCATTATCGGCGGTACGGGTTCTGCAAAAACAACCCTTGTCCAGATGATTCCGAGGCTCTATGATGTAACCGAAGGCGTTGTTAAGGTCGGAGGCAGACCCGTTTCAGACTATACGCTCAGAAACCTGCGTGATGCAGTTGCCATGGTGCTTCAGGTGAATCTTCTTTTCACCGGCACTATCGAAGATAATCTCCGCTGGGGCAATAAGGACGCAACGGAAGAAGAACTCGTCAATGCCTGCAAAATCGCTCAGGCTCACGATTTCATATCTTCATTCCCCGACGGCTATAAAACCGAGCTCGGTCAGGGCGGTGTCAATCTTTCGGGCGGTCAGAAGCAGAGACTCTGCATTGCGAGAGCGCTTCTCAAAACTCCGAAGGTTCTTATTCTTGATGACAGCACAAGTGCCGTTGATACTGCAACGGATGCAAAAATCCGTGAAGGCTTCAAAGCAAGTCTCGGCGATATAACAACTCTCATCGTTGCGCAGAGAATAAGCTCTGTTCAGCACGCCGATAAAATCATCGTTCTTGATGACGGAAAAATCGATGCAGTCGGAACTCATGATGAGCTTCTCGGCACAAATAAAATCTATACCGAGGTTTATAAGTCACAGCAGGAAGGAGGAGAAGAATAATGGCACGCAAATCCAAAAAAGCCGCACCTCCGAGCCAGGGCAACAAATTTCAGAAGCCCAAAAATACAAAAGCAACATTTTCAAGACTTCTGGGTTATCTCGGAAAGTCAAAGGTTCTTCTTTTCCTTGTTGCGCTTTTTGTTCTGATAAGTTCTCTTGCGGGAATTATCGGTACAGCTTTCGTTAAAACGATAACCGACGATATTCTTATGCCTTTAATCGGCTCGGAAATTACTGCGGAGCTTCTTGCTCCTCTTGTAAAAATCCTCATTTTCCTTGCGTTTATCTACGGCTTCGGACTTGTTTCCTCATATGCGTATTCGAGAATTATGCTCCAGGTTGCGCATAAGACGCTCAATATTATAAGAAGCGACCTTTTTAACCATATGATGGATTTGCCCATAAGCTTCTTTGATACTCATACCCACGGCGAGCTTATGAGCCGATATACAAACGACACGGATGTGCTGCGAGAATGCATAAGCACAAGCTTTGTCCAGCTCATTTCATCGTCGGTAACCGTTATCGGAACATTTGCAATGATGGCATATTACAGCCCCTTGCTGACTCTGCTCGTCATCGTTCTCCTTTTTGTTGCGTTTTTTATTATCAAAGTTCTCGGTAAAAAAAGTGCGCATTATTTCAGAGCGCAGCAGAAATGTGTCGGTGAAGTCAACGGTTATATCGAAGAATTCATCGAAGGTCTGAAGGTTGTAAAGGTTTTCTGCCATGAAGATTCGGCAAAAAAGGATTTTGCGGAAATCAACGGCAATCTCCGTAACGCCGCAACAAATGCTCATACCTATGCGAGCATTCTCATGCCTATAATGGGTAACATTTCTTATCTCACCTATGCCGCTTCTGCAACCATCGGTTCGATTGTTATCATGACCGTTCCCGAGGAGTCCTTCTGGGGTCTTTCTGTTGGTGCGCTCATGACCTTCCTGCTTTATACAAGGCAGTTCTTCCAGCCGATAACCCAGATTTCACAGCAGTTCAACAACATCATTGCAGCCCTTGCAGGCGCAGAACGCATCTTCGAAATAATCGATACTCCCGTCGAGGAGGATGACGGTTATGTAACTCTTGTCAATGCACGCATAAATCCCGACGGAAGTATAACAGAATGCGAAGAAAGAACGGGCACATGGGCATGGAAGCATCCCCACGGTGACGGCACTCTGACTTATACCGAATGGAAGGGCGATGTACGCTTCCACGATGTAACCTTCAGCTATGACGGCAAAAAGACCGTTCTCAAAAATGTATCGCTCTATGCGATGCCCGGTCAGAAAATCGCGTTTGTCGGTTCAACGGGTGCAGGTAAAACAACAATAACCAATCTCATCAACCGTTTCTACGATGTCAATGAAGGCAAAATCACCTATGACGGCATAAACATCAAGAAAATCAGAAAAGCAGAGCTGCGCCGTTCAATGGCAATGGTTCTTCAGGATACTCATCTTTTTACGGGTACTGTCAGAGATAATATCGCTTACGGTAAGCTTGATGCAACGGATGAAGAAATCATCGCTGCCGCAAAGCTTGCAAATGCCGATTCATTTATCACCAGACTTCCCGAGGGTTATGACACCATGATAACGGGCGACGGTGCAAATCTTTCTCAGGGACAAAGACAGCTTCTTGCAATCGCAAGAGCCGCCGTTGCAGACCCTCCCGTTCTTATTCTTGACGAAGCAACAAGCTCAATCGACACAAGAACGGAACGCCTGATTGAAAAAGGCATGGATAAACTCATGGAAGGAAGAACGGTGTTTGTTATCGCTCACCGCCTTTCAACCGTGCGCAATTCCGATGCGATAATGGTGCTCGAGCAGGGCGAAATTATCGAAAGAGGCAACCACGAAGATCTCATAGAGCAGAAGGGCAAATACTATCAGCTCTATACAGGTCAGTTTGAACTTGATTGATAAATCACCCCCCGGGGCTTGGCTGTGATGCAGCACCCCGGGGTTTTATTATATAATAATTAATTACAATAAATAAACAAAACTCACGAAAGCGAGAGGAGTGGGGGCGAAAAAAGAAACACACGGGAAGGTTGAAAAGTATGTAAAAAATGTGGCAAAAAAAGTGTTGACAAATGAAAACGGTTGTGATATATTATTCAAGCACTCCGCAAGAACGGTGTGCACCGCACCTTGAAAATTAAACAACGATTGATAGAAAAAACCCTTGAAGATTAATTTGAGTATGTACTTCAAGTACAGCAGTAATTCTCGAGAAAAACGAGAAACAAGATGTCAGATGGACATCACGAGCGATTGAGCTCTAAGAATGGTTTGCACACCTTCGGGTGTTCAGATATAATTTTTAGAGAGTTTGATCCTGGCTCAGGATGAACGCTGGCGGCGTGCCTAACACATGCAAGTCGAACGGAACTTTTACGGATTGAGACTTCGGTTGAATGAGGTTTAAGTTTAGTGGCGGACGGGTGAGTAAC
>JAZSAH010000148.1:0-4318 GCA_045601745.1 Acutalibacteraceae bacterium
CTCGGTTTCGGTGCAGGCATGGGTCTCCCCAACATGAAAAGATATACCGACTATATGCAGATAGATTCCGTTGTCGGAGAAGGCACCACGATAACAATGAGGGTGAACTTCTGATAAGGAGTGTATTTCTATGAATACATACATCCACTCGGTATCGCTCGACCCGACCAAATGCACGGGCTGCACAACCTGCATGAAGCATTGTCCCACCGAGGCAATCAGAGTGCGCAACGGCTGTGCCGTTATTGATGCGGAACGCTGTATTGACTGCGGAGAGTGTATCCGAAACTGCACAAACAACGCCAAAAAGAGCATTTGCAACTCTTTTGACGAAATAAAGAACTACAAGTATAAGATAGCGCTTCCTGCGCCGAGTCTGCTTGCACAGTTCGATAATCTTGACAACATCGGCTATGTGCTCAAAGGTCTTCTCGATATCGGCTTCGATGAAGTTTTCGAGGTTGCGAAGGGTGCGGAAATCGTTTCCGAGCATACCAGACTTTATCTTCAGACCGAGGGAATAAGAAAACCCGTTATCAGCACGGCGTGCCCCGTTGTCACAAGACTTATTCTTATCCGATTCCCGTTCCTCAAGGATAATCTCATTCCTCTTCTGCCTCCCGTTGAGGTTGCCGCCCATATGGCGGTTGAAGAAGCGATGAAGAAAAATCCGGAGCTTAAAAGAGAGGATATATGCACCTGCTTTATCTCTCCCTGCCCCGCAAAGGTGAGCTATGTGAGAAACGGCTTCGGAAGCTACAAAAGCGAGGTTGACCTTGTTGTTTCCATGAGCGAGATTTATTTTCAGCTCATCAATGTCATGAAGCGTGAGAACGCTGCCGATATTCCTTCTCAGGCAGGCAGAATAGGACTCAGCTGGGCGATATGCGGAGGAGAAGGCTCTGCGCTTCTCAACGATAAAATTATCGCTGCCGACGGAATCAACAATGTTATTTCGGTGCTCGACCAGATTGAAGACGGCAACATACCGCCCGTTGATTTTGTTGAGCTCCACGCCTGCCCCGGCGGATGTGTCGGAGGCGTTCTGACAATCGAAAACCCCTATGTGGCAAAAAACAGACTTCACACCTTAAGAAGATATATGCCCGTTTCACTCGTGCCCCGTGCCGAGGAAGGCGCATACATCCCCGAAAACAGCTTTTTCGGAGAACTGCCCGAATACAGACCCCTCAACAGACTCAGCGACAGCATCGGAGAATCCATGCGCCTTATGTCGAAAATCCAGGCACTCCGCAAGGAACTGCCGGGCATCGACTGCGGTTCATGCGGTGCGCCGAACTGCAGAGCCTTTGCCGAGGATATCGTTATGGGTCATGCGGACAGAAACGAGTGCATAATCGCCTATAAAGATTTTATCAGAAAATATATCGAAACTTACGACGGAGGTGAGAAGGTTGACGGTGAATGAGCTTTCGGCAATGCAGGGCTTCAGGCCCGTGGCAATCCCCGACGGTGACAGAGAAATAAACGGCGTTTACATCGGCGACCTGCTCAGCTGGGTAATGGGCAGAGCGAAGGCAGACGATGCGTGGATAACGATAATGACGAATATAAACGTTGTTGCCGTTGCTTCGCTTGCAGATACAGCCTGCATCATTCTTGCCGAGGGAGTCAGTCCCGATGCATCGGTTATCGAAACCGCAAATGCCAAGGGAGTCAACATCATCTCCTCTGAGATGCCCGCCTACGAAACCGCAAAGGCTGTCGGTATATGAAAAAATATTATTACGATTTACACCTGCATTCATGTCTTTCACCCTGCGGTGACGACGATATGACTCCGAACAACATTGCAGGCATGGGAGTTGTCGCAAAGCTCGATATAATGGCGCTGACCGACCACAACACCTGCCGCAACTGCCCTGCGTTCTTCAAAACGGCAGAGGCTAACGGAATCGTTCCCGTTGCAGGCATGGAGCTTACCACGGCGGAGGATATCCACCTTGTGTGCCTTTTCGAAAAGCTTGAAGATGCGCTCAGGTTTGACGAAGCCGTGGATAAATACAGAATTCCGTTCAGAAACCGTGTTGATATTTTCGGTGAGCAGATGATAATGAACGAAAACGATGAGATAATCGGAGTTGAGGAAAACCTGCTTTCGAATGCAACAATGATAACCGTTGACGAAGCTCCGAAGCTCGTTGAAGAATTCGGAGGACTCTGCTGTCCCGCACATATAGACAGGGAGGCAAACGGAATTGTTGCAACTCTCGGCATCTTCCCCGATATGCCGTATTTCCCGTGTTATGAGCTGCATGACGGCGACAAAAAAGATGAATACTCCGGCAGATTTCCGCTTCTTTCGGAAAAGCCCTGCATTGTTTCGTCGGATGCGCATTATCTCTGGGATATAAACGGCAGGCTCAACTGCTTTGAGCTTGATGTCACGGAAGAAACCCCCGAAAATATCCGCAGAAAGCTTTTTGAGGTTTTGAGAGGTTGAAATATGAAAGAACTTTCGCTTAATATTCTCGATATCGCTCAGAATTCCGTAAAAGCAAGGGCGGAAAACATTCTGATTGAGCTTATCGAAGCAGACGGAAAGCTTACTCTCACGATTAAGGATGACGGCTGCGGAATGAGCAAGGATATGGTTGAAAACGTGATGAACCCGTTCTGCACAACAAGAACAACGAGGAATGTCGGCATGGGTGTTCCGCTTCTGAAGCTTGCGGCGGAGCAGACAGGCGGCGGAATAAAAATCAGCTCCGTCAGCGAAAACGACAGTCCCGATTGTCACGGCACAACCGTCACGGCGGAATTTTTTACCGGCCATATCGACTGCACGCCACTCGGCGACATAATCTCCACCGTCACGGTGCTGATTCAGGGCTCGCCCGATATCGAATGGAAATTTGTCCATAAGAAAAACGGCGGTGCGGTTGAACTGGACACAAGAGAGCTGCGCGAGGTTCTCGGAGATGTTCCGCTTGACACTTACGAGGTCATAAAATGGATTGAGGAATACCTCAAAGAGGGTTACTCAACCATTTAATATAATGTATATTATAAAAGAGAGGATAGATACTATGAAATCATTGGCTGAGCTTGCTGCTATCAGAGAAAAGATGAAGGATAAGGTTGTTCTTCGTGAAGGCACAGGCGAAATCAGAGTTGTTGTCGGCATGGCAACCTGCGGCATCGCTGCAGGCGCAAGACCCGTTCTCAACGCTTTCGTTGAGGAAGTAACCAAGGCTGGCCTTGGCGATAAGGTTACAGTTTCACAGACAGGCTGCATCGGCGTTTGCCAGTTCGAGCCCGTTGTTGAAATCTTTGAAGCTGACAAAGAAAAGGTTACTTATGTAAAGATGACAGCCGAAAAGGCAGCCGAGGTTGTTGAAAAGCACCTCAAGGGCGGCAATGTTATTTCGGAATACACAATCAGTAACGTTATCTCATAATGGAGGTTAAATAATATGATTCGTTCACATGTATTGATTTGTGGCGGTACAGGCTGTACTTCATCGGGCAGTAAGGTACTTATTTCCACATTCGAAAATGAAATCGAAAAGAACGGTCTTGCTGAAGAAGTCAAGGTTGTTCAGACGGGCTGCTTCGGTCTTTGCGCCCTCGGTCCCGTTGTTATCATTTATCCCGAAGGCACATTCTACAGCCGTGTTGAGGAAAAGGATGTTGCCGAAATCGTTTCCGAGCATCTTCTCAAGGGCCGTCTCGTTGACAGACTCGTTTATAAGGATGCAGACGAAAGCGTTATCGAGGAAGCAGGCAAAACTCTTTCTCTTAACGACACAAACTTCTATAAGACCCAGAAGAGAGTTGCGCTTCGCAACTGCGGTCTTATCGACCCCGAAAATATCGATGAATATATCGCTATGGACGGTTATGCAGCTCTCGGCAAGGTTCTCACAGAGATGAAACCCGAAGAAGTTGTTCAGGTTGTCAAGGATTCGGGTCTTCGCGGCAGAGGCGGCGGCGGCTTCCCCACAGGTCTTAAGTGGAGCTTCACCGCAGCTAACTCAGCTGACCAGAAATATGTTGTATGTAACGCTGACGAAGGCGACCCCGGCGCATTCATGGACCGTTCCGTTCTTGAAGGTGACCCGCACGCTCTCATCGAAGCTATGACCATTGCAGGTTACGCTATCGGTGCTGACGAAGGTTACGTTTACGTAAGAGCAGAATACCCGATCGCTGTTAAGCGTCTCCAGATCGCTATCGATCAGGCTCGCGAATACGGTCTTCTCGGTAAGAACATATTCGGCACAGACTTCAACTTCGACATTCAGCTCCGTCTCGGTGCAGGTGCTTTCGTCTGCGGTGAAGAAACAGCTCTTCT
>JAZSAH010000149.1:0-9642 GCA_045601745.1 Acutalibacteraceae bacterium
GCTCGAACCGTCGACCTCTAGCGTGACAGGCTAGCGTTCTAACCAACTGAACTACCGGGCCATTTGGTGGGAACAACAGGGCTCGAACCTGTGACCCTCTGCTTGTAAGGCAGATGCTCTCCCAGCTGAGCTATGCTCCCACATCGGCGTCGCTTTGTTCAAGCGACATGACGTATAATACACTACTTTTCAGAAAATGTCAACCCTTTTTTTAAAAAAATTTCAAAAAATTTTTGATTTTTTTATTATTCTAAATCGGAATTATTTCATCTCATATTACCATCCGTGTATTTTCCCGTTTTCTGACCCGAAACTTCTTTTACAATCCTCGTTTTCCGCTTTTGCTTGACAACGGATATTAAATAGTAATATAATAAATAAAACTATTTTACCGTTAGTGGAGGTACTGTATAATATGAAAAGAATATTGCCTGTATTACTGATAATGATTTTGTTGTTAAGCGGTTGCAAAGGTGCAGAAAAGAATTCACTTGATAAAAGTGATTGGAATTTTTCGCGTATAATCGAAATCCAGACAGGTGTTGTTGTTTTCAGCAACGAAAAAAACAGCGCAAAATACAATACAGCAAAAGTAATTGACCTTTCGTTTACTGCCGATGAAAGCAAAATTACAATCAAAGACAGCGCAACAGGTAATGAATGGGCGCTTGACTACGCTGAAAACAAAACGGCAAAAACAAACAACACAGAGGGCACAATTTATGATATCACTTATACAAGTGAAGAAAAAACAATCAAAGGATATGCCACAACGGGAATTGCTAATCTGAGCGATGTGAGCAAATATACTTATATTGTCATAACTCTCGGCGGATATGAACTGCATTTCAACGACATGACGGAAACCAAAATAGCATAAAAACAAGGGAATGTTTCAAAGCGAAGCATTCCCTTTTCTTAATTATATTTCTGCGTTATGGAGCCAGATATAGCTTTCATCTTCATTACGGGTTGTCTGAAGCCAGGGGTCACCGTCAAGATGTCTTATCATCCAGCAGGTATACATCTGGAAACCGGGTGCAACCGACTGCGGATGAAGCGCTCCTCCAGGAATAGCGGAAAAGCTGTTGTCAACACTCTTGAAAACATTGTCACCCACAAAGCTTGCACCGAAGCCCTCGGGTCTGTCAAATTTAAAATAATAGCATTCGGGCTGAGGATGTCTGTGAGGCAGATATCCCGACCAGTTACCCTTATCGTTGAGCACCTCACCGAGAACCATATTTGAATACGGTGCGATTTCCTTATCAATAATTGTATTCACACGGCGCTTTGCAACATTTCCGAATTTACCCACGCAGGAATATCCCCAGGGAGCATCCTCAGGTCTGTAAAGCTTTGCGGCAAATGCAGCATCATTTTTTGTGCACTGAACAAGAATTTCGGAATTTTCCTCTGCCTTAACGGTTATTTCACTTTCCGTGCATGAATGAAGAGCAAAAGGTCCTTCTGTGAAAACGCTTTCACGGCTGACTGTTTCCGATATTCCTTCACATAAAAAGTTAATTTTACCCGAAAGAAGAAGAACGGCAATTTCCTCTCCCTTTCGGCAGAATGCTCTTGTTTCGCCCGCCTTCATACGGTAAACACGGACATCCATCATCATTTCACTGTAGTCATTATCATAAGTGCAAAGAATTTCTTCGCCGTTGATATCAAACTCGGGATAGCCGAATAATTTACCCATAGTATTCCCCTTTCTTATTCTGCAAGCTTTCTGATTTCAGCCGATGTGAATCTGTATTTCTTTTCACAGAAATGACAATCCACCTCGGTAAAAGGATCTTTCTCCGCCATGTCGATAAGTTCTTCCCTGCCCATTGTAAGAAGCGCTTTTGTTACTCTTTCTCTCGAACAGTTGCATCTGTATTCGGGAGTCGAAGTGTCAAGAATTTCAAGGTCGAAGGTCTTGAGAACGCTTCTGCAGATTTCCTCGGGAGTCATACCGTCGGTGAGCATTTTTGTAACAGACGGAATTCCTTTTATGCATTCTTCAACCTTGTCTATCGTATCGTCAAGAGCCGTCGGAAGAAGCTGTATGATAAATCCTCCTGCCGCCTGAATCGACAAATCTGGGTTGACAAGAACGCCCAATGCGCACACACTCGGAAGCTGTTCGCTGATTGCAAAATAGCTTGTTATATCCTCGGCAATTTCACCCGAAACAATGGGAATCTGTCCGATATAAGGTTCTTTCAGACCGAGGTCCTTCATTACGGTCAATGTTCCGTCTGTACCTACCGCACCTGCAACATCAAGCTTTCCTTTGTCGTTCAAGGGGATTTCAACAACGGGATTTGCAACATATCCTCTTACATTGCCCTCGCTGTCAGAAACAGCGATAAGGGAGCCTGCGGGACCGTTTCCGTTGAGGCGAAGGGTAACGCTGTTATCCTTGCCCTTAAGAACAGCGCCCATCATTGAAGCTGCTGTCAGAAGTCTGCCGAGTGCCGCAGAGGTTACGGCAGAGGTCACATGGATTTTTTCCATTTTATTAATTATATCGGTGCTGTCCACCGCTATGACGGTCAGAGTGCCGTCATTAGAAATCATTCTTACAAGTTCACTCATAATATCACTTCTTCTTTGCTAAAAATACTGCCCTTTCACTGTCGGGTCCGACATTTTCCGTTGTCATATCATCATATACACCGACAACCTCAAAGCCTGCTTCCTCAAGCCACATTTTTATAATATCAAGTTCATAGGCTTTTTCGGTAAAGCTTTCGGATGAACGGTAATAAACCCCGTCTTCCTCCTCAAAGAAATCAAGGGTTATTTCCACGCTGTTATCATCGGGGTTATAGCTGTTTTGCCATGCACAGAAAACACCTTCGGGTTCAAAAACATAAGCGTTGTCCGCAAGGATGTTTTTATGCTTATGAATTGTGTTCACATCGAAAGCGAATGCTCCGCCTTTATTCATAAACAAAGAAACTTTTTTGAAGGTTTCTTTAACATCGTCGGCGTTATCAAGATGATTTATCCCGTCAAGCACGCAAACAGCGCAGTCAACCGTACCGTAAAGGTCAATTTCCTGCATCTTCTGGTTGAGCAAAAGAATATGTTTTCCGTTTTCAAACATTTTTTGCTGAGCTGCATTGAGCATTCCTATGCTGCTGTCAACACCGATAACGTCAAAACCCTTGTCTGCCATTTCAAACGACATATTTCCCGTTCCGCATCCGAGGTCAAGAAGAATTCCGCCGTTTGTTCCGCACATGGAAAGAAGCCTGCAAAAATAATCTGCACGCTTCTTATACTCAACATTATCGGTCAGCAAGTCATAAAATCTCGAAAAATCATCGTATGACATTACTTTTCCATCCTCTTGAACACGACCTCATATCCGTTGCAGCCATACTGGAGAGAACGGTTGACACGGCTGATGGTTGCGGTGCTTGCACCTGTTTCGGAAACAATTTCGTTATAAACTTTTTTATCGCGAAGCATTTTTGCAACAACAATTCTCTGAGAAATCGACTTGATTTCGGTTACGGTGCAAAGATCTTCAAAAAAATCGTAGCATTCATCCAGCGTTTCAAGATTGAGAATTGCTTCGAAAAGAAAATCTACGTTTGCATCCTTAAATTTTGCGCTCATTACAGAACCGCCTTTCGTTCACTTTTATACTTTAATATTTTAACACACGAAAATAAAAAAGTAAATACTAAACAGAAAAAATTTTATATGAAATAATTATAATCAATATACTTTGGATAACCATGAACGGAAAAACAGTTGCAAACGATGTTTTTGATATAACATCCGATACATTTTTACCGTTTCTTGTTGCTTTCCATATAACGCAGATAAGCTCTGTGATGAGATAAGGAACAGTGCCGATTAAAACGATGTTGAAAGGTGTGCAGTATTCGGGATAAAAACAGCCGAACAGAACAACCGAACATACAGCTGTCAGAATAACGGCCGCAAGGGGCAGCAGTTTCGCTTCGGGGAAACGGTCGAAAACGCATTTGACCGAAAGAACAAAAACGAGCATAAAAACGGTTGAATATACTGCCGCAAATTGCGAACCGAGAAAAATCAATATCATGGGAATTATATTATAAAACAGTCTCTCGATAATGTCGCAGACATACGAATTCACCTTTTTGCCTTTTCTTTCACTCAAGAGCGCATACAGGTTGACCATAACTATCCCGTGCGCCAATGTAACGCAGAAAAAAGCTGCGGAATAATCAACCGTTTCCGAAAGGAGTTTCACGCCGTTCAGAGCCATTATTTCATTATATTTTTCAACAAAGCCGAACCTTATGCAATAGGTCAGAGCAAGACCGAAGCCGCCGATTGCGCCAAGGGTAAATTCCATAATTTTCCAGCCGTCAACAAGATGCTTTTCACTGAGCTTTCCGAAAATATATTTTCCGTTTTTCATCGGAAATGCAGATATCTCATAAAGCTTCATCGCAGCAAGCCAGCCGATCGCTCCGAAAACGAATCCGCCTGCCGTCATGGCAAGAGTGAAGTCATCGCCTTTTATGACCGCAAATGCAATCATGGCAATAAGAAGCGCAAGGTTGCTTCCCCATTCTTCACGGCGAGTCAGCGAATAGAATATTTTAGGATAAACGCCCTTTTCTTTATCATACGGCTGATTGAAAATCCTGTAGCCGATTTGCTGTATAACGGGAACAAGAGCCATGAATATCACAAGGTCACGGGATGAATAAACGGTGTTACTCATCGACGCAAGGGATATGGCGATAAACCCGCCGCAGATTGAAAACCAAAGCGCACCTTTGAATGCAAGACCAAAATATCCTTTCACGGGGTTATAGTCGGGTCTGCCTCTGTGAAGCACCATACCGATTGTTTCTCCGTATGGCTCAGTGCCGCCGAAGGTCATACCCATAAGACCTGCCGCCGCAGGGAACCAGAAATTATCTCTTATCGCACCGCCCGAGAACCACGCAAGAATCAGACCGATAAATGCACCGGGCAGCATTGCGCCCTTTTCTCCGCCGATAACGGTGCCTCTCATTCCCCATGCGTAGCTTGCTGCAAGTGTTGTGAACAGTATGCATATAATCATATCGGAAGCGCTCATTTTTATCCCCTTTCATTTTTCGATATACTCAATATATCACATTTTTCTGAAAAATCATACACTTTGTTTGCATAATTTTCAATTAACACTTGCAACGTTGCGACGAAAAGTATATAATAGTGATAATATTCCATCGAAAGTGCGGTTATTTTATGATTGATTCAAGCATAAAAGCATTGATTTCTTATGCCGTCAGAAACGGTCTTATCGAAGAAAGCGACAGAGTTTACTGCACAAACGCAGTTATGTTTTTACTCAAAAAAGACGAATATGACGCTTCATGCGAGGAAGCATCGGGCGAAATAAACATTATTCTTAATGCAATTTGCAACTATGCGGTTGAAAAAGGCATAATCGAGGATTCCATTGTTTACCGTGACCTTTTTGATACGGCAATCATGGGCGTTCTCACTCCCCGACCCTCTCAGGTTATTGAAAAATTCGGCAGACTTTATTCGGAATCTCCCGAAAAAGCGACGGATTACTACTATAAGCTCAGCGGTGATACAAATTATATCCGCAGAGACAGAATCGCAAAAATTCTCAAATGGCAGCATGACGGTGATTACGGCACGATTGACATAACCGTTAATCTTTCAAAGCCCGAAAAAGACCCGAAAGCAATTGCCGCCGAAAGAAACGCACCACAGGCGGGTTATCCCAAGTGTCAGCTTTGCCGTGAATGCGAAGGATATGCAGGCAGAGTCAATTTTCCTGCAAGACAAAATCACAGAATTATTCCGATTACCATTGATAATTCGGACTGGTTCATGCAGTATTCACCCTATGTATACTACAACGAACATTGCATTGTTTTCAACAGCAAACACACTCCGATGAAAATCGATAAAGCCGTTTTTTCGAAGCTGCTTGAATTTGTCGGTCTGTTCCCCCATTATTTTGTCGGTTCAAACGCAGACCTTCCCATTGTAGGAGGTTCTATTCTCAGCCATGAGCATTTCCAGGGCGGCAGATATGAGTTTGCAATGGAAAGAGCTCCGATTGAGAAAAAGGTTGAATTCAAAGGCTTTGAGGATGTTGAAGCAGGCATTGTAAAGTGGCCGATGTCAACAATCCGTCTGCTTTCGGAGTCACCCGAAAAGCTGGTTGAGCTTGCAGACAAAATTCTCGGCACATGGCGCAATTATACGGATGAAAGTGCATTTGTTTATGCATTTTCGGGCGATACACCTCATAATACCATCACCCCCATTGCAAGACGCAGAGGCGAAAAATATGAGCTCGACCTCGTTCTTCGCAACAACATAACAACAGATGAGCATCCCATGGGTGTTTACCATCCCCATGCAGAGCTTCATCATATCAAGAAAGAAAATATCGGTCTTATTGAAGTTATGGGTCTTGCAGTTCTTCCTCCCAGACTCAAGGATGAGCTTGAAGAACTTGCGGATGCAATCATAAAAGGCAGGGATTTGCGTGCCAATCCGCTTACCGCAGGTCATGCGGACTGGGCAGAAGAATTCATTGCAAAATATCCCGATATCAATTCCGGCAATGTTACCGATATCATTCACGCAGAGGTCGGCAAGGTCTTTGCAACCGTTCTTGAACACGCAGGCGTTTTTAAGCGTGACGAAAACGGATTTGCGGCATTCCTCAGATTTATCGATGCCGTTTAAACATGGAACAAACACCGTAAGGTGTCAAATATGAAAGGAGTAAATCCCATGAAAAAAATTCTCGCAATTCTCCTCGCCGCTGCACTTCTTTTCAGCTTTGCAGCATGCGGTCAGGAAGAAAAACCCGAAGAAACCACAACAACCACAGCAGCAGTCGAAGAAGACACAACCGTAGCAGCAATTGAAGAAGACACAACAGCAGCGGCAGTTGAAGAAGACACAACAGCAGCTCCCGTTGAAGGCGAATCAACAACAGCTGCAGACGAAACAACAACTGCAGCAGCAGAAACAACAACAGCCGTTCCCGCAGCAGCTCCTGCAACAAAAGACGAAATTATTGCTTACTACAACAAGACAATCAATGATGCATATGCAGCAAAGGTTGGCTTCAACAAAGAACGCTACACAGATAACGAAACTCTTAATGCAGGTTTCCTTCTCAAGACATTCGGCGACCTTATCTATTCATTCATGGGTATCGGTGCTGAAAACAGATACACAATGGACGTAACAAAGGGTCAGTGGGAAAGCGACGTTCCTCATCATTATCTTCGCAAGAGCACTCTTACCGCTGCTGACGTAACAGCTGCAAAGTGCACAGAAAGCAACGGCAAGTACACAATTACACTCGATGTTAAGCCCGGCAACAGCAAGGCTTCAAAAGATGAAAAATACAACAACTCCCCCATCGATAAGTGCGGTATCTGCGTTGGTGATGCAGACAAGAGCTATTTCGACCACAAGACAGCTCCCGTTATCTACAGCGCAATCGGCGAAGTTCTCAGCAGCGCAGTTATTGAAGAAAGCTACAAGAACGCAAAGGTTGTTGCTGTTGTTGATGTTGCAACAGGTCACCTTGTAAGCCTTACTGTTGAATTCGATATCGATGTTGTTATCGATGCAGCAGGCGGCGGCAACGCAACAGGCAAAACTCATATTCTTTACAAGAACTTCAAGTATTAATCCAAGCATATCCTGCAGTCGGAGATTTTTCTCCGGCTGCTTTTTCTTTTATGTTTTTAACAAATCAGCATATTATCTGTTGTGCAATTTATACATACATATTTATCATAAAAAAATTAAAGTTGTTGCAGTCTACGATTTTTGATTATGACGGATTTTATAGAGTCAATTCGGGTTGACTTTGCGTGTGCTTTTATATTATAATATACGGAACTTATAGTGCATAAGTATTTTTATCAGCAAAAATGCATATTCCGTCAGGAAATGCTGTTCAAAAAGGAGAGATTAGCATGAAAAAAATCACAATTACCGACGCAACGCTCAGAGAGTGCGCACACAAGGGCGATATTGCCCTGAGTTTCAAGGAAAAGCTTGAAATTGCGAAGCTGCTCGATAAGCTCAATATCGATGTTATTGAAGCAGCTCCCATTACCGATGAAAAAATCGATACTCTTGTTTTGCGCACTATAAGTCCCCTCCTAAAGAACAGCATTCTATCCTGTCCCGTCGGCAGTACGGTTGAAGAAGCAGACAGAGCCATGAAATCAATTTCGGGCACAAAGAAGCCCAGACTCGTTGTTTCGCTTCCCGTGTCGGCAGTTCAGATGGAATATTTCTACCATAAAAAGCCTGCTCAGATGCTTGAGCTTATCGGAACACTGACAGCTCACTGCTCTTCAATCTGCAGCGATGTTGAATTTGCCGCTGTTGACGCAACAAGAGCTGAAAAGGTATATCTTTTCGAAGCGGTAAAAACCGCAATTGAAAACGGCGCAAAAACCGTTACACTCTGCGATACCGCAGGCGCATTCCTTCCCCGTGAATTCGTTTCACTTATAGACGAGCTTTACCAAGCCGTTCCCGCTGTTTCGGATATTGCTCTCGGAGTTGAATGCAGCGACGCTCTTGATATGGCAAACGCCTGCATATTCGCCTGCATAGGTGCAGGTGCTGCTCAGGTCAAAACCTGTGTCGGCAGCGAAACAATGGCAGACCTCGAAAAGGTTATGAAGGCACTTCAGGTCAAGGGTCACACCCTCGATGTCAGCTATTCGGTAAATTCCATGGCTATCAATCATTCGGCAGGTCAGATTCTCCGCATGACAAGTGAAACCCATAAGAGCCTTGCCGCTTCCGAGGGTATCGGAGAATACGGAAGCACGGTTCTTCTTGACGATACAGCCGACATTGCGAAGGTAAGCAACGCAATTGTTTCTCTCGGATATGAGCTTTCCGAGGATGACACGGCAAAGGTTTTTGAGGCATTCAGAAATGTTTCGGTCAAAAAGCAGGTCGGTGCAAAAGAGCTTGATGCAATCATTGCAAACGTTGCTCACCAGGTGCCTCCCACCTACAGACTCCAGAGCTATGTTATCAACGCCGGAAACGTTATTTCCTCAACAGCCAACATAACTCTCGAAAAAGGAAACAGAACTCTCAAAGCGGTATGCATGGGCGACGGTCCGATTGATGCCGCATTCCATACAATTGAGCAGATTATAGGTCACCACTATGAGCTTGACGATTTCCAGATTCAGTCGGTCACCGAAGGCCGTGAAGCCATGGGTGAAGCTCTTGTGAAGCTCCGTTCAAACGGCAAGCTTTATTCGGGCAAGGGTGTTTCAACAGATATCATCGGCGCTAGCATAGTTGCTTATATCAATGCTCTCAACAAAATTGTCTATGAGGAGAAAGCTATATGAAACTGTCATTTTCCACAAACGGATGGCAGGAGCTTTCATGGTCTGAATTTGTAAGCACTGCCAACGAGCTCGGTTTTTCGGGCATTGAAATCCACAATATAACAGACGACAGGTTCACCGGAAACGATGCACCTTTCAATAAACAGAATTCATCCGCAACCGTTCATAAGCTCCGCGAAAATTCACTGACGGTTTCCTGCCTTGACACTTTCTGCAACATTGCAGATTCAAATGCGGCGGAAGA